>JBFMGU010000022.1:0-67968 GCA_040752415.1 Myxococcota bacterium
GGGATGGGGAGGGGGAGGGGGAGGGGGAAAACCTTCCCTTGGCGCCGATGGAAGCGGAGCCCGCGGGTCGAGCGGGACCGCGCGGGAGCCTCAGTTCTCGCCGGACTCGATCTTGACCGTGGTCTTCATCTCCTTGCCCGTGTCGCGGTCCTTGGCGCTCATGGACAGGATGCCTTCCGCGTTCACGTCAAAGAGCACATCCACCCGCACGCTGCCGGCCTTGCCGCCGCGCAGACCGCTGAAGGTGAACTCACCCAGCAGCTGGTTCTCCCGCGCCTTGGTGCTCTCACCCTGGTAGATGCGCATGATGACCTCCTGCTGGTCATCCTCCGCGGTGGTGAAGAGCTGGCTCTTGGCGTTGGGGACGGGGGAGTTCTTGTCGAAGATCTTGAACAGGTTGCCGCGCGCATCCTCGATGCCGATGGCGCGGGACAGCACGTCCAGCAGCTGGATGCGCTGATCCACCGCGTCGGTCTCCAGGCTGTGCGCGAAGATGGCCGCGCCAATGCCCACCGCCTCGTCGGGGTTCACGTTCTTGCTGGGCGGCCGACCGAAGAACCGCGTCACCTGCTCCTGCACCGCCGGCCAGCGCGTCATGCCGCCCACCAGCAGGATCTCGTCCAGCTTGGTGACCGGGACCTTGGCCTCCTCCAGCACCTGCTTGGTGATGTCGATGGTGCGCTTGAGCAGGTGCTCGGTGAGCTTGTTGACCTGGTCACGCGTGATGATGAGGTCAATGTCCAGCGGGTCCCCGTTGGGCGTCATGGTGACGAAGGGGATGTTGAACGGCGCCTCCATGCGCGCGCTCAGGTCGATCTTGGTGCGCTCCGCCAGGTCCTTGATGCGCTGCATGGCAATGGGATTCTGGCGCAGGTCCACCTGGTGCTTGTTCTTGAAGTCCGCCAGCACGTAGTCGATGACCGCGTTGTCCCAGTCGATGCCGCCGAGGAAGATGTCGCCGCCGGTGGCCTTCACCTCGAAGACCTTGCCGCGGATCTCGATCACGCTGATGTCGAACGTGCCGCCGCCCAGGTCATAGATGGCAATGGTCTGGTTGACGTTGCGCTGCACGCCGTAGGCAAGCGCCGCCGCGGTGGGCTCGTTGATGATGCGCACCACGTCGAGGTCGATCTGCTTGCCGGCGTCCTTCACCGCCTGGCGCTGGCGGTCATTGAAGTACGCGGGCACCGTGACCACCGCGCGCCGGATGGGCCGCTGCAGGTAGTCCGCCGCCACGTCACGGATCTTGTTGAGGATCTTGGCGGACACCTGGGTCAGGTTCATGTCCTGCTTGCCCAGGCCGATGATCACGTTGTCTTCCTGGCCCGGCTTCATCTCGTAGGCGAAGTACTCGTGCATCTTGTTGACGAGCTCGCCGTTGTAGCTCTGACCCACCAGGCGCTTGGCGCCGTAGACGGTCTTGCGGGGGTTCAGTTGCCACTGCCGTTTGGCCTCGTGCCCCACCAGCTCGTTGCCCTTGTCGTCGATGGCGAAGATGGAGGGGATGGTGTACTCGCCACCCTTGTAGGGGATGAGCTTGACGTTGCCCTTGTCGTCGACAATGGCGGCGCAGCTGTTGGTGGTACCGAGGTCAATGCCAATAATGTCGCCCATGTGGAAGCACCCGGGTTGGACGAAGATGGGGATGCGGAAACGGCACCCCCCCAAAGAGAACTTGCTCCGATACCAGCGGGCGTTCTCCAGGGGCAAGTCACGGCGGTGGATATCGGTCGGAACGTGGACGGAGGCGGGACCGTCCGGAGGTGGCGCGTTTTGACCGGCCCCCCGGTGCCGGGTAAGGACGGCCGGTGCGCGTGCCTGCCGGGGAAAGCCGCGCACCCCACGCCCCCAGCCGCCCAGGAGCCCGCCCGTGCAGACCCGCCACCGGTCGTTCACCTGCCTGATCACATTGGGATTTGTCGCGAGCCTGACCGTTGCCGGATGCGGCGGGGACAAGGCCGCGGAGAAGGGGAACGCCACCGCGCAGCCGGTGCAGCGCGCCTACGACCCGGTCCAGCTGGGGCGGCAGATCCGCGCCCTGGACGCGCTGGTGGCCCGCGGGGAGCGGCTGGCCAAGGATGACCTGGTGTTGCGCGCCAGCACCGACCCGGAGGCCCCCACCGCACGTTTCCTCAAGGCCTACGGGAACGAGGATCGTCGCCTGGCGTGGAAGGAGCTGGATGCGCTGCGCAAGAGCCTGCCCAAGAGCCCGCTGGGCTACCTGGGGATGCTGTGCGTGTACGTGGAGTGGAAGATCCTGGAGGAAGCGCAGAAGTCCTACGACCAGGTCCTGCAGCTGGACGCGCAGCTGGCGGTGGCGCACGCGCGGATGGCCAACCTGCACGCGGGCAAGGGCAACGCGGCCAAGGCGCGGGAGCTGTATGGGATGGCGCTGAAGCTGGATCCGCAGGACGGGGACGCGCTGGCGGGGCTGGCGCGGCTGGCGCGGGCGGAAGGCAAGAACGAGGAGGCGCTGGGCCTGTACACGCGCGCGGTGACGGCGTGGCCGGAGAGCCTGCCGGTGGCGCGGGAGCGGGCGGAGCTGCTGGAGGCCATGGGACGTCGCAAGGAGGCGGCGGAGGGCTTTTTGGCCAGCGCGCGCATTGATCCGCGCAAGTACCAGGCGCTGCTGCGCGCCGCGGCGTTGCTGGCGCAGGAGAGCGACCGCGCCGGCGCGGAGAAGGTCTACCAGGAGGCGCTGGCGTTGAACCCCAAGGACGCCTCGCTTCTCATCACGCTGGGGCAGCTGGCGGGGGAGCGCGGCGACAAGGAGGCGCAGCTGGGGTACTTCGCGCGGGCCGTCGAGGATAAGCCCGACGACCTGGACGTGCAGCGGGTGCTCGCGTTCGGCTACCTGGAGCGCGGGGAGAGCACCGGCGCGGAGCGCCACCTCCAGGAGGTGATCCGTTTGGCGCCCGAGGACCAGGCGGCGCACCTGGCCTTGGCGCGGATGCACGCGCAGGGCAACAAGTACCGTGAGGCGCTGGAGCACTACGAGCTGGCCTCGCGTCCCAACCCGCTGGATGACACCGCGCGCGGGGAGCTGCTCACGCTGCGCCAGAAGCTGCTGCTCTCCGACAAGCCGGTGACCGGCAAGGACGTCAACAAGACCTTTGGCGCGGCGCTGAAGGTCATCATCGCGGCGTACGAGGCGCGGCTCACGGAGAGCCCCACCCTGGCCGGCAGCGTGACGGTGGAGGTGGACGTGGCGGAGGACGGCAGCGTCAAGGACGTGCGGCTGAAGGAGGACACCCTGAAGGATGAGATCCTCCTCGCCAACATCTACTTCACGGTGAAGGGGGCCAGGTTCCCCGCCGGGAAGAAGGCGCGGTACAGCTATCCCATCTCTTTTGCGCCGCCGAAGGCCAAGTAGGCAGGCAGAAAAGGAAGTCAGGAGTCAGAAGTCAGAAGTCAGAAGCCTCGGACGGGTGGAGGCCTCCTGGCTGGTTTCCGTCGGACGCGCCCTCCTGACTTCTGTATTCTGCCTTCTGACTTCCTTCTCTCCCAATGTCCCCACCAACCCATTCACGTCGTCGAGTTCCCACATGACCCGTAAGACCTGGACCATTGCCGTCATGGGCGCCACCGGAGCGGTGGGCCGCGAGATCCTCTCCATCCTCGAGGACCGGAAGTTCCCGGTGGGCAAGCTGATCCCGCTGGCCAGCGCGCGCAGCGAGGGCACTCCCCTGGAGTTCGACGGCGAGGAGATCAAGGTCCAGAAGCTCACGCCGGATTCGTTCAAGGGCGTGGACATCGTGCTCAGCTCACCGGGGAGCAAGGTGAGCGCGGAGTTCAGCCCGCACGCGGTCAAGGCCGGCGCCGTGGTGGTGGACAACACCAGCCACTTCCGCATGGACCCGGACGTGCCGCTGGTGGTCCCCGAGGTCAACAAGCACGACATCGGCATGTACAAGCGGCGCGGGATCATCGCCAATCCCAACTGCTCCACGATCCAGATGGTGGTGGCGCTCAAGCCGCTGCACGACGCGGCGCGCATCAAGCGCGTGGTGGTGAGCACCTACCAGGCGGTGAGCGGCGCCGGGCAGAAGGGCATTGGTGAGCTGGAGCAGCAGGTGCGTGACCTGTTCAACGCCCGCGACGTCACCATGGAGGTCTTCCCCAAGCGCATGGCGTTCAACCTGATCCCCTGCATCCCGCAGAAGGACGCCTTCCTCCCCGACGGCTCCACCACCGAGGAGAAGAAGATGGTGGACGAGACCATGAAGATCATGGGCGACCCGTCCATCAAGGTCCACGCCACCTGCGTGCGCGTGCCGGTCTTCAACGGACACTCCGAGAGCGTCAACGTGGAGTTTGAACGGCCGCTGTCCGCCGAACAGGCGCGCGAGCTGCTGCGCAAGGCGCCCGGCGTGGCGGTGCTGGATGACCCCGAGAAGATGCTCTTCCCCACCCCCATGGACGCCAGCGGCGAGGACCTGGTGCTGGTGGGCCGCGTGCGCGAGGACCCCACCGTGCAGCATGGGCTGTCGATGTTTGTCGTCGGGGACAACCTGCGCAAGGGCGCCGCGCTCAACGCCGTGCAGATCGCCGAGGTGCTCATCAGCGAGTACCTGGAGGCGCCCCGCGCCACCGTGCAGTGACCTGCGTGGACACTCGGCCGAGAAGCCGCGCGACCTGCGCCATTCCGCGTGCTGACGGCCAGCACCCCAACCGCGCCAACCCACGCCGCACGCGCCAGACACGCACCTTCCGCCACCGCGGCTCCGCTCACCTCAGGCGGGACTCGACGTCAGCTCGCCCAGCCCGTCGACGGCGTAGGTGACGATGGGCTGGGGCTTCCCCTTCACCGGCACCGCCGGCATCTCCCGCACCCGCACTCCCGCGTCCAGCCGCGCGCGCACCTCCGGGGTGACCAGGATGTCCGTCTGGTGCTGTCGCGTCAGGCTCTCCACGCGCGCCGCCACGTTGACCACGTCCCCAATCACCGTGAACTCCATGAGCTGCGTGCTGCCGATCATGCCGGCCACCACCTCCCCGCTGTGGATGCCAATGCCGAACTTCAGCTCCGGCAGGCCCTGCGCGCGCAGCTGCGCGTTGTAGGTCACCAGCGCCGCCCGCATGCCCAGCGCGGCCCGCACGGCGTCACGCGCCTGCCACGGGTTCTGCACCACCGCGCCAAAGAGCGCCATCAATCCGTCACCCATGAACTTGGCCACGTGCCCGTGCTCCGCCGCAATGGCCTGGCTCATCACCTCGAAGTAGCCGTTGAGGATCTTCACCATCACCTCGGCGTCGAGCTTGTCGCTCATGCTGGTGAAGCCCTGCAGGTCCGCGAACAGCACGGTGACCTCGCGCTTGTCGCCCCGCGGCGCCACCCCGCGCGCAATGATGTCCTCCACCACGTCCGCCGGCGTGAACCGCGAGAAGCTCTGCTGCAGTCGCCCCAGGTCCGCCCGCGCCTTCTCCACCCGCCGCACCAGCACCGCGCGCTCCGCCCGCAGGCGCCACACCCACAGGACGAGCAGCGCGCAACCCACCAGCGCGGCCAGGAGCAACGCGTTCATCGTCGGGTACCGCTCATGACAGCGTCCCCAGCCGGCCCAACGCGTTGCCCACCGCGGTGGCACCCAGCACATCCAGGATCACGCGCGGCTCCATCCCGGCGGTGAGATCGCGCACCCGCGCCTGGATGGTCACCGGCTTGTAGCGGATGGAATCCCGCGCCAGCGGAACCAGCCGCGCCTCCAGCGGGTCCAGGACGGGCGAGCTGAGGTGGGTGGTCACCTCGTCGGCCTGCGCGGCGGTGATGCCTTCCTCCGCCAAAAGCCGTACACACTCCGCGCGCGTCACCGGACACTCCAGCGCGTGCGCCGTGGTGAGCAGGATGAGCAGCTTGCTCCGTCGGGGCAGGGGCCCCTCGCCCAGCAGGCCGTCCAGCGTCTTCCTGAGCAGCTGCGCGCCCCAGGTCTGCTCCAGCGGAGCGAGCACCCGCGCAAACGGTCCCTCCGCCACCGGCGCGGCATCCCGACGCTCCGGCCGCATCTGCGTGGCAATCAGCGGACGCAGCAGCCGGATGATCAGCTTGTCCGGCAGCGCCTCGTAGTCCGCGTCCGGGGGCGTGGCGGCCAACGTGGACATCCGCGTGGACGCACACGAGAGCGCCACCAGGTAGGTCAGCTCCGCCACCTGCAGCGACGTCAACCCGGCACGCTCCAACACCTCCCGGTCCGCGCGCGTGGGCCGGCGCGTCATCCGCACCAGCGTTGCCGCGTACTGAACCACCGCGCGCTCCAGCGCACTGAGCTGCTCCAGCTCCACCCGGTTCTCCAGCTGCTGCACCCGCTTCTCCGGGTAGCCCATCAGCCGCAGCGAGGCGCGCTGCCCGCCGTAGCAGTACCGGCACGAGTTCTCCTGCGCGCTGATGAAGCACAGCAGGTCGATCAGTTCCCGCGGCGCGCAGGTGTGACGTCGACGCATCAGCGCCATCCACATCTCCACCAGCCACGGCACCGGCGCAATCTTGCGGAACACGTTGGGCACCACGCCGCCAAAGAGCCGCTTGCACAACGCCTCCAGCTCGGGAGTCAGCGCATCCGGCAACAGCGGCGGTCCCCATTCAATCTCGTTCAGTCGAAGCGGCGCTTCGGGATTGGGGGCCATGGCGTCACGCTACCACCGATGGTGGGGGGACCAAGGACGGTGGCAGAAATGCGTCGTGGCGCGCGACGCCAGGGAGAGCCCCATGTATGACCTCACCCGACGTGAAATGGTGGTGACCGCGCTGGGCACCGGTTTTGCGCTGGCCGTGCGACCCGTCTCCGCGCAGACCCTCACCACCTCCGACGAGGGACTGCTGGCCGGTGAGGTCAAGGTCCCCGTCAAGGATGGCGAGCTGCCGGCGTACCGCGCCGCGCCCAGGGGCAGGAAGAACCTGCCGGTGGTGCTGGTGGTGCAGGAGATCTTCGGCGTGCACGAGCACATCAAGGACGTCTGTCGACGGCTGGCCAAGCTGGGCTACCTGGCCGTGGCGCCGGAGCTCTACGCGCGCCAGGGCGACGTCTCGAAGCTCTCCGACATCCCGGAGATCATCAGCAAGGTGGTCTCCAAGGTCCCCGACGCGCAGGTGCTCGCTGACCTCGACGCCACCACGGAGTGGGCCCGGAAGTCGGGCGGCGGGGACACGGGCCGGCTGGGCATCACCGGCTTCTGCTGGGGTGGTCGGGTGGTCTGGCTGTACGCGGCGCACCAGCCGGCGCTGAAGGCGGGCGTGGCCTGGTACGGGCGCCTCACCAACGAGAAGACCCCTTTGCAGCCCCGGCACCCGCTGGACGTGGTGCGTGAGCTGAAGGCGCCGGTGCTGGGACTGTACGGCGGCGCCGACACCGGCATCCCCGTGAAGGTGGTGGAGGAGATGCAGCGCGCGCTGAAGGCCGCCGGCAAGAACAGCGAGATCAAGCTCTACCCCGACGCGCCACACGGCTTCTTTGCCGACTACCGCCCCAGCTACCGACGGGAGGCCGCCGAGGATGGCTGGGCGCAACTGCAGGCCTGGTTCAAGAAGCACGGTGTGAAGTGAGCGCGTGGGATGACGGGCGCCTGCCCGACGATGCGAGGCGGGGCTGATGACGGAAGCGTTCGCCGGGGTGGAGGGCGTGCAGGACGACGCCGGTGGCGTGGAGCGCACGGCGGCGATGCGCCACCACGGTGGGCTGGGGCTCGGGCTTTACGTGGTGCGCGAGACTGTGGAAGCGCGTGGCGGCACAATCCACGTCGTCAACGTGCCCACCGGCGGGGCCCGGTTCACCGTGCGGCCACCGCGCACCGTCACCGCATGAAGGCGGAATTTCCTCCTGCGCCAACTCAACTCCTGCTAAGTGAGCTGGCACCGGGTTGCGGGGGCGGTTGATGTCGTTGGGACGGACTCGACATCGTCAACGTGCGTGGGGCGCCGCCCTGATGGGGCTTGGGCTGGGTGGGGTGGCGTGCGGGCTGGTGGGTGAGGACCCGACGCGGGCGCAGGCAGGGTTGCTGCTGTTGGGCATGCTGGTGGCGTTCCTGGTGGGACGGCTGGGCCGCGCAAAGCAGGCGCAGGTGGACCGGCTCACCGCGGATCTCTCGACGGAAATCCTGGAGCGCAAGCGCGCGGAGGAGGCACGCCGCCAGAGCGAGATGCGCATGCGGGCATTCTTCGAGAACTCGGTGGCCGCGCTGGGCATCAGCAAGGCGGGCGTCCACGTCTCGGTCAACGCGGCGTACGCGCGGATGTTCGGGCATGAGAGCCCGGAGGTGCTGGTGGGCACGCCCATCCTGGACCTGATTGCGCCCTCGCACCGGCAGGAGATCCTGGAGCTGGTGCGGCGCCGTTCCCGTCGGGAAGATGTGCCCGACAACTACGAGACGCGCGCGCTCCGCAAGGACGGCACCGAGTTTGACATGGACGTCTGCGTCTCCTCCTACGAGGAGGACGGAGAGGTCTTCACCATCGTGGTTTTGCGCGACATCACCCCGCGCAAGGTGGCCGAGCGTCAGCTGGAGGAGAGCGAGGCCCGCTACCGCTCCCTCTACAACCGCACCCCGGTGATGCTGCACTCCATTGACCACGAGGGCCGGCTGCTGGCGGTGAGCGACCAGTGGCTGGCCACGCTGGGCTACGAGCGCGCGGAGGTGCTTGGCCGGCGCTCCACGGAGTTCCTCACCGAGCAATCCCGTCGTCACGCGCAGGAGGTGGTGCTGCCGCGCTACTGGAAGACGGGCTGGTGCAAGGACGTGCCCTACCAGTTCGTCAAGCGCAATGGTGAGAAGGTGGACGTGCTGCTCAGCGCCATTGCGGAGATGGGACCGCAGGGGCCCACGCGCTCCCTGGCGGTGATCATTGACGTCACCGAGCGCAACCGTCTCGAGGAGGCGCTGCGTCAGGCGCAGAAGATGGAAGCCATTGGCCTGTTGGCCGGCG
This sequence comes from Myxococcota bacterium, assembly GCA_040752415.1. Lineage (GTDB taxonomy): Bacteria > Myxococcota > JACRCW01 > JACRCW01 > JACRCW01 > JBFMGU01. The sequence goes on from JBFMGU010000022.1 coordinate 8,915, forward strand.
GCATTGCGCACGACTTCAACAACATCCTCACCTCCATTGCCGGCCACGCCGAGCTCATCCATTCCGGCCTGCCGCCGGAGAGCCCCCTGCTGGGCGACGTGGAACAGGTTGCGCACTCGGTGGAGCGCGCCGCCGCGCTGACGCACCAGCTGCTGGCGTTCAGCCGTCGCCAGGTGCTCAAGCCGCAGGTGCTGGACCTGGGGGCGGTGGTGGTCGACATCGAGAAGATGCTGCGCCGGCTCATTGGTGAGCACATTGAGCTGGTGACGGAGCTGGCCCCCGGCGTGGGCCCGGTGCGCGTGGACCCGGGGCAGATGCAGCAGGTGATCATGAACCTGGCCATCAACGCGCGCGACGCCATGCCCAATGGCGGCCGGCTGGTCCTGCGTACCGGCGCGCGCGAGCTGGCATGCGCGGAGGCGGCGGCCATGAACCTGCCGCCCGGGTCCTACGTGACGCTGGAGGTGGAGGACAACGGCTCCGGCATGGACGAGGTCACGCGCGTGCGGGTGTTCGAGCCGTTCTTCACCACCAAGGCGCTGGGTCGTGGCACCGGGCTGGGGCTGAGCACCGTGTACGGCATTGTCACGCAGAGCGGCGGTCACATCCGGGTGGAGAGCCAGCCGGGAGTGGGCAGTGTGTTCCGGGTGCTGCTGCCGCGTGTCAGCGGTCCGGCCAGCGTGGTTCCGACGACACCGGTGCCCACCGGCGCGGTGGAGGGGAATGAGACCATCCTGCTCGTCGAGGACGAGGAGATGCTGCGCCGGCTGTTGCGTCCCGTGCTGGAGATGCGCGGCTACACCGTGCTGGAGGCGCCGCACGGGGCGGAGGCGTGGGAGAAGTGCTGCGCGCACCCGGGCCCGGTGCACCTGGTGGTGACCGACGTGGTGATGCCCCAGCTGGGTGGTCGCGAGCTGGTGGCGCGGCTGCGGGCGCGGCAGCCCGACATCAAGGTGCTCTACGTCTCCGGCTACACCGACGACGACATGGTGCACCGCGGCGTGGGCGCGGAGGGCGCGGCGTTCCTGCAGAAACCCTTCACCCCCGAGACGCTGGTGCGCACGGTGCGCCAGGTGCTCGACGACGCGGGCCCGCGCGAAACCGTCAGCCGCCCTGCCTCAGGATGAACGGGTAGCTCACCACCACCACGCCACCGCCGTGGGGCCTGGGAAAGACCCAGCTGCGAACCCGTTGGGTCATACAGGATTCCACCGTGGCGTTGCGCAGCGTGCTCTCCGCCACCGTCGCGGAAATCACCGTGCCCGCGCTCCCGACGACGAACTTCACCAGCACCTTCCCGGCCAATCCCGGTGAGCCCGCGAGCTCGCGCTCATAGCAGTACTTGATCTGCGCAAGGTGGTCCCGGATGACCTGGCGGATGAGGCCCTTGTCCAGCGCGCCCTCGACAATGGGCTCGGGCGTGGTGACCTCCAGCGCGGTTTCCCGGTGCGGGGTGAGGCCGCCGGTGGCCGCACCGTAGCTGTTCCTGCCCGCGGCGCGACCACGCGTGTTGATGACGCCCGGAAGGCCCACCGTCTCCGTGCCGCTCGTTCCCTCGTGACGGAAGCCGCGCAGGTCCAGGCCCCCGCTGCCCACCGTCCCGTTCGCTCCCACCGGGCGCCCGTGGAGGGAACCCGCCGCCACCGCCACGTCGTCGACGCTGCCGGCGGACAGCACCGCCCAGGTGCCTGCGCCAAAGAGCTGGTTGAGCTTGTGGTGCACCACCTGTTCGTCGCGGGCGCGCCGCTCCGCGTGGCTCGTGGGTGATGCGCTCCGCGTCGTGGCGGCCCGCTCCGCCGTCCTCCGTGACCCGTGGGGCCGGGGGTGCTGCGCGGTCAGACGCCGCACCTGCTCCGGGGCCGGCCGCTTCTCCGGATTCACGATGAATTGCGTGTAGCGCGCATCCACCTGCCGCACGTCCTCGAGGGAGCGCGCGTCGCGCGGGTGGAGCAACAGCGCGGCCAGGAAGGCCACGTGGACGAACACGGTGACGAGCAGCGTGTTGAGCCACGGATAGTCGATGCTCTCCAGCGGTTGCGGCGGAATCCGGCGCCGTTGCGGCACGAACCGGAAGGCCACCTGCAGCTCACCGAAGCGCAGCTCGCCGTGGTCGCGGTGGTGGAGCGTCACCGGAGCATGGTGCGGCGACAGCGCGACGACACGTTGGTCGCCGCGGCGCAGCATGCCCACCTCCGCGCCACCGACGTGCAGCGTGTAGCTCCCGTCCCGGAACGTGAAGAGCGGGCGCGGAGTGTCGTCGTCATCCGGGGTGATGAGCAGGATGTCGCCGCCGGGGCCGATGGTGACGTCGCGGTGCTGGTGGTGCTGGATCTCGACGACCGACAGCCCCCACCGCAGCGACACCTCGAGGACAAAGGGATGGTCGTGCGGTGGGCTCTCGTCGTGGAGCGACATGGCGTTTCCGCAGGCAACCGGTGCCTGATCATCACGCGGTGTGACAACCGCGGGAGGCCTGGGGTTCCGCGGGCCGCCGGGTGTCGGTGGCGGCGCGGCTGGGCCCGGAGATAGGATCAAACGCGGCATCAGGGGAGAGCGCGCGGTGAGCACCATCCAGAAGCTGTCCGCAGGTGTCCGGCCCACGTCGGTGACGACGGTGGCGCCCCCGTCCGGTCCCGTGGCGAAAGCGGGCCCCACCGCGGCGGCGACGGAAAAGCCGGGGGCGACCTTCGAGCGCACGTCGGGTGAGGCGGCGCTGCCCGCGCCCCGGTCGAACACCAGGGGCATGGGGAACGCGGTGCGCGCCTACTTCTCCAGCCGCACCAACGTTGCCACGGCGAGCTTGAGCGCGGCCGGCGTGGGCATCACCGGAGCCAAGCTGGCGCTGCGCAGCGTGCCGGTGGTGGGCAACCTGGTGAATGCGGCCAGCGCGCTCATCAGCGTGGCCAAGGCGTGTGTGCGCACCGCGGCGCTGCTCAACCACGAGCGCAACGTGGACAAGGCCGACGTCATGGTGGACTGGGCGCGCGTGGCCACCGACGTGGGCGGCATCTTCTTCCCGCCCATTGGTGCCGCGGGCTCGGTGGGGGCCGCCGCGTACACCGTCTACGACGTCATCTCCGACCACCAGGCGAGCAAGTCGGAAGGCACCACCACGCCGGCATGACCACGGAAGAAGGCCCCGCCAAGCTCCAGGAGCTGCTGGCCGACCTGAGCGCGTTGGGCCTGCGCGGACCGGATCCGGCGCTGGCGCGCGCCCTCTCCGACGAGCGGGTTCCGGAGCGGGAACGCGTGGCGCTCCTGGTGGCGTTCTACGAGAGCCTGACGCAGAACGCGGTGGGCCTGCTGGAAGGCGAGCAGCGCAAGATGGACACGGTGCTCTCCCTGCTGGCGCGCGAGTCGACCCGACGGGAGCCGATGGAACGCATGCGCGCGGCCTACGGTGAGCAGCTCCGGGGACTGCAGGCCTTCCGGGTGTTCCTGAAGACGGGGGATCGCCACGCGCTGGACGAGGCCAGGGAGCGGATCACGGCGGGCGCCCGCGCCGCGCAGGCCGCGGCCAAGGGAAGCGGGTGAGGGCCGCGCCCGACGAAGGAACATCTCGGAGGTCAGCGAGTGTGGTCCTGCCCTGGTTGTTGTGACGGGTGAGGCTGCACCTGGAATTGCGGCGGTGCCATGCGCGTCACGAAGCGGGTGAGCGGGAGCAGCGGCGCCCTGGAGTGCGGTGCGAAACGGATCCAACGGTCGACGACGTGAAGCACCGCCCTGGATCGGGTCCAGCGTCCAACCAGGTCATGCCACGGGGAGCGCCGGGAACGCGAGGCACCAGTAGACTGTGGAACGTCCGCGCCGTCGGGACGGCCCGATCCAGGGCGGTGCTTCACGTCGTCGACCGTTGGATCCGTTTCGCACCGCACTCCAGGGCGCCGCTGCTCCCGCTCACCCGCTTCGTGACGCGCTTGGCGGAAGCTGTTCCGCTCACCCGTATGGCGTTTCGGCGCCGCTGCATTTCCAGGCGCAGAAGCCCGACCACGCTCAGCTCCGTTGGAGCTCCTTCAGGGATTCCCCGACACCCCATCAGAAGGTCACGTGCTGGATGGCGGCCACCGACGGAGACTGACCCAGCACGCCACCGCCCACGGGGTTGTCATTCCAGTTGTTGCCGGCGGTGAAGTTGCCCCCGGCCCAGATGGTGCCGCCGAGCGCGCCATTGTTGGACATGCCGGTCAGCGTGATGTTGGCGCGGGACTGCAGGTTGGCGCAGAGGCAGTGGTTGTTGCCGTTGATCGTGATGTCGCCAACGGCGCGGAATGTGGCCATGCCGGCGTTGAGGCAGCCGGGCGTGGGCTCGCACTGCGGCGGCGTGCTGGGACAGGCCACCGGATTGCTGACCGGCCCGCCGCAGAACGCGGAGTTGCTGCCACCGTTGTGGGTGATGGTGGTGTGCGCCTGCAGGTTGCCGCGGATGCGGCTGGCGTTGATGGTGATGGCGCCGTTGCTGCGGATGCCGGACTCGAAACCCACGGGGCTGGAGTTGATGACCACGTCGCCCGCGGCGAGCACCGCGTGACCGCCGTGCGGGTGCTTGAGCTTGAGACCGGTGGCCGCGGTGACGTCCACCGTGCCCGCCACGACGACGGCGCCTTCCTTCACCGCCGTGCCGGTGGACGCGAGCACCAGGTTGCCCGGCGAGTAGAAGATGGCGCGCGGCATGACGTCGGTGAGGCGCAGGACGCCGGGGGCGAATCCGTAGAGCACGTTGCTGTTGCCGGCCACGCAGCCCGGGCATCCGCAGGTGTTGGCGTAGGTGCGCGTTCCGGGTGGCGCGGTGGTGAATCCGCCCGGGCGCGTGGTGATGTCGCCCAGCACCGGACGGATGTCTCCGCTGGGCGTGGCGCTCCCGGGTGTCCAGCGACCCGCGACGTCTTTGTCGCCAGGTTGCGCGTCATTGTAGACGGGCACCCAGCAGTCACCGGGGAAGTTGGGGCCGCCCACGTGCAGCAGGTCCGGCGCGGGGAGCGTGGTGCCGTCGGGGAAGTTGGCGGAGGAGCACGCGCCGCCGGGGCCGTCCGCTTCCGGGTCCCAGATGAACACCGTGTAGCTGCCGCCCAGCCCCGCCCCGTCGGCGAGCAGGAAGTGGCAGGTGTTGCCGGAGGTGTCGAAGTTGTCCATCCACTCCGCGTCGTCGACGGTGACCTGCGGGACGTCGGGGGGCAGCGGCGGGGGGCATTGTCCGCCCGGATCCAGGCGCTGTGGTGCACACACCGTGCACGGGCTGGGCGTGGCACACGTGGCGGGACTGCCGGGGCTGAAGGGCGGCGCGGCGCCCGAGTAGGCGAGCGTGCCGCACCAGCAGCTGGGTGAGACGCCGAAGCCGCCACACACCAGCGCGCCGTTGCCGCACAGCTCCTGGTTGCCGCCGCCGCCCGGGTTGTAGCTCCCCCCGACGATGAGCGCGCGGCCGGTGCTGGAGGTGAACAGCGTGCGCAGCAGGTGGTGGGCCACCGCGGTGGCGTAGGTGGTGCCGCCGGCCAGCCCGATCACGGTGACATAGATGCCGAAGTCGCGGTCGCGCAGCGGCTGGTCGACGCCGTTGTTGGGTGCGTCGGGGCCTTCCGGGGCGCCGCTGTTGTTGGTGGCGTACTGCAGGCCAGCCACGGTGTCGTCGCGGTTGTCGTCGTAGCGCACCAGGTACGCGCCATCCTGCGCGCCGTCACCGTCGAGGTCGACCGCCACCCGCCGGAAAGCCTGGCCGTTGACGGTGTCGGTGCCGGAGCCCCAGCCGCCCCAGGTGGTCCCGCTGCCCTGCACGGAAGCGGGCGGGAGGTAGAGCGCCTCACCCGTGGTGGCATCCGAGTCGGAGTCCGGGTCCAGCATCAGGTCGAAGTCCATGCCCAGCGGCTCGGGCAGCGACGCGATCACCTGCGCCTCCGCCAACGCGCGCGCCAATCCCCGCTCCGCGATCTCCTGGGCCATGAGCTGGTGCTGCGTCTCCACCTGCGCCAGCCGCGCGGAGGCGGCCAGGTTGCCGAGCGTCAACACCACCGAGGAGAGCGCCATCACGAACACCGCGGCGATGACCAGCACCATGCCGCGGGACCTGCCTGACACGTGCGACCAGCGTTCCATGCGGTGCTCCTTGCTTCACGGTGAGCGCAGCAACATGCGCTCGGTCATGCGGATGGTGAGGGGGCGGGTGTTGGGTTGGCCGTTGGTGCCGCTGCCCACGCGCACGCGGGTGGCCAGCTGCAGGTTCACCTCCACGGAGCGGACCAGGCCGGGGTCGGTGGTGGTGGTGACGCCGTCGTCCTGGAAGAAGGTCAACGTGGTGGCGGCGCCGTCGACGTTGCGCGCCACGGTCATCCACCCGGTGTCGTCGGAGCCGGCGGTGCAGCCGAGGAAATCCGAGGCAAACGTGGGCTGCTCCGGCTCCGGCGCGGCCCAGCACTGGCGACGCTGCAGCTCGGTACCCACGACGCGGTAGCCGATGCGGTCCACCTGCAACAGGCGGCCGCTCGGGATGGGGTCGCGCAGCGCGTCGGCGCTGGCCATGGCGGTGTCCAGCGTCATGGTGTTGGGCGCGCCCGCGGTGAGGAGCTTGAGGGTGGCGTTCAGGTACTTCCCCGACGGAAACACCAGGCTCACCGCCTGGCCCTCGAGGTACTTGCGCAGGCTCCAGGGGCAGCCCTTGCCGGGACAGGTGGCGCCGGGATCGAGCGCACCGGCGCGGGAGCCGCCGCAGGCCGCGGTGTCGGCGTTGCAGCGCCCGGAGAGCTCGTTGAGCGGGACCACCACGGCGGGGTCGGGCGCGTCGTCGCTGACGCCGGAGATGCCGTCGAAGTTGGTGTCGGGGCGCGGGACGTCGGCGAGGATGAGGAAACCCACGCTCAGGGAGCTGGGGAGTGGCGTGGTGCGCGGGGACACCAACGACATCAGAGCCGGCTTCAGCTCCGAGCCCGCCACGCCGCCGCGCGTTCCGCCCCACGACGCCCCGGAGCCCGCCGCGTAGAGATCCCGACGCAGCCAGTCCAGGGCCACCTGCGCGTCGCGTTGCAGCTGGGCGCGTGCGGTGGAGGTGCGTCGGAAGTTGTCCAGCTGCACCAGCGCGGCGCTGGCGGCGGTGTGCACCACCAGGGCCACCGTCATGGCCACCACCAGCTCGATGAGCGTGAAGCCACGCGCGCGGGCCCGCGTCATGGCGCAACCCAGGTGGTGGCGGTGAGGGTGCGCGTCCGTCCCGGCGTGGCGCTGTGGTAGGTCACGGAGACCGTGATGACCTTGCAGCCCACGCACTCCGTTCCCGACGGGTCGGAAACCGTGATGACGCGCTCGGTGACGCCGGCGGGGTGGTCGAGGACGGGACTGCTGGGCAGCGTGGCGAGCCGGCGCCCGCGCATGCTGGCGATGCCGTCGCGCAACACGCTCTGCGCCAGGGTGCGACGTCCCGCCTCGGAGATCTGGCGGTCCATGAAGCCCAGCTGCTGGTGCACGCTGATGATCACCGTGGAGAGGATGGCGCCGCCCACCACCGCTTCGATGAGCATGTAGCCGCGGCGGGCGCGAGGACGCTTCAGGGACATGTGACCGCTCCCTGCGTGACGCAGATGAGGCCCACCGGCGTGACCACGACGTTGAGGGACCGGGTGGACGCGTTCAGGTTGGGAGAGTTGGACCGCAACGTCATGGTCCACGTGTCGTCGGCAACGTTGCTCTCGGCGTGGTTGTCGCCGCGCAGCCAGCCCGTGGGCCGCCACACCAGGACGTCGTCGGTGCCGGTGGGTGCCTCCAGGGTCAGGTTGTCCTTGCGCTCCAGCACGTAGCGCAGCGCGGGAACGGCCACCTCATTCACGCCGGCCAGGTCGGGTCCGGAGCTGGTGGCGGTGGTGGTGGCGCCTTCACAGTCCAGGCTGTCCAGCCGCGCCACGTCGAGACGCTGGCCATCCGGGTTGCGCGAGACCATGACGCAGCGGCCGGTGGTGAGCGCCAGGTTGCGCGCGGCGTGGATGGCGGCGGCGGCGCCCGCGGCGGCGGTGCGGAGCCTGGTCTGGTCCGCCAGTCCCGCCATGCCGGGCGCGAACAGCGCGGCAATCACCGAGGCCAGCGCCACCACCAGCACCACCTCGACGAGCGTGAAGCCTGCCCACGCCCTGCGGCGGCGCGGATTCCGAGCATGCATTTTCATTTGCGGCCACAACATGGGCAGCACGCGGCTCTCATCCCCGCCCCGCCGTCGCGCGCGCCCGACGAGCGGAGCGTCCCACACACGCGTGCGCGGATTCCCGGAAACGCGGGACCACGGCGGACGGGAGCGCCGCCACGTCGCGACGAATCCTCGCGAAGCGGAACGCGCGTGGCCACGCCGACGGTGCTCCCGGCCCCTGACGTCGGAGCCGTGGCGCCGGCGCCGAACCTCGGGCGCGCCGCGGAGGCGCGGGTAGGTGAAGTTGACGACGTCAGGGGCCGTGGTTGACAGCGGGAGGGGGCGTCCATATGACCCCAGCCCGTTTCACGTTGCGCAGCCCAAGGAGTGTCCGCGGATGTTCGGTTTCGGCAAAGACAAGAAGAACGAGAGCAGGGGCGCGGCCGCCGTCAGCGCGGAGGCGTTGCCCGAGGCGCTGCGCAATGCGCTGGGCAAGATCATGGATCCCGCCCTCGGTCGTGACCTGCAGTCACTGGGCGCCATCCGGGACCTGAACGCCACGCCGGAGAAGGTGGCGGTCACCGTGGAGCTGCACGCCCACAGCCATCCCGCGCGCGACCAGATCGAGCAGGAGGTGAAGAAGGCCGTCAGCGCGCTGGCTCCCGACGCCAAGGTGGAGGTCAAGATGACTGCCCACGTTCGCGCCGCGGGTGGAGCGCTGTGGAACAAGCAAGGCGTGCGCGGGGTGAAGAACATCATCCTGGTGGCCAGCGGCAAGGGGGGCGTGGGCAAGAGCACCGTGGCCAGCAACCTGGCCGTGGCCCTGTCCCGCGACGGCGCGCAGGTGGGCCTGCTGGACGCCGACGTGTACGGCCCCTCCATCCCCACGATGTTCGGGCTCACCGGCGGCGTGCGCCCCAGCAGCAACGACGGCAAGACCATGGAGCCGCTCACCCGCCACGGGTTGAAGCTCATCAGCATCGGCTTCCTCGTCGACGCCAACACGCCCATGGTGTGGCGCGGGCCCATGATAGCCAGCGCGTGCATGCAGCTCTTCAACGACGTGGCGTGGGCGCCGCTGGATTACCTGGTGGTGGACCTGCCCCCCGGCACCGGCGACATCCAGCTCACCATCAGCCAGAAGGTGGCGGTGGCGGGCGCGGTGGTGGTGAGCACGCCGCAGGACGTGGCGCTGGCCGACGTGATCCGCGCCAAGGCCATGTTCGACAAGGTGGGCATCCCGACGCTGGGTCTCGTCGAGAACATGTCGTTCTTCATCTGCGACAAGTGCGACAAGCGCCACGAGATCTTTGACACCGGCGGCGCGCGGAGGAGCGCGGAGCGCCTGGAGGTCCCGTTCCTGGGCGCGCTGCCCATTGAGATCCCGGTGCGCCAGGGTGGCGACGAGGGCACGCCGGTGGTGGTGCGCAACCCCGAGAGCGAGGCCGCCAAGGCCATGCGCAACGTGGCGGCGGAAGTGGCCATCAAGGTGGCCCAGCTGGCCGCCGACGCGCCGCGCGAGGAGCCGCCCCCTCCCGCCACCAAGAGCCCGCTGCTGAAGGTGCTGGGCTGAACTCCCCGCTGTGATTCCCTCGTCCGTCGCCACACCGCCGGGGCTGCTGCGCGCCTGGGCCTGGGGCGCGGGAGCGGCTCTCCTGGGAGCGGCGCTGTACTACGCGGTGGTGGCGCTCACCGGGTACGAGCTGGGTGTGGTGGCGCTCCTGGTGGGCTGGCTGGTGGGCTCCGCGGTGCGCGCCGGCTCCGGCAGGGTGGGCGGGCGTCGCTACCAGCTCATGGCGGTGGGGCTCACCTACCTGGCGATTGTGTCCACGTCGGTGCCGCGCACCCTGGAGGCGCTGGGGGCCTTCAAGGGAAAGCCGGCGGGAACCGGCGTGGGTTACGTGGTGTTGACGACGCTGCTCACCGCGGGACTGGCGGTGGTGGCGCCGTTCACGTCGGGGATGGAGAACGCGTTGGGGCTCGTCATCATCGGCGTGTCCCTGTACGAGGCCTGGAGGCTCAACCGCGCGCCCGTGGTGTGACGGCGTGTGGACACGGTCCCGGCGGGCTGTAGACTCCCGCGAATGCGCGCCACGGTTCTCCTGCTGGGGGTCTTTCTCGCTGTTTCCGCGTGTCGGTCGTCGCAGCCCGGGTCGGAGAGCGGTTGCGAGGTGGATACCGACTGTCCCGACGACAACGTCTGCTTCCGTTCCGCGTGCCACGTGGCGTGCGGCCAGAGCGGCAGCTGCCCCGACGGCCAGGTCTGTGAAGGCACCGCGTGCGTGCCCGCCGAGGTGAGCGGGAGCTCGTCCTCCTCGTCGTCGTCGGGGGCGTCGGCCAGCTCGTCGTCGACGGGTGGGATCTCGTCGGAGGCGTCCAGCACCGGGGGCAGCAGCGCCTCGACGGGGGGCTCCTCCGGAGGGAGCACCAGCTCGGGCGGGAGCACGTCGGGCGCGTCGGGGACGAGCGGCAGCTCGGGAGCCGCGAGCACCAGCAGCGCGACCAGCGGCACGTCCTCATCCGGCGGGGCCAGCAGCACGGGTGGGACGGGCTCGTCGTCGACGTCGTCATCAAGTGGGGGCGGGGTCACCAGCGGGACCAGCAGCTCCTCGGGGGCAAGCACGGGTTCCACCGCGTCGAGCTCGTCGGGAAGCGGGACCACGTCTTCTTCCGCGGCGTCATCGTCGGCGTCCTCTTCGTCCTCCTCGTCGTCTTCCTCGTCATCGTCGTCATCATCATCGTCGTCGTCATCGTCCTCGGGCGGGCCCGCGGATGGGGACGGTGACGGCATCCCGGATGGCAACGACAACTGCCCGCAGCTCTCCAACGCCGACCAGCATGACGAGGACGGCGACGCGGTTGGTGACGTCTGCGACAACTGCCCTTCGATGCCGAACCCCAACCAGGAAGACGTCCTCGAGACCCAGAACGGCGAGGTTGCCGACGGCGTGGGTGACGCGTGTGATCCGCGCGCCGACCTGGGCGGGGATTCCATTGCGTTCTTCGATGGCTTCGGCACGCTGGAGGCCACGTTGTGGTCGGACGTCGACGGCACGTGGGTGATCCAGGGTGATGCGTTGGTGGCCACGGCGTATGGCGTCAGCGGCGACGCACGCCTGCGCAGCACGCAGGCCTTCTCCATGGCGGAGCACGTGGTCCGCGTGGGTGTGGAGTTCACCGGGTTCTGTGGGACGCAGGCCACCGTGCGCGCCGGCGTCTACCGCGCGCTGTCCGACGAGAGCGGTGCCGCATGCCACGTTGACGGCGACGGGCAGAACGCCGCGCGCACCTGGGAGATGGAAGCCTCGCAGATGGCGGTGAATGGGACGCTCAGTGGTCCGCCGTTCCCGCTGCCGCGCATCGTCACGCCGGTGTCGGTGTCACAGAACGTGCTGTACGAGTCCGCTGGTGAGCAGTCGGGCAGCAACTACGTTTGTAGCTTCAACGGCTCCCAGCTCGTCATTCCCGTGTTCCTCACCGGTGATCTGCCGAACCCGGGCCTTCTCACCAACTGTGACGGGGTGAGCTTCCACTACGTCGTCATCTATCGGACTGGCGGGTGAGCCCGTGCGGCGCGCCGTGCTGGGATCCACCGGCGTCCAGGTCCCCGTGGTGGGGCAGGGCACCTGGCAGATGGAGCAGGACGACCGTGCCTCCGCGGTGGCGGCCATCCGCGCGGCGCTCGACGTGGGGATGAATCACGTGGATACCGCGGAGCTGTATGGCGCGGGTCGCGTGGAGGAGATCGTGGCGGAGGCGATTGCCGGTCGTCGCCACGAGGTGTTCCTGGTCTCCAAGGTCCTGCCCGACCACGCCACCCGACGGGGAACCGTGCAGGCGTGCGAACAGAGCCTGCAGCGACTCAAGACGGACCACCTCGACCTCTACCTGCTCCATTGGCCGGGCGAGCATCCGCTGCGCGGGACCATCGAGGCGTTCGAGCAGCTGGTGAAGGACGGGAAGATCCGCGCGTGGGGTGTCAGCAACTTCGACGTGGCGGAGCTGGAGGAGGCGCTCACCATCGCGGGGCCGGGGCGCATCGCGTGCAACCAGGTGCTGTATCACCTCAAGGAGCGCGCGATTGAGCACGCCGTGATTCCGTGGTGCCAGAAGCACGGGGTGGCGGTGGTGGGGTACAGCCCGTTCGGGTCGGGGGATTTTCCGTCGGAGCGGAGCGCGGGCGGGAAGGTGCTGCAGCGCATTGCGGACGCCCACGGCGCCACGCCGCGACAGGTGGCCCTCAGCTTCCTGGTGCGTGACGAGGGAGTGTTCACGATTCCGAAGAGCTCGAACGCCGAGCGTGTGCGGGAGAATGCCGGCGCGGGGGAGCTGCGGCTCAGTGATGACGACGTGGCGGAGATTGACCGCGCGTTTCCGCTGAGGAAGCCGCCGCGGACGTTGCCGGTGATTTGAGCGGGGCGTTGGTGGTGATTGGGGTTGGTGGCGTGTTGGCCCCCCACCCGGCCGCCTGCCGATTGCACTGAGTTCACGACGTGGCGGCCGACCTCCCCCACGGCGTGGGGAGGCGTAGATGTGCCGCGCCCGGTGTTTCCGCTGACGGAGCGCGGCACAAGGCCTCATGGAGCCCGTGCCGCCCACTGACGCAGTGAATCAAACGAGGCGGCACATCTACGCCTCCCCACGCCGTGGGGGAGGTCGGCCGCCACGTCGTGAACTCAGTGCAGTCGGCAGGCGGCCGGGTGGGGGGGCCAACACGCCACCAATCCCAATCACCACCAACGCCCTAACGCCCCCTCGCCGCTCGGTATGGCGGCGCGCTCGCGCTCGTCGTCGAGGGTGGTGGGGCCATTCTCCTGCAGTCGCCAAGAGATGGGTTCACGTGCGCCACGCGACACCCGAGTGGGGACCGCCGTCATGTGGCACTCCAACGTCGTGGCGTGTGTGCCAGGTAGGGGTGATGGGGCTGCGCCAACCCCGGCATCCGGCGGCGGCTTCACCCGCCGGACTTCCCCACGAGATCCAGCACACGTTGTGAGCGGAGGGATTCCGTCGCCTTCTCGTCGTCGACCAGGAGCTCGCGGTAGATGGGGCGCAAGACGGTGTCCCATTCGGCCACCAGCGCTTGGGGCGACAATCCGCTGCGGCGCAGGTCCGCGGTGCAGGAGTCGGAGAAGAGCGGCTCGCGGTCAATGTGTTCCAGGTACACGCGCACGAACGAAGACCAGGCCTCGACGCGACTTTGCCGAGCGCCGTCCGGTGTCCCGACGAGGATGTTGCGCAGCTGCAGGATGGCGCGCCACTGGTGCGCGAGCGGTGCGCCGCCCAGCCGCCCGAGAACGCGGCCGATGAAGCTGTGTCCCCCGGCTCGACGGATGAGCGCGGATTCGTCCAGCGGCAGCACCGCCCATTCGCCAGCCACCGACCACAGGTTCCACATGCACTCCGGCGTAATCTCCACCCACCAGATGCGCTCAAGCTCGGGCACGGTGTAGCCGGAACGCACCAGCGTCAGCGCGACGCGGGGGAAGAACCAGCGCGTCTCGGTGTCCAGGTACACGTCGCTGAGGGCGGCCCACACCGGGCGCCGACGCTCGACCTCACGCGCATCCATGCCGGCCCCCCCCCGACGAGAAGGACATCATTCGTTACCACGTTGCACCAGCAAAGGACGGCCGGACCGGCAACCGTCGCCCTGAACTCTGGTAGGCTCCCAGGCCACCCAAGCAGCCCGCTGGGAACGCGGGATGAGGACGGCCGTGAACCTCTCTCCTGAAGAAGCGACCTCCTTCCTCAAGCTGTGGGCGCACCTGGACGCCTACACCAACCAACGCCTTGGCCTTTTGCCCGACGTCAAGTCGCCGCGGGACCTCTCGCACGGCGTCTCGGTTGCGGACCGTGGCCGCCTGCGTGTTGCTTTCTGGGAGGATCCCTCTCTCCTGAAGGATTTCATCCGCACCAACCCCTTTGGCTTGTCCGCCGACGAGATGGAGGATGTCGGGCGGTTCCGGCACGCGGTTCGCGGGCGGTTCTTCGTCGAGCGCTGCCTCAAGGACCACGCGGTGTTGGTGGCCGCCGGCGAGCAGCGCGCCGTCTATGCGGTGATTGGCCTGACCGAGCCCATCGACGAGTTCCTCGCCCGCCGCACACCCATGCCGCTGCCCATCCTGGTGGAGGCGGCGCTGGTGCCGTTCCGAGGGAGAATCACCTGGGACGGATTGGTGTCCTTTCACTCCATCCACTTCGGACCGGGGATCCGGCGGGACCTGAAGGACGAGTACCTGAGAGCCAAGGACCGCGGGGAGATCATCGGCTCCCTGGATGCGGGCCCGCGTCCCATGGCCCGCCGCAAGCGCGTGGTCGACGACGGGCGGCCGGCGTTGGAGAAAGTCGTGGCGGCCGCGGACGCGGTGGGACGCCCGGACACGTCGCTGCAGGCGGCTGCCTTCCGGCTGCTCAAAGCCAGTGCCCACCTGGCACTTCTCTCGGTGGCAGAGCCCGACAAGGCGGCGGCGCTGGAGGAGAAAGCGCGGAAGGCGGAACGAGCGCTGAGGGCGGTGCATGAAGCGCTGCTACGCGATTCCGAGTGATTGCTCCGCGCACGCGTGACGGACAGTGAGCGCGTTCCGGGAAAGCCTATCGCCCTTCGCTGCTGGGCTCGTCGGCGCGCTCGCGCTCGTCGTCCAGGGTGGCGGTGCTGCGCTCCATCTCCTCCAGCCGCCGGTAGATGGTCCGCGCGCTGATCCCGAGCAGCCGCGCCGCCAGCGTCTTGTCGTCGCCGCACTTGGCCAGCGTGGCCTTGATGAACTGCCGTTCCACCTCCGCCAGCGGCGTACCCACGCGGAAGGTCAGCTCCTCCGCCGACGGCACCGGTCCCACCGCGTTGGCCACCTCGTCGGGAAGGTCCGCGCGCTGCACCGTGTCCCCCCGACACAACACCACCGCGCGCTCCATGGCGTTCTCCAGCTCGCGCACGTTGCCGCGCCAGGGATGGGCCATCAGCGCTTCCAGGGCTTCGCTGCTCAGCCCGCGCAGCGGCTTGTTGTGCTTCTGGCAGTGTCGCTGGAAGAAGTGGCTGGCCAGCAGCGCAATGTCCTCCCGACGGTCCCGCAGCGGCGGGATGTACAGCGTGATGACGTTGAGCCGGAAGAACAGGTCCTCGCGGAACTTCCCCTCCGCCACGTACTGCTTGAGGTCACGGTGGGTGGCCGCAATGATGCGCACGTCCACCTTCCTGGGCGTGCCGCCGCCCAGCCGCTCGATCTCCCCGTCCTGCAGCACGCGCAACAGCTTGACCTGCATGGCCAGCGGCAGGTCGCCGATCTCGTCCAGCAGCATGGTGCCGCCGTTGGCGCGCTCGAAGCGTCCCTCCCGGCTCACCGCGCCGGTGAAGGCGCCGCGCTCGCTGCCAAAGAGCTCACTCTCCAGGATGGTCTCCGGGAGCGCCGCGCAGTTCACGGCGACGAAAGGCTTGCTGGCGCGCTGGCTGTGCGCATGGATCTCCCGCGCCACGCGCTCCTTGCCGGTTCCGCTCTCGCCCAGCAGCAGCACCGTGGCCGAGGACGGCGCCACCTGCCGGATCAGCTCCCTGAGCTTCTGCATGGGCGGTGACTGCCCGACGAGCTCACCACCGCTGGCCTTGGCGCTGGCAAGCTCCGCGCGCAGGGCGCGGTTCTCGGTGAGCAGGGCCTGCTTCTCCAGCGCGCGTTTGACGGTGGC
Organism: Myxococcota bacterium; assembly: GCA_040752415.1. Classification (GTDB taxonomy): domain Bacteria; phylum Myxococcota; class JACRCW01; order JACRCW01; family JACRCW01; genus JBFMGU01. The sequence continues at coordinate 24,690 of JBFMGU010000022.1, forward strand.
CACCACCGCGGAGCGCTTCACCGGCTTGGCCAGGAAGTCGTAGGCGCCCTCCCGCATGGCCTCCACGGCGTTCTCCACCGTGCCGTAGGCGGTCATGAGGATCACCTCCGCCTCGGGCACCACGGTCTTGACGCCCTTGAGCAGCTCGGTGCCGCTGAGGCGGGGCATCACCAGGTCGGTGAGGACCACCTGGGGCGAGAACCCGCGCGCCAGCTCCAGCGCCGCCGCGCCGTCACCGGCCGTGCGGACCTCATAGCCCTCCTTCTCCAGGATCTTCTGGAGGCTCTCCGCGTGACCCGTCTCATCATCAACCACCAGCACGCGGGCCTTGGTGGTGGGCGCTGACGCAGAAGCCATTGGCACCAACTTACGGCATGCAGGGACGGGCGTGAAACAACCCAGCCCAGGGACCACCTTCCATAGCCATCCCACGCCCGACCCGCCACCACCGGATTGACTCTGTCGTCAACACGCAGGATTCCCGCCCCGCTTCGCCCGTGGTCCGGGTTGCGCCCGCGGTGATCCAGGCGTGGGGCGCAACGTCCGGGAGCAGGCTTCGCGGGGCTTGTGCCGCATGCGCCCGGGTTGGGCCCAACCGGCGCAATCCGGGATGCCACCAGCCCATACGGATCGTCGCCAAGCGGGCCGTTCCGCTCGGAGATGCGTCCGCGCCCGCGGCGGTATGGCGGGTGCAATCCGCTCGCGCGTCCCTGTCGCAGCGCGGTCACCTCCGCCGTTCGTCGGTCCCGACGCCTGGCCGATGGTTCCCGCCGCGCGCGGCACCTACTTGGGTTGACTCAAGAGTCAATCCGCGGAGCCAGAGCATGCGTGACGTTCGGAGGGTGGTGTTGTGGGGGGCGTTGGTGGCGGCGGGCGGGTGCGTGAGCCCGTTGGAGGAGAACCCGGCCTCCGGGACGGAGGAGGCGCCCGCGGAGGGTGACCTGCAGAGCGCGCTCTCGGGAGATGCGTTGCGGGCGCGCACCGACGCGGTCCTGGCGGTGGCGGCGCAGCGCGGGATCACCAACCCGCTGGTGTACGCGGGCATTGGCTACCACGAGAGCGGGCTGGCGCAGTGCTGGAGCGAAGCCACGTGGACGTGCCAGGGGCCGTGGTCGGCGGATTGCGGCGGGCCGGTGCTGGCTGGCGCCTCCGACGGACCGTGCAGTCACGAGCAGGGCGGGCTGGGGATGTACCAGCTGGATTCCGGCACCTACGCGCAGACGTTGGCGCAGCATGGCAACCGCGTGCTCAGCGTGGCGGGCAACTTCGACATCGGGATGAGCTTCATCATCTACAAGGTGCGGGTCTGTCCCAACACGCCCAGCTTCACCCATGACGACGAGGTGGTGGCCTGGATCAACAGCGCCACGCCGGGCACGGCCAACTACGAGACGTTCATGGCGGCCATGGCGTGGTGCTACAACGGCTGCGCGCCGGGCTGGAGCTGCAACCATGAGCGCGTGAAGCAGCGCTACTCCGACGCCACGCTGAGCCTGTACCGCTCCTTCGGTCACGATTACTGGTACGGCGCCACGACGGTGGACCCCGAGCCGGAGCCCACGCCGGTGCCGGGTGTGACGCCGCGGGAGGAATCCGCACGCTCCAACGTGGCGCGCAACGCGGACGGCCGACTGGAGCTGGTGCTGCGCGCCGACGACGGGACGCTGTGGCGCAACGTGCAGGTCTCCCCCAACAACGCGTGGACCGGATTCGTCGCGCTGGGCGCCGGTGCGGCCTCGCAGCCCACGCTGGCCGCAGCCTCCGACGGGCGACTGGTGCTGGTGGTCCGCGGTGACGACGGAGCGTTCCACCGCGCCAGCCAGGATGGACCCGACGGGAGCTGGGGCGCGTTGGAGTCCCTGGGCGGCGGCTTCCGCTCCAACCCCGCGCTGGCGCTCAATGACGACGGGCGCCTGGAAGTGTTTGGCGTGGGTGACGACGGAGCGGTGTGGCACGCGTGGGAGGAGAGTCCGCTGGGGGCGTGGACGGGGTGGTTCTCACTGGAGGGACAGGTGACCGCGGACATCTCGGTGGCGCGCAACTTCGACGGGCGACTGGAGATCTTCGCTCGCGGCACCGACGGTGCGGTGTGGCACCGCTGGCAGCTGGGCGGCAGCGCGGGTTGGAGCGGATGGAGCTCCCTGGGCGGCAGCGTGATGGGGACGCCCGCGGTGGCCACGAATCCCGACGGGCGGCTCGAGGTGTTCGCGCGCTGGTGGGACGGGACGCTGGTGCACACCTACCAACAGGAGCGCGCCGGGAGCTGGACGGAATGGGGCGTGCTGGGCGGCAGCATCAGCGCGTCTCCGACGGTGGGAGTGAACGCGGCTGGTCGGCTGGAGGTGTTCGCGCGCTCTGGTGGCGGCGTGGTGCACACGTGGCAGCAGCCGGATGGCAGCGGGTGGTCGGAGGTGTACGTCATGGAGGGCGCCACCACCGACGGAGCGGTCTCGGTGGGCAGCAACGCGGATGGGCGGCTGGAGGTGTTCGCTCCGTCGGGTGCCGGCGTGGTGCACGCGTGGCAGAACGAGAACGGATGGAGCGCGTTCTGGGGAATGTGAGGTCCCCGCACGGAGGTTTCGTGGGCCAGCCGGCGTGCGCATGGGAGTGACGTCCCACGACGGAATCCTGCGCCGACGAGCGGGGTGCCGCGGACCTACGGTTCGTCGGTGTTGTACCTCAGGCGCAGCACCACGTGGGCCCCAGCGTCGACGAGAACGAAGTCCCCGAGCGCATCCATGGTGATGCTGGTGGGCCCACTCATCCGCGCGGATGCCAGGTTGCCGAGCACCAGGCGCTTGTCGTCCCGCGCCCCGACGAGGACGCTCACCGACTGATCGGGTGAAATCAAGGAAACAACGCCGGAGCCGGATTCGGCCACCAGCACGCGGCCTTGCGGGTCCAGCGCCACATCTCTCGGCCAGTGGAAAGCGCCGCGCGTCCCGAGCGTGGTGACCCTGGGAAGCTGCCCGTTGAAGGTGAGACGACGGACGGAACGCGCGCCGTTGTCCGCCACCAGGAAACCGCCTTGGCCGTCCGGTGTCACGTCGTGGGGACCCCAGAACCGGATGGCCGCGCCTTCACCGTCCTGCGCGCGGGGGTTGGGGTCACTGGCATCACCCGCCACGGTCTCGACCCGCGCCGTCCAATCCGAAGTGTATGCGACCCGCCGGATGACGTTGTTCCCGTAGTCTCCCACCAACAGCATGCCGGGGGACACGAAGTACACGCCGGTGGGAATCCTCAACCGCGCCACGGTTCCGTCGCCATCCTGGCTGCCCACCTCCTCTGCCCGACCCACCAGCGTCCGCACGACGCCCTCGCGCGTGAGTACCCGCAGGGTGGCGTTCCGCTCGTCGATGATGAACAGGTTGCCTTCCCCGTCCAGGGCAACGCCCACGGGCTTGGAGAAGCGTGCCTGCAGCGCAGGCCCATCCTCAGCGCCGAGCACACCCGGGGCGCCGGCAATGGTCTCGGTGCATCCATCCGGCCAGACCTTCCTGACGTCGCGGTTCATGGGCTCGGGGACGTAGATGATCCCGTCGGCGTCAACGTCGGCGGCGCGCGGCTCATGGAAGAGGGCATGCAGACCGTCCCGGTGCCCGGACACCGAGGGCTGCCCGGCAATCAGCTCAAGACCATAGGGCCGGACTTCGATCTCCCGTTCCTGGCGCCCCGATCCATCCGCGGCGTCACACGCGATGGTGGCCGTGCCCGGCTCTCCGGCGGTGAAGGAGATCTCGGTACCGTGGGTGCCGGAAGTGATCTCGCCGTTGATCATGCTCCATTGGCATGTCAGCCCGCTGCCCGGTCGCACCTTGGCGTGCAGACCGCGACGACGCATGGTGACCACCGACGGGACCACGATGATCGCTTCCGTCGTCGCGCGGCTCGTGGCGCAAAGGGAAGAGCCGGCGTCGGCGCTGACGAGGGACACCGGCCGGGCGTCGGAGCAGGACGTGGTCGCAGAGAGCAGGCCACTCACCAGCGACGCTGCAACGAACCTCTGCTTCATGCCGACCCCCCCGTGAACATCATGGCGGTTCGCGCAGCACGGCGTCCAGAGGGCCACGACGGGAGGGACAGCAGCCTCCGGGTCGCGGGGCGTGGGAGATGACGCTCGCCGGTGTTGAGGCCGGCGCCAGCGGAAACCGTCCCGTCATCCGTCCAGCCTGCCGGTCATGAAGAACCCGTCGACGGCGAGGCGCTCTTCGTAATTCTCGAAGTACATGTCCATGAACACTTCGCGCTTGATCGTCCCGTCCTCGGACTCCACGAAGTACAGGTCCACCACGTTTCCATTCACCCCCACGCCCACGTTGCCCAGGCGCTTGTAGCGGACAGGCTTCCCGTCGGGACCGACAAGCCTGTCGAGATAGCGGCGCTCTCCCGCGGGCCCGTCGCAGTTCGGATGGGATTCCTCTCGGAACCGAGCTGTCCGTCGGCAATGGTCAGGGCGGGATCTCCGCTGGGGCGCGTGCGGCCGAACCCAACGCAACCCGTGGACACCAACAGGGCGCCAACCAGCACCGCGCGAGCAATTGCGTTCATGTGATTCCTCCCGAAGGCGCCCATCGGGCTTGCGGCGTCGTGAGCGGTCCACGACCTGGAGTGCGGCGGGCCCTCGCCGCCCTGGCCAGCGCCGAGTGCGTCGTCAGCGGGCGAGGAGCCCCGGGCCGTCGAGGACGGGGAATGCGAGGCGGCCGCGCCTGGTGGCCCCGTCGGCGGGCGCGAAACCCGCTCGGCGCTGACCAGGGCGGCGAGGGCCCGCCGCACTCCAGGTCGTGGACCGCTCACGACGTCCGCAAGCCCGATGAGCACCTTCTGTGCCGCGGTCTCCGACAGGCCGGGCAGGGGCACGGGCACGGGCACGAAGATTCAGTAGGCCAGTGGCGCGCGCATGGGCGTGACGTCGCGCTGCGGCGTGCCTTCCTCCGACGGAGCAGGCGGCAACGGCTCGGCGCCGCGTTTCCTCTCGTCGGTCTCGCCCTCGTCGGGGATGGGATCCTGCGCGGAGAGCACGCCGCGTTGGATGAGTTTCACGCCCAGCCAGGGCGTGCACAGCGCGTAGCTCAGGCACATTCCCCACGTCCACACGCTGTAGATGCTGCCGCACGCGTCGTCGGCGCGGCGCATGGTGGAGCGCTTGGGGAAACATCCGTCCCGCATGCCACCGGTGATGCACGAGTAGACCGCAAAGATGGCCACCACCACCGCCATGGCCAATCCCACGACGGAGATGATGAACGTCACCGGGAAGATGGCCACCAGCGTTACACCCAGCCACACCGTGAGGAACGAAGCCAGGTACTTCACCGCATTGCTGCGTCCCCACGGCGCGTAACCGTCCAGGCACGCCTCGCACGGCCAGGGCAGCGCCATGGGGCCGCAGAGGTACTGCTGCCAGGGGTTGTTCTCGTCCCGCTCGATGAGGTCGTTGCCGTCATCGTCGGCTTCCGCGTCGACGGGGACGGGCGCCGCGTGCGCCTCCGCCACCGACACCGTCAGCACCGTTGCCACCACGCAGAGCGCACGCAGGAACGCCATGGCCGGCCAGATTACCCCAGCCCCGTCCCGCGCGCCGCACGCAAGTTCAGGCCGCGTTGACGGCGTGGGAAGATGCCGCGGTGACGGTCTGCAGCTCGCCCTCGCTGAGATCGCCAATGGAGTGCGTGGGACGCAGCAACGGCGCCACCGGCGTGTGCACCAGCTCCGAGGAGGAATAGTGCTGCGCGAAGCGCGTGTCCTTCCGGTACACGTCGGCGAGCAGCTTCTCCTTCACCATGGAGTTGTACTGCCGCAGCGAGTCCTCCCGCGTGTTGCCGTTGAGGATGACCTCCTCCCCGGTGCGCGTGGCGTGGTCGGCCAGGCCGGGGATGCTGCTGTGTTGTGGCGCGTAGTTGTCCATGCACACGCCGTTCTCACTCACGGTGTAGCAACCGCTGTGCGGCGCGTGGAACAAGAGGCTCTGGTTCCCGTAGGTGTGGCCCGGCGTGAACAGCAAGGCCGCGCCGTTGCCCAGCTGCACGTCGCCGTCCAGGAGGACCAGGCGGTCGGTCTTGACGTCGTCACCGGCGCCCGGCACGAACCAGGGACGCTGCAGCGGGTGCTGGCTCACCGAGCTCTCGTAGTCGGCGCGCTGCACCAGGAAGAGCGCGCGTGGGTAGAGCGGCGGCAGCTCCGTGGTGCCCAGGAAGGGACGCATGTCCTGCACGTGCTGGTGGTCGAAGGCGACGTAGTCGATCTGCTCCGGCGCAATCCCGACGCCGCGCAGCTGGTCCGGCAACGACTGGGGCTTGAGCAGGCCGTAGATGGCGTCGACGAAGGGGATGCGCTGGTAGAGCTGCTGGAAGAACGGCGCCTGCAGCGAGCGCTCCGGGATGGTGGGGTTCATCAGGAGCGTCTTCACGACGCCCTGCTGCCGGAACTGCACCACCAGCGCGCGGTTCTGGAACAGCATGTAGGGGTAGGGGAGGCTGCACGCGCGGTTGAACGCGTAGGTCACCGGGTAGGGCGCCAGCGACGTGCGCAACGACCGCACCGCCACCACCGGCCCACTGGCGAGGAACTCCTTCTTGAACTGGGGCGCGAGCGAGCGGATGGCCTCCAACTGCCGCGCGGCGTTCTCCACGCGGTACACGTCACGCCACATGGTGAGCGGTGCGACACCGGCGTCCTTGGCGGTGAGCGTCATGACAACCCCCTCCAGTTGCAGCGACGGAAGCGCGCCGCTGGCGACGTTCCACCCGCCAACCCACGACGCGACGGGCGTTACCGGGAACAGACCGGTGCACTTGTAGAGAAGCGCGCGCCGACGGTCAACGAGCACCAGGACGCACCAGCGCCTTCGAAAGCGGCCCGCGGGCGGCTAGAACCTTTCCCATGCACAAAGGTTCCTGTCTGTGTGGCGCAGTGACGTTTGAAGTGGCGGGTGACCTGCCAGGACCCGACGCGTGTCATTGCACCAGGTGTCGCAAGTGGTCGGGGCACTGCTTTGCGTCCACCGACGTGAAACGGAGCGCGCTCATGGTCAGCGGCATGGAGAGCGTGACCTGGTATCGCTCGTCGGAGAAGGTGCAACGCGGGTTCTGCTCGGTGTGCGGCTCGTCGCTGTTCTTCGACCCGTTGGGCAAGGATTGGATCGGCGTGTCGATGGGCGCGTTCGAAAAGCCGACGGATACACGGCTCCGGGTGCACATCTTCGTGGCGGACAAGGGGGATTACTACGACATCGCGGATGGGGTTCCGCAGAATCAGCAATAGTCGCGACGACGCGGCAGCGCTTCCGTCCGGCTTGGCGCGCCGCCCCATCCTGCGTCTGGGCTTGCGTGCTCAACCGGCAACGGCCAACGTTCCCTACCCATGGGCTGGCGCTGCGTGCTCCTCGTGGTCGTGTCGCTCGTCGCCATGGGTGGCTGTCCCGCGTGTCAGCCCGTGGACGCGCAAGCCTGGCCCGAGGCCGACGCGCTCTTCCACACCGACCCGCGCTGGATCGGCGGAGACGGCGCCATGACCGTCGACCTCGGCGACGACCGCATCCTGTGGCTGTTTGGTGACTCGTTCATCGCCAACACGCCGGAGCGCGTCCGTGCGCGATCGCACATGGTGCGAAACAGCGTGGCGCTGCAGACCGGGCGCAATCCCGCCCAGGCGTTCATGCGCTTCGCGTGGGCCGGTGATGCGCTCGAGCCGAGATCCTGGTTTCCCGAGGAGGGCGCGGAGTGGTTCTGGCCCGGGCAGGGCGTGCGTCTGGGCGACCGCGTGCTGCTCTTCTACCTGCGCATCAAGCAGGTGGGAGAGGGCATGTGGGGATTTGCCAGCGCGGGGTGGACGGCCACGCTCGCCGGCCCCGTCGACGCGGACCTGAATCAGTGGACCTTCCAACCCGTGGCACTCCCGGCGAGCTCATTCGGCGTCAACTGGGGCCACGCCGTGCTCGACGAGCCGGACGGGCACCTCTACGTCTACGGAGAACGCGGTCGCGAGCATGCCATCCTGCTGGTGAGGTTCCGTCGTGATGACGCCGAGCGCGGCGATCTTTCCAAACCGGAGTGGTGGTGCGGCCCGCGCGGCTGGGGCGGTGACTGCGAGCCGGAGGAGCTGTTCTCGCCGGGTGCGCCCGAGCTCTCGGTGCAACGCGATTCCCGCGCCGGTGGCTTCGTGATGGTGCACACCGTCGGCTTTGGTGCTTCCACGCTTGCCATCCGCACCGCGCCAACGCCCCAGGGCCCCTGGTCGGCCACGCGCGACGTCTACACCCCGCAGGAGTCCGCCGAGCAGGACACCCTCGTCTACGCCGGCAAGGGACACCCGGGTCTCACCGGCGCCGACGTGGTGGCGACGTACGTGGCCGGCAGGCTGGGCACAATTCCCGTCGAGGAGGAGCACCGCCTCTACTGGCCACGATTCGTACGCATCAACTGGGAGGGCGTGCCGTGAAACGCCTGGCGCCTTGGTTCCTCGTCGTGGCGGCGTGCCAACCGACCACCGTGTTGCCACCCGGCGGCACCGCGAAAGCTCCCACCCCGGCCGAGCCGCCGGAAGCCACCGCGTGCGCCCTGCGCAACGCCACGGTCTCGCGACGCGCGCTCTCCACGACGGTCGACGGCGGCGTGTTGTGGCTCTTTGACGCCGTGGTGGACGAGGGAGGTGAGCAACGCAACATGGCCGCGCTGCTCCCAACCAACGCGACCACCGAGGCGTGTCTGCAGGATGCGCCAGCTCCGCAGCCCGCCGTGACATCGTCGCCGGGCGGCACCGCGTCTCCGCTGTCGCTGGTGACCGTTGCGGGTGGAACGTGGCTGTACTTCGGCTGGGACGTGGCGGACTCGAGTGCTCCGTTCGGCGTGCGTCATGACGGCTATGGCGTGGCCCGGCGTGACGACGTCACCGGCACCTTCTCCGCCGGCCCTCCGCTGTTGTGGACCGGCGACCGCCCGGCGTTCGGCACCACCGCGATTGCCCACGATGGCTTCGTCTACGCCTACGGCTGCGAGGGTTTTGGTTTCCTGCGGGAACAGTGTTTCGTGGCGCGTGCCCCGGAGGACCAGGTGGCCAACGAGGCTGGATACGAGTTCTACGCCGGGGCGGTCATTGGACGCCGCGGGTCGACGACGCCTGGCCGATCGTCGAGGGGGGCACCAGCCTGTCCATCTTCCGTCACGCCACGCGGGCGCGCTGGGTGCTGGCGTACATCAAGCCATTGGACAAGGTGATTCACATCCGCACCGGTCTGGCGCCCGAGGGGCCGTGGTCCGCCGCGCGTGCCGTGGCTACCTGTGACCGTCCCGACGACGACAGCGGCGCCTTCTGCGACTCGCTCGTGGCCCACCCGACGCTGATGGTGCCCGGTGGCGGCGTGGCGTTGACTCATGGTGTCTCGTCGTTCTCGCCCACCGCGCCGCCCGAAGCTTATCGCGTCCGTCTCACCAGCGTGGTGTTGCCCAACGACCTTCCGTGAATGGCGACGGGCGCGGCTCCTTTGAAACGGCTCTTGGCTTCCGCCAATGAGATGGGCAGGCCATGAGACGGCTTAGGGGCTGCGTCTGGCTGCGTCCAAACAGATTGGCACTTTCGTCGTGGGCGGCGAACACCTAACCCCCCACGTTCATGCCGTTGCGCTCGATCGCCCCCCTTCCCCACACCCGCTCACCGTCGTCAACCACTGCGGGGAAGGGGGGCACGCATTGGGATTGGGACATTCTCTCGTCGGAAAGAGCGCAGCTGCGCCCATTGATTGCCCCCCTTCCCCGGCTCGGTGACGACGGAAGATTGGTACTGGGGAAGGGGGGCGAGAGAGCGCAACGGCATGAACGTGGGGGGTTAGGTGTTCGCCGGCCACGACGAGAGTGCCAATTTGTTAGGACACAGCCCCTAACGGGCGAGCGAGCGCCACGGCATGAACGTGGGGGTGCCCGAACCCGATTGAAGCCCCTCCGCCTCGGGACTACCGTCGCTTCCAGGTCACGATGAACCGGGGGGACCATGCCAAGGCGTCGGCGGGGAGCGTTGTTGCTGTGCGTGTTGGTGGGGGCCTGCCCGAACCCACCTGACAACGGGGCCACTTCGAGCGGCGGTGGTGAATCGACATCGTCTGCAGCGACGTCGGCGTCTTCGACAGGTGGCGCTTCCGGTTCCAGCGCCAGCGGCTCGTCGTCATCATCGGGTGCGCCCTTCTCGTCGAGCACCGCGGTTTCGCCATCCAGTTCCACGTCGGCATCATCCAGCGCGTCGTCGTCAAGTGGCGCGCCTGCGACTTCCAGCGGCTCGTCATCGCATGACCCGGCCTCGTCCACGACAAGCGCCACGAGCGGTTCGCTGGTCTCGTCCTCCTCCTCATCCGGCTCATCTTCGTCCGCCGCCTCCTCATCTGGTGGCGCCACACAGACCTCGTCCTCCAGCGCGCAAACCGTTGAGACCGCGATCGGCCTTCGAGGCGGAACCGCGGTTGACCCGACGGGGCGCGCCGCCGTCGAGTTCCTTCCTGGTGCGGTTGCCGAAGGAACCGTCGTGGGCGTGACGCTCGAGCCCAACGCTCCCGGCGGCCACATTGGTCCGGCCTATCGAATCGAACCCGAAGGAATCGCGCTCGCCATGCCGGCGGTCGTCACGCTGTCGTATCTCGACCTCGACCTTGGCGGCGTGACGCCGGGCGATCTGCGCGTGGCCTATGTGAAGAACGGCGCATGGACGCCCGTGACCTGGGTGGGCCACGACGACGTGGCGCGTACCGTCTCCGGCCAGACCATGCACTTCTCCACCTGGGGCCTTGTCGAGCGCACCGCATCCGCTTCGTCTTCAGGTGGTGGCCAGACGCCGTCCACGCAGCTCGAAGGAATCTGTCCCATCCTGGCCAGTGGCTACATGAAGGGCGCCGTCGCTTCCTATCAACTCACCTTCGGCGGACCCGACTGTCCCTACTTCGTAGTTACCGACGAACAGGCCTACGAATCGGTCTTCGGTGACTTCACGTCGAATCTCAATGCGCTATGTGATCCGGAGGGCGGCCTCATCGCGCGCTGGGTGGCGCAGATCGCGGCGTCGCAGGCGGCCGGGCGACTCATCTATGACCCCGTTGCGGCGGAGGGATGTCTGCAGGCCGGGCTTGCCCTTCGCAGCCCGACGGACGGAGGTCTCCTTGAGCTCATCGCCAGGTACGACGGCGGCGTCGGGCCATTGCAGGAGGCGGTTCGCAACACCAGCGGCTGTGAGGAGATGATCATCGGTCTCGTCGGAGCGGGCGAGCCGTGCACCCACAGCCTCGAGTGCGCACAAGGCGCCACCGGTGCGGACTGCATGCGCTCCGTGGACAGCGACTGCCAGCACATCTGCGTGCCGCGGAGCGACCAGGGCGGCCGGTGCGTGCGCGACCGCATCGGCTGCAAGGCGGGCCTCACGTGCGTGGGCGCGGACTACAACGTCGGCACCTGTGAGGCTCCGCGTGGGAATCTTGCGTCCTGTGTCGTCGGAACCAACACCATTCCCTGCCAGGAGGGCCTGTTCTGCAACTATTTCCCCGGCGTGGGTCCCTGGGACAAGCTGTGCCACGTCCACTACGACCAGGGACAGAGCTGCGAGCGCACCCAACAGTGTCGGGACGGCCTCTATTGCGAGTCCTCGTCTTCGAGCGGCGGAGTGTGCGCCCCCCGACCTACCGCCGGCCAGCCTTGCACCTACGACGAGTGCGCTTCCTGTCACGCGTGCGTCCGGTCTGGTGATGGAGGAAGACATTGCGCCCCGCGCGTCGGTGATGGCGCGTTGTGTCCGGACGGAGTCTGCCGCGGTGGCTTGGCCTGCGTCGGCGGGCAGTGTCTCCGTCGGGCGCTCACCGGAGAACCGTGCGTGCTCGACCCGACGGACATGCCGTCCTGGGAGGCGGCGTCATTGCGCGGCTCCTGCCTCGACCAGGATGAGGCCTGCGTTGGTACGCCTCCGACCTGTCAGCCGCGGGCGCTCGCCGGAGAGGCCTGCACCTCGCGGATGGTCGCCACGTCTGAACAAGGGAGCTGCGAGAGGGATCACTACTGTCTGCGGTCCGCGCCGACGGACACCAGCGGCATTTGTCATCCCGCCGGTCTTCCCGGACGCGCATGTGGAACCACGCCTGATCTTCCCGCGGGTTGTCAGCGCATCGGTGCAGCGGATCCCGACTGCGTCACGTTTGACGGCGGCAGCAGGTGCTTGTGGGTGTTTGACGCGCCGCTGGGAAGCGAGTGCTACGACGAAGGGCTGACGACCAACCCCACCTGCACGCCCGGCCACTGCATGGACGGCTTCTGCACCCTGGATGCGGGCAGCGCCATTCCGCCCGGGTACGTTGGCGTTGGAGAAGCGTGCACGCAGCTCATGACGCCGCGGTGTTGGAGCTCCTGGTGCGATGGGCAGACCTTCTACAACGGCATCTGCCGCGGCTACGTGCAGCCGGGCGCTCCCTGTGCGCTGGTGACCGGGATGTTCGGCTCCTACGACCCGTGCAACCCCTCGACGCTGTGCCGCAGCGCGGGCGACGGCGGCTCGGTGTGCGTGGAGCGATACGGAGAGAACCAGGTCTGCTCCCCGGGCGAGTGCCGCGAGGACCTGCGGTGCGCATCCGTCGACGGCGGTGTGGCGCGCTGCGTGCCCAAGCTGCCCGTCGGCGCATCATGCAGCGGCAACGACTGCGTTGCAGGAACGCAATGCTACGCCGGGCGGTGCGAACCGCTCGCTTGCTTTGCTCCGCCGTCCGTCTCGGCCGATGAGAAGGTCCGCTGGTGGCTGTTCATCACCGGCATCGTGCCGCTGGCGCTCGTGATGGGGCGGTCCCGGAGACGGCGCGCGACCTGACCGCTGGCAGTTGGCGTTGCTACGGGAAGCGCCGGAACAACAGGGACGCGTTGGTACCGCCGAATCCGAAGCTGTTGGACAGCACGTAGTCCAAGCGCTTCTCGCGCGCGGCATTGGGTACGTAGTCCAGGTCGCAGACCGGGTCCGGATTCTCGTGGTTGATGGTGGGCGGAATCACGCCGCGAGCAAGACTCAGCACGCTGAACGCCGCCTCCACACCGCCCGCCGCACCAATCAGGTGTCCCGTCATGCTCTTGGTGCTGCTCACCCACACCTTCCTGGCTGCGTCACCGAACACGCGCTTGATCGCCGCGGTCTCATTGGCGTCGTTGTACTCGGTGCTGGTGCCGTGCGCGTTGATGTACCCGACGTCCGAGGGCTCGATCCCCGCCTGACGGATGGCGCGTCGCATGGACCGCTGCGCGCCCTCACCTTCGGGCGCCGGCGCGGTGGGATGGCTCGCGTCGGCCGTGGCGCCGTAGCCCACCACCTCCGCGTAGATCCGCGCCCCGCGTTTCTGTGCATGCTCCAGGCTTTCGAGCACCAGGGCGCCCGCGCCTTCGCCCATCACAAAGCCGTCGCGGTCTTTGTCGAAGGGCCGGCTCGCCGCCTTGGGATTGTCGTTGCGCGTGCTCAACGCCCGCATGGCACAAAAGCCCGCCACCGGCATCAACTCCAGGGTTGCCTCCGCGCCACCTGTCAGCACCACCTCATAGCGCCCGGCACGAACCATCTCGAAGGCCTCCCCCACGGCGTGCGCACCCGATGCGCAGGCACTGGTGGGGCAAAAGTTCACGCCCTTGAGGTTGTGCTTCATCGACAAATAGCCCGGGGCCATGTTGGCGATGATCTGCAGGATGTGGAACGGGCTGGCGCGACGACGCGGACCGGTCTCGAGGAGGATGTGGTGGCACTCCGTGATCGTGGTGACACCACCCATGCCCACGCCCCAGATGCACGCCGCGTCCTCCGCTTCCTCGTCGGAGACGCGGGGAATCCCCTCGCTGTCGGCGGGATAGCCGGCGTCCTTCATGGCCTGGTAACCGGCGGCCAGGCCAAAGAGCTGGAAGTCATCCATCCGCCGGACTTCCTTGGAGGTCACGCCGTATTGGGTGGGGTCGAACCCCTTGACCTCACCACCAATGCGGCAGGCCACCTCACTGGTGTCCCAGGCCTTGATGAGATCGATGCCCGAGCGCCCATTCACCACGGCGTCCCAGGTGGTGGGAACATCATTGCCACACGGCGTCACCATGCCCAGCCCGGTCACCACGACCCTTCGCATGATTCACTCCTGTTGAAGAGGGCGTCCGGCCTCACGTGACTCCACGTGCCAGCAACCCCGTGAGAGAGCGCTTGGATTCTCGTCGCCCCGCGGCACGACGTCGGAGACGCATTCCACGAAACCCGCCTGCATCATGATGCCACCGCCAGGTCCTGGACGTTACGGACGTGCCGGACGTTGATTCCCAGGTCGGCGCCATGCCCGCGGCGGATTGCCAGGGCGGCGAAGAAGTCCGAAGCGGGACGAAGCAGAGCAAACTGCCAGGTGGTGGCGTCGTCGCCCAGGCGCGGGTCCAGGGCCACCTGGATGGGAGCGTCGTCGGCGACGAGGAAGGAGAACTGGTCCAGCGGAATCGCCAGCCCCATCCCCCGCGCCTTGATGTACGCCTCCTTCAGCGTCCAGAACTCGAAGAAGCGGGTGCGCTGACGCTCCCACGGCAACGCGAAGAGGGAGGACACCTCCTGCGGCGAGAAATAGTTCCCCGCAATGGACGTCACGTCCGTCTTCTCCGCACTGTTCTCGACGTCCACGCCGACATCCCGCTCCCACGCAACGGCGCAGGCAATCAGTCCCTGTGTGTTGGAGAGGTTGAAACGCAGCGGAACCCGCGGCTCCGCGATCTCCGGGCGTCCGTGCTCATTGGTGCGGAACACCCACGCCGCGGGATCCACTTCGACGTAGCGGGACAGCGTGGAGCGCACCAAGGCGCGGGTGAGCAGGAACTCGTCACGGTTCCGAGGAAAGAGGTAGCGCTGGTGCCGTGCGCGCTCGGTCGGGTGCAGCCAGGCCCAGAAGGGACTCTCCGGCGTCGCGGTCCCGTCGACGGGCAGGAGCCAGAGGTCGGCCTGGTTGCTGTCCAGAGGCAACAGCGCGCGCGACACTCAACCCTCCGCATCCGCCGTGTCGTCGCCCCGGAGCCAACGGGCCAGGCGGGCCAGCCAGAGGCCCCGGGGATCGTCGGGCACGTCGAACCGGCCCGTGCGGAGCATGTCCACGAGGTGGCGCGTGGATTCCGCGCGGTACGTCTTCATGTTCGCCAGCGTGGCGCAGATGACCGCCCGCTCAGGGTTGGCACCCGGCTGGGCACGCCAGGCCTCCACCTCCGACGAGAACGCGGGGTCGGGCGGGGTGGGCATTTCCTCGGAGGGATCCGGACCCGTGCCGTTGATGGCATCCAGGACCACCTGCTTGCGCTCCTTCAGGCGCAACCCGCGCAGCTGTTCCGGCATGAGGGGGGCGCCGATCCAGAAGTCCTGGCGTCCCATGCCCACTGGGAAATCCAGCCGCTGGCCGAGCTCCTCCGCGGGAAGACCGGCCACGAAGCGCACCGGGATGATGGGCGCACCCACCTCCAGCGCCATGTCGATGAACGCCGAGCTGACCGTCACCACACGCTGGCGGCACGAAAGCGAGCGCGTTCCCTCGACGTGGACCATGGCGCTCTTGCCCGTGGTCTTCATGTCCTCGGTCATCTCACCAATGGTCCGCACCGCTGAGCGACGATCATCACGCTGGAAATAGGTGATGAGCCGCGGGTCCACCGCGCCGGGATGCGAGAAGCTCAGCTTCAGCAGTCGCCCGACCCACGTGTCCTGGTGCTCCGCCTTGGCCAGCGTCACCGTGCGCACATCCGTCAGCGCCGAGGCGATCACCGAGAACAACAGGGACTCCACCACGACCTGGTGGTTGGCGAGATAGAGGCAGTTCTTCCCCCGCAGCCTTGCGAACGCATCCGGGTCCGCAATCACCACGTCCCCGACGAAGCGCTCGATCAACCCGAAGAAGATGTCCTCCACCGGCCACGCCCCAAGGCCCATCCACTGCCGCCAGCGCGCCTCCACCAGCGACATGTCCGTGAAGGGCAGCCCATCGTCGGAGACACGCACCACGTCGCCGGTGCGCTCCACCCGCAGCGGATGACGACGCAGCGGCCGCATGCCCACCGTGGCGCTCTTCAAGTCCGCGGCCGGCTGCACCGTGGAGGGATGCACGACGGCCCGTTGCGCCACGTGGTCCCGCAGCGCCACCTCAGCAACCAGGTCTGCCGTCGCGGGCACGCGGTAGATGCGCGCCACGTTGCCCGGGAGCCAGTCGCTGGTCTTCACGTCCACCGTCGAGGCGACCGTAGCGCTGCCCTCCGCGCGGGAGAGCCGGAGCCCGGGCATGTAGCGTCGGTCGCGCAGGAAGGCGCGCCTATCCGCACGCGAAGCGCGGCCGATGGGCCCCTTGGGCAGGAGCACCTCCACCAGCGTGAGCGCAGCACACACCGCGCCGTTGACGAGGAGCTGGATGTCGAACTTCGGGAACCGTGGCTCGCCGTCAAACCCGGCAAAGCGCACCTCCACCTGGGCCTCGCCCGATTCCGGAATGTCCGCGAACAGGCGCATGGTGGGAATGCGGTACGGATAGCCCACCACGTCGTCGGGGATGTCCTGCGACCAGCGCGAGAGCGCGTCGTGCGGAATGGCGTGGGTGAGTGCGTCCAGGAGTCCCTGGTGCAACGCACCACGCGGAACGCCGCGCAGCGCCAAGTCAAGGACTCCGCTGGCGCCCGAGGAACCGATGCGCAGCGAGCGCAGCATGCGGAACGAAGGTCCGTGGAACAGCGCACCGGAATCGTACGGATCCTCCTCGGGAGCCGCATCCGCCAGTGGCGGCAATGGTGCCGGCGGCGGGTCGTAGCGGTCTGCGAGCAGGACGCGGCCATCCGCCACGGGCTCAAACCGGCTAAGTGCCGCGTCACGCGCTTCACGCCAGGCCAGCAGCCGAACCTCGCGCGCTGCGTCCGTTCCCGACACCTCGGTACGCAACCGGATAGGTCCGCCGGGGAAAGGCAGCCAGCGTCGCACCTGCACGTCGGAGAGACCGACCACGCGCTGCCGCGACCCGCGAAGCGCGCCCTGCGCCAGGCGGTCCACCATAGACATCATCGGCAACGCGGGCAGCGTCCAGGTCGGGCAGTGGTCGGCGAGCCAGGTGTCCACGGCAGGATCGAGCACCTCCTCGGCGCTGGGCCGGGGCGCCTCGCCGCGCACGATGCGCATGCCGAGGTTCTTCGCGTGGTAGATGCGCTTGCCATCCACCCACAGCGACGCTTCCGCCATGGCGTAACGTCCGCGCGCATCCTCCCCAACCTCGGTCAGCTCGACCTCGGTGGTGATGCAGCGATTGGTCGGCACCACCTGCCCGCGGTACTTCCACGTCACGGCGCGTCCCAGCGCCAGCGGCTCGAAGCGAGCGTTCTCGATGCCGTCCCCCATGCCCCGCTCGATCATCACGAACTGCAGGAGTTGCAGCAGCGCTTCCACGCCGAGCGAGCCGGGCTGCACGGGGTCCTGGTAGAAGTGGGCCTTGAAGTACCACTCCGCGGGTTTCACGTCCTTCTCGGCACGCGCCCAGCCCAGGCACTTGCGCCCGCCCGCGGGGGCGTAGCCGGTGACCCGGTCCAGCATGCACAACATGGGATTGGGCAGGCGGAGTGTGGTGTCGAAGTAGCGTGCCGGCCGCGTGGTGAGGTCCACTCGGAAGTCCGAGGACTGCCCGACGCGCGCGGTGTCTTCCGACGTGACCGGCAGCCCCACCTGGTTCTCGAACGCCTCCTTCGGGAAGAACCCGAAGACGGTGTTCATGGTGTAGACGCGCGTGTCACCCAGGAAGCACTCGACGGCGAATGACTCGATGATCATCCCCGCGGAACGCGACACGTCGGTCACCTTCACCTTGGTGCGCAGCGTGCCCGAAGGCGGGAGGACCTCCACCTCGAGCGTGCCGGTGCCGTCGAGGTTGCGGAACATGAGGTCGATATCGGTGGAGAGCGCGCTGCCAATGTAGCTCGCGAGCCAGCCACACGGCTGCAGCGCGGCTTCCATCAACACGCAGAACGGCATGGTCGGGTGGCCGTTGGCGTCGAAGTACCAGGCCTGCGGCGGGACGTCGTACTCCACTTCGATGGTGCCGCCGGCGCGGAGCACACCCATGGGCGTGTCCGTGCGCGTGACGCGCGACATGAAGTGGTACGGCGGTCCCGGCAGACGCGCCACCCTGCGCGTGCCGTCAAAGGGCGCGTAGACGGGCCCGAACGCCTTGGACGGCTTGCCCCACGCGCACGCCATCAACGACGCGTAGTCGAACTTGAAGCCTTGGTGGGAAGCCACGGGCTTAGGCTCCACGTAGCCTTGCTGACCGCCGAGGCGGGGCAACTCGAGCGAGCGGTACGCCGGGTCGGAGGCGGGAACCATGGGACGTTGTGCCCAGGGCTCCAGCGGCCAGTCCGGAACCAGGCGCAGTCCGACGTGACGCGCGTGGAACGCCTTGAGCCCGTCGACGGTGCAGAGCAGGTCCGCATAGACCATGGGAATGGGTCCCGCGACCACCTCCTCGACGAACACCTCGTAGGTGAGGTGCTTGGAGGACGGAATCACCTGCCCGCGGCAGCGCATGGGGATCTTCACGTCGGGAACGGGCTCAAAGCGCCAGCCGTCCCGATCCAGCGTGTAACCCATGCCCGCCAGGTAGAACGCCATGGCCTGCACGCAACCCTCAAACATCAACGTGCCCGGCATGCAGGGGTCGTTCTTGAAGTGCCCCGCGAAGTACCAGTCATCCGGGGTGATGTCCGCTTCCGCGCGCAGGTAGCCGCGCTTCCAGGGACCACCACGAGGATCAAAGTCCGTGACCCGGTGGAGGAACACCATCTTGCCCGACTGGATCGTCGGGGTGCGCACGTGGGTCTGCGCGCGCTCGAAACCCGGTCCGAAACAATCATGAGCGCGGCCCTCCGAGAACGCGCGGATGTCCTCACGCGTGAACGCGCGCTTGGTGCATTGGACGGCAGGCGGGTCGAGCGGGCCGGTGGTTCCGTGGTCCGCGGTGGCGGCATCCCACAGCACGCCGCCAGAGTTCGCGAGCTCCTCGTCGGTGAAGAAGCCCGCCTGACCGTTGCGTACCGAGAGGCGGAGCTCCCCGTTCACGCGGCAGTCGTAGTGGAAGAACATCAGGCGCACGTCGCCCTGCGTTGCGTGACCGTCGACGTGGATCTCGTAGACCAGCGTCTCGCCGGGACGGGGAAGCTCGCCGTGGTAGGTCAGCTCACAGCCCAGGAGGCGATACACGCGCTCGCTGCGGTTGAGGCGATCCACGCCGAGCCAGGAGATGAGCAGCAGGTCCGCCTGACCGGACTCGATCATCACTCCCGCTGGCATCCGTCCCTCGTGCAAGTACCAGCTCGACCACGTGACATCGGTTTCGGTCCAGATGGTGCCGCGGCCCATGGAGCCGGGCTCCGCGTCGATGCCGGTGACGCGATCCGCGAGCAGGAGCGGCGGCTCCGGCATCCGCACCTGGCGCACGAAGCCGTCCTGGTGCGCGAACAACGGACCGAACACGTCCGAAATGCGACCCGAAGCGAGAACCTCGAGCTGCGCGCGGTTGAACTTGGGGCCGGGCAGCGTCGGAGCGGGAGGAATCGGCGTGGGAACAACAGCGCGCGCCTGCACCGGGAGTGGAGGCGGAGCCATGGGGGGCTTCACCGGTACCGGCGTGTGATGCGTGCCGTTGGTTCCGTTGGTGCCATGGGCGGTGGGCCGCGCGGGCTCGACGGGGATGGCGATGGTGCTCGCGCCGTTTCCATACGCGCGCAACAGGCCTGCAAGCGTGTTCTGCTGGAACGCCAGGAAGCGGGAATGCGCGGCTGCTTGTGCGTCGAGGAACTCGCGGTGGACCGCCGCGAGACGGGCGTGTTCCTCCGCGACCCGTGCCAGAACATCCGACGTCGGCGCCCGCGTAGCCGCGCGGGGCGGCGGAGCCGCAGGCGCAGGACGGACCACGACGGCATCCGCGGCAGCGACGGGGACAAGGGCCGGTGTGGCCGCTGGTGCTGGTGGCGGTGGCGGGGTGACGACGACCTGGGGCGCTGGCGCACGCACCGGGACCGGCACCGGCGTCGGGACCGGGAGGGACTCCGCGGCCGGCGGCGGAAGCGGTTGGAAATCAGACAACGTCGAGACCAGCGTGGGAGCAGGAGCCATCCGCTGCGTGGATTCCGCCCACGACGGAAGGCGGACCTCCAGTGCATGCGCGGGAATGGTGAGCGCGGGCCCTGCGTACGCCGACGTGGGCGGGCGGTAACCCACCGCGCGCTCCAGTGCCGCGGGGTCCAGCGGAACTCCCGACGCCACCAGCCACGCCGCGGCGTTGTGCAACTGACGGATGCCGTTGCGGCCAGCCACGTCGAGCGGCACCGCCACGTGGTCACGGTCTCCCAGGATGCGCTTGATCCAACCGCTGCACAGACCGCGCGGCCCGTGCTCCAGGAACACGCGGACACCGTCGGCGTACGCACGCTCGATCACGCGTGGGAAATCCAGTGTGCGCACGGCCTGGGCGGTGATCGCCTCGGCTGCGGCGTCGGCGGTGGCGCGGTAGGACGCTCCGCTTCCAACGGAATAGAACCGCACTTCCGGGACATCCCACGTCTGACGATGGTGCAGCTCGTACCAGGGACGACGAATCTCCTCGATCTCGGGGCAATGCGCCGCCATCGCGTAGCCAAGCGGCACGGCCTTGTCGCGCCCGAGCTTCGTGAGGACCCGGTCGCACGCCGACACTTCGCCGCCGATCACGCACTCGTCGGGTGAATTCACGATCGTGAGATGGGCCAGCGGCTCACCCCGCAGCGCCTCCTGCACCGTCGCGGGCGACGCGGCAACGCTCCACGCGCGCCACGTTCCGCTTTCAAAACCCAGACGAGCCCACACACGGCGCGCCGCCGCGAACTCCCCGGCAATCTCCGTGTTGAAGATCGGACCGGTCCGCGACTCGCGCATCATCGCGTCGAGGTCGCGCCAGGCACCCATCGCGAAGAGCGCATTGCTCTCCCCGGAGGAGTACCCGATGGTGGCGTGGGGACGAAGCCCGAGGATGCCGCGCGTAACCTCGGCGTGGAGCTGGCACAGGAAGGTGCTTGCCCAGAGCTGATCCAGCGGATGGCTCGGCTCTCCCGTCGGTCCAAAGACCCAGGACGTAGCCTCCTCCAAAGACGCACAACGCGACGCCAACGAAGCCAGCGCATCCGGCATGGCGAGCGCCACGTCGCGGCCCATGCCCTGGTATCCCGCCGCTGCCCCCGTGAAGACGAACGCCAGCTCGCCGCCAATGGGAGACTCACGGAACGCCACGCCTTCAGGCAGCGGCCCACCCGCCTCGAGATGCCGCCGTGCCTGCGCTGCGCGCGCCGTGTGCTCCTCCGCTCCGCTGGCGACGACGACGAGGCGCATCGGTCCCGCGTTGGACTCCTGACTGTTCTCAAGCGCACGAAGCACCTCGGTGCGCGAAGTGCCCGAGTAGACCCACAGGCGCGGCGGGCGCTCGGCGTGAAGTGGCTCCGCGGGTCCGTCGGCACGAATCCGCACCGACGTCAGAGCGCCACCCAACACCGGCGTACCGGCTTCCGCCACCCGAGGCCCGGACCACGGCGACGCCGCACGATCCGACTCCGGCCGCGCTCCGTGATGGACACTCCAAGCCGCCGCCGCCACCTGGAGCAACCCCGACGCCGCATGTGCCTTGCCCTGCGCGAAGGGATCTACCGCACCCTCGCCCTCGCCGAGACGGAGCGTCGGCTTCCCGGTTCCCTCGTCGAGCACGGCAATGACACGGTGCCCACGCGCCCGCGCGTCGTCCAACCGCTCGAGGACGAGCACCACCGCGGCATCGCCCTGGGGCGCCTCATGTTCCAGCTCGGTGAGGGCCGCGTGCTGCACGGGCTCGTCGGAGAAGTCCACGGCGCCAACGATTGCCGCGTCCAGCTCGCCTTCGCGCAGTGCTCGCGCCGCAAGCTCCAACGCCACGATCCCCGACGCCTCCTCCGAGGAGACGGTGAATCCCGGGCCGCAGAGGTCGAGCTGCGCGTTCACGCGGTTGGCCGGGATGTTGGGCATGGTCCCGACGACGCCCGCGGCCACCAGGCGCGACTGGAACGCATCCCGCGCGGCAGCCAGGAAGCCCTGCGGAACCTCATCTCCGGTGCGGGCGCACCACGCGTCGACCCATTCCGCGACACGCCAGCGCGCGCCGTAACGGGCAATCTCGGCGTCGCAGCCCATGCCCACGAGGACACCGGTGCGCTCGCGGGCGAACGTCAGGCCGGCACAGGCCTCGCGCGCGGCTTCCAGGAGCAGGAGCTGCTGCGGCAGGGACTTCTCGAGGTCGAGGGGCGGAAAACGCACGCCTTCCAGGGCCACTGACATCTTCTCCCGACGAGGACGCCATGACCGTCCCGCGAGCACCGCCGCCGCCGCTTCCTCCGCGCCGGTGGTGTCGCCGAGCATGGCACCGATTGCCACGATGGCCACCGCGGGCTTGTGCCTTCCGACGAAGACCGGGTGCGCAGCGGAGTCGCCCCCCGGTTCCTCGACGAGGATGTGCGCGTTGTTTCCGCCGAACCCGAACGCGCTGACCGAGGCGAGTCGCGGGCGGTCCGACGTCCACTTCTCCGGCGCGGTGACCAGACGGAACGGCGTGCCGGAAAGCGCACTGATCGGCGCGTCTGCATTCAGCGTGGGCGGCCGGGTGCCCGCGTCCATGGCCGCAATCACCTTCATCACGCCCGCGGCGCCCGCCGCCGTGATGAGGTGCCCCACGTTGGACTTGAAAGAGCCGATGGGCACTTCGTGCGCGCCCTCGAACACCGCGGCCATCGCGCGCACTTCCGTGGCGTCGCCCACGGGGGTGCCGGTGGCGTGACATTCCACCAGGGACACATCCGAGGGCGCACGGCCTGACATGCCATAGGCCAGCCGCATGGCGCGGACCTGACCTTCCTGCGAGGGTGCCAGCAGCCCGCGACCGCGTCCGTCATTGGACAGACCGACGCCGCGGATGACGCCGAGAATGCGGTCGTTGGCAGCACGCGCATCCCCCAGACGCTTCAAGACGAGCAGCGCGGCGCCCTCGGCGGGGACGAGCCCGTCGGCGTCGCGGTGGAAGGGACGGCTCCGTCCGCTCTTGCTCATGGCAGCGAGCGAGCAGAAGCCCACGTGCAGGAACAGCGAATCCGCGGCGTTCACGGCGCCAGCCACCATCACGTCGGCGGTGCGGTCATGGAGGCGGTCGCATGCGAGCTTGATGGCATAGAGCGAGGAGGCGCATGCCGCGTCGAGCGAGAATCCACCGAGCTCCAGTCCCAACGCCGAAGCGGCCAGGTGCGCCGACAGGCCGGACATGAAGCGGTTGCGTGCATCGGGTCGGTCGACGCCGGCCAGGGAGCGGGCGCGACCACCGAGCAGCGACGCACCCTGCTGGTCGAGCCACACGCTTTCCGCGTAGCGGGTCAGTGACGCCGTGGGGAAGGAGAGGTTTCCCAGGACGAGGCCGGCGCGCGCCGAACGTCCCTCATAACCCATGGAATGCAGCGCCGTGCGACCGGCGTGAAGCACCCACTGGACACCCGGATCCAGGCCACGCACGACGTCGGCCGGGAGGTGGAAGCCGGCAGGGTCGAACACCTTCTCGAACCCGTCGACGTATCCACCCGCGTCGGACCAGGCGCGGTCGACATGGTCCTGCGGGGTGCCCATGGCGTGACGTGGCGCCAGTCTCCAGCGTCCCGGCGGCGCGCCGGTGATCCGGCTTTGGCCCTGCAGGACCAGGTCACGGAACGCCACCACGTCCAACGCGCCCGGCAGCACACAGCCCTGCCCGACAATCGCAATCGGCTCGAACATCACGCCTGGATCCCCGCCGTCACCGTCGCAGGACGCGCGGCCTCGCCTGGACGCAAGATGGTCTCGACGCCACGCAGCGCCGCAACCAGGCGTCCCGTCTCGTCCTCCAGCACGACGTCGCAGACCGCACGCGCGGCATGCACCTCCTTCCGGCCCACCACGCAGCGCAGCGTGCCCGTCGGAAGACCGTCGACGTAGCTCTCGAAAGCGGCCACCGCCATCGGGAGCGCCGCGCCCCCGAGCAGGTCACGCGCCCACAACACCGCGAGCTGGAGCGCACCATCGAGGGCCGCGGGGTCCACGTGCCAGGGCTCGGAGGTCCATCCCGAATCCCGCGTGCCGTGGAGCTTCCCGGCAATGCCCTCGGCGGAGATTCCGTCGATGGAGCGAATCACCTGGAAACGCGGTCCGTGGAAGAGGACGTGACCGTCGTAGACCGCATCTCCCGTCCACGCACCGAGCGCGGGGTCGGGCGTCTTCGTGGGCTCGCCCTGCTTCGAGATCTCTTCAGCGGTGGCGCTGTAGTGCAGTGCGCCGTCCCGCCCACGCAGCTCGAGGGCCAGGCCATTGCCGTTGCCGAGCGGCTTGCACTGTACGGCGAAGCGATCGCCACCGTTGGCGAAGTGCTCCAGCTTGATGCCACGCAGCACCTTCACGTCGCGGAGCCGCAGCGCACCGGCCGGGCACCACTCGCGCGCCGCACGCGCGAACCACTCCATGGCCAGGGCCACGGGCACCACCGGCTTGCCGCCCACGCGGTGATCGGCGAGGTACGGGTGAGACTGGCTGTCGACGGAAACCTCGGCGGAGACGGCGGACTGGGCCACCGCGCCCAGCGGACCCTCGCCCACGCCACCGGCAATCACCGTCTCGATCTCCTGCGGTGCCGCTTCGATCTCCTGCACGAAGCGCTGGGCGCCGTCGTCGAGCGGAATGAGCGCCACGCCCATCTGCTTGAAGTGCGCGCGCAGGGCCGGTGTCACCATGCCGCCCTCCCACGGACCCCAGCCGATGGACTTCACCACGCAGCGCTCGCCGCGGGCCCGCCGGGTGGCGGCGGCAACCTTGTTGAGCACCTCGTTCGCCATCGCATAGTCGCACTGGCCGGAGTTGCCGGTGCGCGCCGCAATCGACGAGAAGAGCACCACCCACCGCAGCGGATCATCCGCGGTGGCGTCGAGGAGCGCCCGCAACCCGAGCACCTTGGTGTCAAACACGCGGTCAAACTGTTCCGGCGTCTTCTCGGCAATCAGCTTGTCCGCGAGCACACCGGCACCGTGCACCACCGTGGTCACAGGCCCCCACTCCCGACGAACCGCGTCCAGCCCCGTCCGCAGCAGGGTGGCGTCCTGCACATCCACGGGCAGATAGCGGACCTTGGAGCCCGCCGACTCGATCGCGGCCAGCGTGGCGCGGATCTCGCGGTTGGCGAGCACGCGCGCAACCTGGGCGCCGATCTCCGCGGGCGAAACAACCCGACCCTTGGCCTTGGCGTCCTCGAGAAGCGCGCGCTTGAGGCCCGCGTCGTCGGTGATGCCGCGGCACACCACGGGCTCCTCCTCCAGCGCGGAGCGTCCCAGGATGACAATTCGCGGGTGCGCCTTGCGTGCCAGCGCAATCAGCGAAGCCGCCGTCACGCCACGTCCGCCACCCGACGCCACCACCACGTCGTCACCGCTCACCACCACGCCAGCATGCGCGGCCTCGGCCACGACGCTGCGCAGGGTCCAGCGTGACCCATCCGCGGCCAGGCCCACTTCCCGCGTGGTGCCGCCGGTGAAGAGCTCGCGACAAATCTCGCCCGCGAGGACATCGGCGCTGCGGGTACCGCGTTCCACGTCGATCGCCTTCACGGCGGCGGTGGGCCACTCGATGGCCGCGGTGCGTGCGAGCGCGGAGACACCGGCGAGCCAGGCGCGCGAGCGATGCCGTCCCGAGAGACCAAAGTCGCCACCCGTGTCCTGCACCGTGACGAACACGCCGCCCTGCTTGGCGAAGCGCGACGCGATCGCCCGTGCCACGCGGAAGGCTTCGCGGTTCACCGGGATGGCCTCGTCGGTGGTGCGCACGGCACGCAGGCCACCGAGGAAGATCACCGCCTCCGCATCCTCCGGAACGGCTTCGACCACGTGAGCCGCGAGCCCCCGGCGACTCAACTCCCGCACCAGCGCCGCAGACACCCCCGTGCCATCCTCGGTCACGACGATTTTGCGTGCGCCGAGAAGCCCCGCCATGGCGAGCCCGCACGCCGGCGCAGGCTCCGTCACAAGCTTGAAGCGCTGCAGCGGCGTGTTGACCTTGGCGGGTTGCGCGGTGGGAGCAGGCGTTGGGGCCGCGGTCTTCCCACCCATCCGCTCACGCATGTACTGCACGATCTGGCCAAGCGTGCGCAGCTGCGCCATCTCGGCGGGATTGACCTCGGGCAGCCCGGGCGCGCGCTCTCGCATCGCCGAGAGGATCTCCACGCGCTTGATGGAATCAATGCCCAGGTCTGACTCCAGCTCCATCTGCAGACCGAGCATGTCCGCGGGATATCCCGTCTTCTCCGCCACGACGGTGAGCATCAGCTTCTCGAGGTCCGCCGACGGTGCGGCAGCCGCGGTCGCCCGTGCAGGAGCCGCGGGAGCGGCAGGGGCGCCGGGAGCAGCGGGAGCCGCAGCCGGGGTCGAGCCCGCGCCGCGGGAGCGCATGTACTCGACGATCTGACCGAGTGTACGCAGCGAGGCCATCTCGGCGGGATTCACCTCCGGCAACCCCGGCGCGCGTTCCCGCATGGTCGAGAGAATCTCCACGCGCTTGATCGAGTCGATGCCCAGGTCCGACTCGAGCTCCATCTGCAACCCGAGCATGTCCGCCGGGTATCCCGTCTTCTCCGCGACGACGGCGAGCATCAGCTTCTCGAGGTCCGCGGACGGGGCAGGGGGAGTGGTCGCTGCGGCGGGCGCCGACGTCGTCGCGGCGGGAGCAGGCGTCGCGGCGGGAGCGGACACCACCCCTCGAGACTGCATGTACTCGACGATCTGACCGAGCGTGCGCAGCGCGGCCATCTCGGCGGGATTGACCTCGGGCAGACCGGGCGCGCGCTCGCGCATCGTCGACAGGATCTCCACGCGCTTGATGGAATCAATGCCGAGGTCGGCTTCGAGCTCCATCTGCAGGCCGAGCATCTCCGGGGGATAACCCGTCTTCTCCGCGACGACGGCCAACATCAGTGCCTGGAGGTCCACGCCGGCAGCCGCGGGCCGCGGTGCGGGTGCAGGCTCGGGAGCCGGCGACGCTGCAACGACAGCAACTGGCGCAACGGGCGCAACCGTGGGGAGCGCAGGAGCCGCCTGGACCGGAGCGGACTGGGCCACTTCCGGGAGCGTCAACGTCGGCAAGCTCGTCGTCACGGTGAGCACGGGCTGACCGGTGAGCATGGCGCCGAGGCCGTTGAAGGACGCTTCCGCGGTCTTGAGGAAGTTTGCGTGCGCGTCGGCCATGGTGCGCAGGTAGGCTGCGTGCGCATCCGCGGTCTGGCGCTGGGATTCCTGGTACGCCCTCACCCACGCAAGGTGCGCGTCGCTGGAAGGCGCTGCCTCGAATGGCGACGGACGCGTGGGCGCGGCAGCAACCGGGGCTGGCACGTCCGTGACGGCGTGGGCGGGAACATCCTTGGCGCGCGGAGGATTCGGTGGCGGGAGCGCAGTCGCACCGGCCGGCGGCGGATACGGCTTGCCGTGGTTGGCGCCGTTGATGGGAATCGTCATGGCGGGCTTCCGCTTCGGTGGGGTTTCAGTCTTGGGATACGCCGCCCACAGCGGGGCGAAGTCGACGACCACGCCGGCCACCGCGAGCCGGCCCAGACCTTCCTGCAGGCTGGTCACGCCGTGACGTCCCTTGCGGTCCAGCGAGATCGCCACGTGCGGACGATCTCCGAGGATGCGGTCGACGAGGTCGGTGAGCACCGCGCCCGGTCCCACCTCGACGAAGGTCCGCGCTCCGCGCGTCCACATCGCTTCGATCTCCTCGACAAAACGCACCGGCTTCGCAATCTGCTCCGCCAGGCGCGCACGGATTCCCTCGCCATCCTTGGGGTAGGGCGCCGCCTCCGCGTTGGAGAACGTCTCGACGGCAGGCGTGCCAAGCGGGATTCCCGCCAGGACCGCGGAGAAGCGCGCACTTGCCGGTGCCACCAGCGGCGAATGGAAGGCCGTGGCCACCGTGAGCCGCTTGGCCGGGATGCCCTTGGCGCCAAGCTCCGCTTCCACCTGCGTGATGTCGTCGGTGGGACCGGACAGCACCACCTGCGTGGGATGGTTGTGGTTGGCCACCACCACCCGGCCCGCCCACGGCGCGAGCAGCGCACGCACCTCCTCGATGGGGCGCGCCACCGCCGTCATCGCGCCCGGCGTCGAGGCGGCATCACGCATGGCCTCACCACGCGCGCGGGCCACCGTCACGAGGTCGCGCGGGTCCAACGCGCCGGCCGCACACAGCGCGGTGACCTCTCCAAAGCTGTGCCCACCGAGGTAACGCGGCTGGACACCGACGGAGCGCAGCACGTTGTAGAGCGCCAGGCTGGCCACCCCGAGGGCCGGTTGGGCCCATTCCGTCGACGTCAAACGGCGGCCCTGCGCCTCGCGCTCCTCGAGGCCGAACACGGGACGGGGGAAGACCACCTCGTGCAGTGCCAGCCCACCAAAGCGCAGCGAGGCCGCCGCATCCCACGCGCCCCGCGCCGCATCCAGCTCCATGGCGACGTCAGCGCCCATCCCCAGGTACTGGCTGCCCTGCCCGGGGAACACGAACGCCACGTCACCCTGCAACGCACCAAACCCGACGTGGACGCCCGTGGGACTCGCGAGCGCGGATTCGGGCTTGGCGGCAAGATGCGACTTCACCTGCTCGAGCTTGGCGCCCAGCTCCGTCACATCCTTGGCCACCACCGCCGCGCGCGCGTGGTGTGCGGCGTTGAACGTATCCTGGGACTCTCGCGCCGCCGCGGTGAGCCCGACCTCCTTGGCCCGAAGCGCTATCGCCTCGCAGCGTGCGGACAGCTCCCTGGACGTCGCCGCGGAGAGGACCACAAGCTCCGTGGGACAGGTGCGCAGGCGCGTCGCACGGGTGCCGGAGCCGGTGTACTCCTCCAACGCCACGTGGAAGTTGCTCCCGCCGAACCCGAAGCTCGACACCGACGCACGACGTGGATGGGACGCCTCGCGGATCCACGGGCGCGTCTCGGTGTTGAGATAGAACGGGCTCTTGTCGACTTCGAGCGCGGGGTTGGGACGCTCGACCTTGATGGTGGGCGGCAGCACCTTGTGGTGCAGGGCCATGATCGCCTTGAACAGGCCGGCCGCACCTGCCGCCGACTTGGCATGGCCAATCTGCGACTTCACCGACCCCAACGCGCACCACTGCTTGTCCGCGCGGCCGGATCCACCGAACGCGAGCTTGAGTCCTTCGAACTCCGCCACGTCGCCAGCCTTGGTGGCCGTGCCGTGCGCTTCCACCATCTCCACGGTTTCCGGTCCATATCCCGCGGACGTGTAGGCGCGACGCAGCGCCCGCGCCTGCCCCTCGGAGACCGGCGCATACACGCTCTTGCTTCGTCCGTCGGAAGCGGAGCCCACGCCACGCACCACGGCGTAGATGCGGTCGCCGTCGCGCTCGGCGTCGCTGAGGCGCTTGAGCGCAAACATCGCCAGGCCCTCGCCCAGCAGCGTGCCGTCCGCGGCGTCGGAGAACGGGCGGCAGTCACCGGTTTTGGACAGCGCCGGCGTCTTGCTGAAGCACATGTACATGAAGATGTCGTTCATCGTGTCCACGCCCCCGGTGATCACGAGATCCGACTGCCCCACCACGAGCTCGTTGATGCCCATGGACAGCGCCGAGAGCGTGCTGGCGCAGGCCGCGTCGGTGACGCAGTTGGTGCCGCGCAGGTCGAAGCGGTTGGCAATCCGCCCCGCGACGACGTTGCCGAGCAACCCCGGGAAGGTGGACTCCTGCCACGCGGGGTATTCCTTGGACATGCGGTCGCAGATGGCCTGCGCTTCATCCTCGGGGATGCCGGACTCGCGCAGCGCCTTGATCCACACCGGACGCTGCAGGCGGCTCACCATGGAGCCCAGCAGCTCCTGGCCCGACGTCACACCGAGGATGACGCTGGCGCGCTCGCGGTCGATCCTCGCGAACTGTCCCTGGCACGCATCCTCCAGCACCTTCTGCGCCACCACGAGCGCCAGGAGCTGCGAGGTGTCCGTGGCCGGCACGATGCTGGGCGGAACACCGAACTCCATCGGGTCGAACGCGACGTCGGGGAGGAACGCGCCGCGCTTGGAGTAGGTCTTGTCGGGGGCGCTGGGGTCCGGGTCGTAGTAGTCTTGGATGAGCCAGTGCGAGGGCGGAACCTCGGTCACCAGGTCACGACCAGCGAGGATGTCGGTCCAGAAACCGTGGGAGTCGGTGGACCCAGGAAAGAGCGCGCTCACGCCCACAATGGCGACCGGTGTCTGCGACATCTGGAAACCTCGTTGCTGGATGGGGGTGGGCATGAGCACTCACCCGAGTCGACGGGGACGGAAATCGAAAGCGCGCGCGGGGACGGGCACGCCGTAGCTGCGGAACTGCTGGGCGCGCGTGATCACCGCCGCGCCTTCAAGGAGGTTGAGCCCGATCTGCACGGTGGTGCGGTTCTCCGGTTCCGCGAGGAAGGAGCCGCGCGTCCACACGTTGAACGCGCCCATCGCCGGTCCGCACCAGATCTGGTAGTCGGCGCGTCGGTTTGGCTCGCCGTCGATGGCCCACTTGCTCGCCTTGCCCAGGTACCATCGGAAGACCAGGGCCATCTGGCGGCGCGGGTCGCGCTCACACCGGGCAAGCTCCTCCGGGTCGCGCTTCTGCCAGAACTGCCGGGTGTCCGCCCAGATCTCATCCAGGGACGCGTGCAGCACGTCCTTCTCCAGCTTGGCGCGCACGTCGGCGGGAATTGCCGTTAGGGACGGATAGGATACATAGGCGTCATAGAGCCTCTGGGCCCTCGGGCCGAACATGGTGCCGCGCTTGAGCACCTGCACCTTTACGCCCAGCTCGAACATGTCGGCCGCCGGGGCCATCATCATGTCCGCCACTTCCGCCTGCGCCAGCATCCCCTTGGCATGGGTGGACAACCCCGCCTCGACGGCGGACTGGTTCACCGAGCCGGTCAACACGTACGCCGCGCCCAGCGAGAACGCCGCCGCCACCGCGCCCGGCGTGCCCAGGCCGCCCGCCGCGCCCACCCGAATGGGACGCACGAAGCCGTGCTTGGCCACCAGCTCGTCGCGCAGGGACAGGATGGTGGGGAAGAGTGCCGTGAGGGCCTGGTTGTCGGTGTGCCCGCCGGAGTCGGCTTCCACCGTGATGTCCTCGGCCACGGGCACGCGCGCGGCGAGCTGTGCCTCCGCGGCGGTGAGGAGGCCGCGCTCCACCAGGGGCCCCAGGATCTCTGACGGCGCGGGTGACATGAACCGCCGCGCGACCTCGGGGCGGGAGAGCTTGGCGAACACGTGGTGTCGTCGGACCAGCCGTCCCGCCGCATCCACCGTGAGCCCACTGGCCGCGTAGCGGACCACCGCCGGCGTCAGCGCCATGAATGCCGAAGCGGACACGCGGGTCACGCCACGTCGGATCAGCAGGTCGGCCACGCGCTCCTCGAGGGCGGGCTCGTTGGGAGAGTGGATGAGGTTCACGCCCCACGACGCGTTGTCGCCCAGGGCCGCGCGCAGCTCCTCCACCGCCTTCTCGACGCGCTCGAAGCCGAGCCCGGCGGCACCGAAGAATCCCAGCATCCCCGCGCTCGCCGCGGCGATCACCATCTGCGTCGTGGCGATGCCATTCGCCATCTCCCCGACGACATAGGGAAAGCGCACGTGGTGCGTCTCACAGAATGAACGGTCCCCGAGCCACTCCGGATACAGCGCGGGCAGCGTGGCAAGCAGCGCGTAGGTCCCGCGCTCACCGCCGGGCGCGGACAGAATCAGCTCACCGCCATGCGCAATGCCAATGGCACCCGCGGGCCCGTCGCGGACAATGTACGCGGGCTCGCGAATCCGGGCGATGGCGGCGAGGAGGACGTCTCCTCGGAAGGCGGGAGTGTCGCGGCCGGCGCGCCAGGCGCCGATGACCGCCAGAGTCTGGGAATCGGTCTGCATGGTTGCGTGCGCACTACACAGCATCGCCGCACGCCACAACCGTTAGGCGCGTCATCTAATTTGCGCGCGCAAGCTTCGCGCGTTTTTCGGGAGGCCCGCGCTGCGCGCGACGACCCGTGGGACCTGGAGCGCGCAGAATTGTCGGCGGATGGGGGATCACTGTCCCTGGGCTTGGCCGCGGCATGGGCAGGAACGTGAAGAGACAAGCAGGCCAGGGGTCCGGCGGGAGGGCGGAACGCACGGCTCGGATCACGCTGTTGTTGCGAGACAGAGCGAGGGGTCTCTCGCCGCCGTGCTTTCACGCGGAGACCCGGTTTGGAACGGCGGCGTGCTTCCCCGACGGGGGTTCCACGTACGCTCAGCGTCCTCGAGCGCCGCAGGCGCCGTGGAATGAGGGCGGCAACTGCAACAACAGCTCCAGCGGCGGCAGCGCCGTGTGGCGCCGAAGGTGGTGGCCGCGCATTGAAGTTGAGTGCGGCTCTTCTGGCGCCACGCTCTTGCCTCCCGCCAATGAGATTGGCAGGCAATGAAATGCGTACGTCCTGCTCACCGCTCGGCGGGCGCACGCCCCTCGCAGGACTGACTGTGGTCGGGCCCAGCCTCCCGCAGCCCCTTGTTGTTGTTCCTGGGTCAGTCCTGCGACCCGGCGACGCGGCCAGCGGTGAGCAGGACGTGACCCCTCCTGTTGCCTGCCAATCTCATTGGCGGGAGCCAAGAGCGTCTTTCCAATTCAAATGAGCCACACCCGTTGAAGTTCGCTTGAGGCGCATTCGACGCGGACGGCGCGCGGTGACGTGGTGTTGCCCCATGGCGTCTCGTCGCCCACCGCAATGGTCAACCCCGGGCGGCGCCGTCATGACGACGGAAACCGGTCCACGCATGCCCCGTTCACGCTGTCGACGCGACGGGGAAGCGGCCAGCAATGTAGGGGCTGCCCGTTGCCGGCACTGCGTGAAAAAGGCCCAATGGCCGGCAATGGTCAGCCCCGGGCCGCGCGGCCATGACGACGGAAAACCGGTCCACAACGACCAAGCCGGCCCCCACGCGTCTTGAGCGTGCGGTTCACCCAGAACGCGCTCCGGCAGCCCGGACGATTCGGGCCAGTCCTCCGCTGGCCGGAGCCAACTGCTCCAGCACATCGCGTTCCGTTTCCGTCGTCATGAACCGCTGGGCCCGGGGCTGACCATTGCCGGCCACCTTCACCGTTCACGCGTTACCGGCAACGGGCAGCCCCTACATTGCAGGCCGGTTCTCCACCGCGCTGAATCGATCGGTCCGGTCGCAGCGCGTGCCGATTGATGTCGTCAAGACGGCGCCGGCCGGGCTGACCATTGCCGGCCACCTGCGGATGTGCTTACGGCTGTGCCAGGCGTCGTTTCAAAAGAGCCGCACCCAATCTCATTGGCAGGGAACGCGGCCATCCCAAGACAGCGGCACCGCGCTACTGGAGGGTCCTCGTCGGGCAAGGCGTCAGGATGGGAACCACACCCACTGCTTTGCCCCTCCGCGCGGCGCTTGCCATGATGCGCTCAGCGGAGGCCAGCATGGAGAGGCGTGCATTCGTCGTGGCGGCGGCGGTGGGGATCCTGACGGGAGCGGGTTGCCCCCCGTCGGGCTCGGTGGGGCAGGACAACGACGTTCCCGTGGTCACCATCCTGGCGCCTGCCGAGGGAGCGCGGTTTGACGCCGGGAGCGAGACGATCTTCTGCGCCTCCGTCACCGACGCCGACCCTCCGGAATCCATCCACTACCTGCTGAGCAGCAACCGCGACGGCGTGATCTGGGACTCCGAGCTGGATCCCGCGCTCGTCGGTGGGTCGTGTGACGGCGGGCAGGGGAACGTGGCGGTGTCCCTGCGCAGCCTCTCGGGCGGGCTGCATACCGTGACCCTCACCGTGTGGGACTCCCTGGGGGCCACCGCGCGCGCCACGGTGGCGTTCACGGTGGTGGACAATGACGTCGGTGCGCCCACGTGCTCCATCCTCAGCCCCCTGGGCGGCACCCAGGTGCTGCAAGGCGAGAATCTCAAGGTGGTGGCCCAGATCAACGACAGCACCGCCAGCGTCTCCATCCTCAGCCGGCGGTTCACCAGCAGCCTCGACGGTGACCTCGGTGAAGGAGTCCTCGCCGACAACGGGATTGTCACGCTGGAGACCACCGCGCTCTCGGCCGGGGACCACTTCGTGGCGCTGCTGCTCACCGACCCCCGGCAGCGCACCGGCTCCTGCGGCATCCCCGTGAGCGTGCTGGCGTGCGTGGACGAGGACAATGACGGCGTCACCAACTGCGACGGGGATTGCGACGACACCAACGGGGTCCGCAGCCCCAACATCGCCGAGCGCGCCGACGGGCAGGACAACGACTGCGACGACGTGGTGGACGAGGGCACCTCCCTCTATGACGACGACGGCGACGGCTTCAGCGAGCTGCGCGGCGACTGCGACGACACCAACCCCGCCATGCAGCCCCGCTCCAGCGAGGATGGCGGCGACGGCGACAACGCTCCCGACGGCGTGGACAACAACTGCAACGGCATCATTGACGAGGGCACCACCGGATACGACGACGACAGCGACGGCTACTGCGAAGGGACCTCCCCGCTGGGCTGCACCGACGGGAGCACCCCCGGCGACTGCGACGACGCCAACCCCCGGCTGCACCCCGGCAAGGTGGAGCTGTTGTGTGACGGCGTGGACCAGGACTGTGACGGGCTGGATGACGACGCTCCCGACGCGGATGACGACGGCGCCGACGTGTGCGACGCGTCCACGCCGGGAGACCGGGATGCCCGTGACGCCGACTGTGACGACGCGGATGCCACGGCGCACCCGGACGCGCTGGAGATCACCTGCGACAGCGTGGACCAGAACTGCAATGGCAGCGCGGATGATGCGCCCGACGCGGACCAGGATGGTCACGACATCTGCGACGCGGTGGAGCGCGGGGACCTGGACGGGCTGCCGCGGGATTGCGCGGACCAGGATGCCACGGTGCATCCCTTTGCCGCCGAGACCGGGGACGGCCGCGACGAGGACTGTGACGGCCTCACCGACGAGGGAACCAGCGCCACCGACGACGACCGCGACGGGTACTGCGAGGCGGGCTGCGTGGACGGCTCCCAGCCGGGCGACTGCCACGACGGGCAACCGCTGGTGTACCCCGGCGCGCCCGAGCTGACCGACGGGCTGGACAACGACTGCAACCTGCTCGTGGATGACGGTACGCCGCTCCATGACGACGACGGGGATGGCTACAGCGAGGCGCAGCAGGACTGTGATGACGCACACCCCGGCGTGTACCCGGGCGCCGGCGAGTCCGCCGACGGGCTGGACAACGACTGCGACGGCATCGTGGATGACGCCACCGCGGTGTTTGATGACGACCGCGACGGGCTCAGCGAGGCGCAGGGGGATTGCCACGACGGCGATGTGACCATCCACCCCGGAGCGCCCGAGGTGTTGTGCGACGGCGTGGACCAGGATTGTGATGGCCTGCAGGACGACGCCCCCGACGGGGATGCCGACGGATACGACGCGTGCGCGGTGGATGACCCGGGGGACGGCGACGGGCAGGCGGCGGACTGTCGGCCCGGTGACCCGGATGCCCACCCCGGCGCGGCGGAGCTTCCCTGCGACGGCGTCGACCAGGACTGCGACGGGCTCCTCGATGACGCGCCGGATGGCGACGGGGATGGCTACGACGTGTGCGACGCGGTGCAGCCGGGAGACGGGGATGGCCGCGGCGCGGACTGCGCCGACGCGGAAGGGACCGTGCATCCCTTTGCGCCGGAAGTGCCCGACGGGTTTGACCAGGACTGCGACGGCCTGCGGGACGAGGGCACCACCGCCTATGACGACGACGGGGACGGTTATTGCGAAGCGGCGTGCCGGGACGGCTCCCAGCCCGGCGACTGCGATGACTCCCATCCGCTGCTGCACCCCGGCGCCACCGAGTACGCCGACGGGCTGGACAACGACTGCAACGGCACCGCGGATGACAGCACGGTGCTGGTGGATGACGACGGGGACGGCTTCAGCGAGGCCCAGCTGGACTGCAACGACAACAACAGCGCCATCTACCAGGGCGCGCCCGAGCTGGCCGATGGACTGGACAATGATTGCGACGGCGTGGTGGACGACGGCAGCGCCAACTTTGACGACGACCGCGACGGCTACGCCGAGGTCGACGGCGACTGCGACGACACGGACTACGAGGCGCACCCCGGCGCGGTGGAGCGGCTGTGCGACGCGGTGGACCAGAACTGCAATGGCATGGGCGATGACGCACCGGACTCCGACGGCGATGGTCACGACGAGTGCGGACCCTCCGACCCGGGCGACACCGACGGGCTGGCGCGGGATTGCGCGCCGCGTGACCCCGACAGCCGGCCGGGCGCGCCCGAAGTGCGGTGCGACGGCGTGGACAACGACTGCGACGGTCTTGCCGACGATGCACCGGACGAGGACGGTGACGGGTATGACGTCTGCAACGCCGTCCAGGCCGGTGACGGCGACGGCGTGCCCGCGGACTGCGCGGATGACGACGGGTCGGTGCATCCCTTTGCGCCGGAGCAGCCGGACGGCGAGGACCAGGACTGCGACCAGGTGAGCGACGAGGGCACCACCGCCTACGACGACGACCGCGACGGCTACTGCGAGACGGGGTGCACCGACGGCAGCCTGCCCGGGGACTGCGACGACGCGCACCCCCTGGTTTACGGCGGCGCGCCCGAGCTGGTGGATGGCCTGGACAACAACTGCGACGGCCGCGTGGACGACGGCACGGTGGTCTACGACGACGATGGTGACGGCTTCAGCGAGGCCGAGCTGGACTGTGATGATGCCAATGCCGTGGCCCATCCCGGCGCGCCGGAGCTGACCGACGGCGTGGACAATGACTGCGACGGGGTGGCGGACGACGGTACCGCCGTGTTCGACGACGACCGCGATGGCTTCAGCGAGGCGCAGGGTGACTGCGACGACACGCGCTACGAGATCCACCCCGGCGCCACCGAGCTGACCTGTGACGGCGTGGACCAGAACTGCACCGGCCCCGCCGACGACGCGCCGGACCAGGACGGCGACGGCTACGACGAGTGCGCGCCCGCCGACGCGGGTGATTCCGACGGGCTGGCGCGTGACTGTGCCCCGCGGGACGCCCAGGCGTACCCCGGCGCCAGCGAGCTGCTGTGCGACGGCGTGGACCAGGACTGCGACGGGCTCTCCGACGACGCGCCGGACGGTGACAACGACGGCTACGACGTGTGCGCGCCGGCGCAGGAGGGTGACACCGACGGGCTGCCGGGAGATTGCGCGGACGGCGCGGCGGCCATCCACCCGGGAGCCTCCGAGCTGCCCGACGGCACCGACCAGGACTGCGACAGCGTGGAGGATGAGACCACGACCGCCTTTGACGACGACAACGACGGATACTGCGAGAGCGGCTGCACGGATGGGTCGCTGCCCGGCGACTGCCAGGACGGCGATGCCTCGGTGAGCCCGGCCTCCCCGGAGTTCATCGACGGGAAGGACAATGACTGCAACGGCCTCAGCGACGACGGAACCGCCGTCTATGACGACGATGGTGACGGCTACACGGAGACGCAGTTGGACTGCAATGACGCCAACGCCGCCGTGTACCCCGGTGCGCCGGAGGACGGCGGGACCGG
Organism: Myxococcota bacterium; assembly: GCA_040752415.1. GTDB lineage: Bacteria > Myxococcota > JACRCW01 > JACRCW01 > JACRCW01 > JBFMGU01. The sequence goes on from JBFMGU010000022.1 coordinate 62,361, forward strand.
TACCCTGCTCGGCAACGGCGTGGACAACGACTGCGACGGCTTCGTGGACGAGGGGACGCGGTCCTATGACGACGACGGCGATGGCTACTGCGAGCAGGCGTGCACCGACGGGAGCGTGGCGGGGGATTGCGCGGACGGAGCGTTCCTGGTGAACCCCGGCGTGGCGGAGGCCTGTGGGGATGGCGTGGACAACGACTGCGACGGCAGCACCGACCAGCCTGACCTGGATGACGACGGGTTCGTGGATTCCGCCTGCGGCGGCAACGACTGCGACGACACCGACGCAACCACGAATCCCGACGGGACGGAGGTCTTCGACACCGCGGACAATGACTGCGACGGTACCTACGACGAGGGATTCATCACCGCGGGGATGGTGATCGTCTCGGAGATCATGAAGGACCCCAACGCGGTGGGTGACCCGCTGGGTGAGTACATGGAGGTGTTCAACACCGGTAGCGCCGCGGTGAACCTCCACGGCTGGACGGTGCGTGACGACGGCGGAGACAGCTTCACGATTGGTGCGGACGTGATCGTGGCGGCGGGCGGGTACGCGGTGCTGGGGACGCTGGATGATCCCGGCAGCAACGGGGGCTACTCGCCGGACTACGTGTACAACTACAGCGCCGTGAACGGCATGCTCCTGGGCAACGCCGACGACGAGGTGGAGCTGGTCCACGACGGGAACGTCATCGACCGGGTGGCGTACCTGGGAGGCTCACCGTGGGTTGATCCCACCGGCGCCTCGCTTGAGCTCAAGCGGTCGCAGATGGACGCCACCGCCAACAACAGCGGCGCCAACTGGTGCGCTTCGACCACGACGCTGAGCGGGGGAGACCGGGGAACGCCAGGCGCGCAGAACAGCTGTCCCTGACGCGGAGTGGCCTGCCCAAGCCGTTCACGGTGCCGGCGCGGGCCCACACCCGTAGAAGAGGTGTTCGGGGGTGCCGTCCCCGTCGGTGTCGGAGTCGGGCAGGCTGGTGCAGCGCGGGTAGGGTTCCGCGTTGCCGTCGCCATCCCAGTCGCTGGTGTAGTTCTCCGGTGTCCAGCAGAAGCCCAGCGTGTCGTGCGCCGTCGTCGGGGTGTCCTCGAAGGTCCAGAAGTACTTGCATTCGTGGGTGAGCGCACCGCGGTTGGCGCAGGAGTACGGCGCGGTGCCGCCGGCGCCCGCCGTGTTGCCTGAATGGGTCTCCGCGGGCTGGCAGTACGCCACGCAGATGATGGGCGCGGATGTGTCCTGCGACGAGCGGAGCAACGGTGCGTAACCCGGCGCGCAGCCGTTCAGGTACGCCCCGCCGCCGGGCGGGCCAAACGCGATGTCATCCTGCTGATAGTCGCCGGGATTGGCCTGGATCTGCTGCGGAACCGGCACGCAGATGCCGTTCTCGTCATTGAAGCTCATGTAGCAGGCGCGGGACCCGTCGGCGACGCCACAATTGGCAGCGGCGTCCAGGAGGCGAACCTGGGTGACCGGGTTGCACTGGAAGTCACACGCGCCATACTTCGGCTCCTCACCAAACAGGCCGCCGTAGCGGTTGCAGATGGTACCGGCCTGGCAGTCGTCGGGCGCGAGGGTGCAGACCTCCTGGCAGAGGCCGGCGATGCACACGTGACCGCCCTGGCAGTCGTCGAAGCCGGTGGTCTCGCCAGGCTCACCGTACGTGCACGCGCCGCCACGCGGTACGACGCCGTCCGCGGCACAACCGACGTGACCCAGCGTCTCGCTGACGGTGATCCACGTGCACTTCTCGCCCACGTCGCATCCGGTGTTCAGCACCGGGTCGCACTCCGGCACGCCGCCTCCCGAGGAGGAGGTGGCGGCACTGCTGGAGGTTGACGACGACGCCTGCACTCCAGAGCTGCTTCCGCTGGAGCCCGATGACAGCGACGAGGACGAGCTGGAGGAGGAGCTCGACGTGGACGTGGAGCCGGAGGAGCTGGACGCGGTGGAGCTCGACGCACCGGTGGAAGCGGACGAGCCACCTGACGTCGAGGAAGCCGTGGACGAGCTACCTGACGTCGAGGAAGCCGTGGAAGAGGAGCTCGAGGAGCTGGCCGAAGAGCTGCTCGAGCTTGCCGTTGACGACGACGAAGACCCGCCACAGGCCACGGGCGCGCCCTGCGCGTTGTGGCAGAAGTCGCACCCGGCCACAAAACACTCCGGCGCGGTGCAGCTTCCGGAGTCGCAGTCGGGGTCATGGATGGTGCAGCCGCAATGGCACCCGTCGTTGTTGTCGTAGAAGTCCGGGTCACAGCTCCACTCGGCCCCGCCCGACGACGACGTCGAGGAGGAGACACCCGCGCACTCCTGGCACGCGTCGAACCCGGAGCCATCCGCGCGACACACCTGGACGCCGCGTGCACCGCCCGCACAGTCACAGCCCTGCTGGGCGCCGGGGACGCACGCGGTGGTACCGCCGGAAGAGGAGGAACCAGCCTCTTCACGAGGACACGCCGTCATCATGAGAATGAGTGCCGAGACGGCAACAACCGCTTCCTTTCGTCCACGACGACGTGACGTCATGGTTCCCTCCGTTGTGAGCATGAAGCGACGCGGTCCGTCCGTCAGGGGTCCATCACTTCGCCGTCGACGACGGTGGCCACCTTGGTGCCCTTGGCGGTGTAGAAGTGGGAGGAGGAAACGCAGCTGTAGTCATGCAGCACGAACAGCTTGCGGCCTTCGTACTTGATGACCTCCGCCCCGGTTCCGTCGGCGATGTTGCGCTCCATCCACTCGTACTGCTGCCGGATCGGGCTCGGCATGTCCTGGGCGTCGACGTCCTGGCCGCCCAGCTCCCCGTCGTTCTCCAGCCTGCCCCTGAGGAACTCCGCCAGCTCACGCTTGAACGAAGCCGGGATGCGCTCACCGCCGTTGCTGTAGGTGGCCACCTCCTTGCCGGGCTTGCCGTCGATCTGCTCCCAGCGCACCGCGATCTTCTCGTCGGTGCGTTCCAGGCGGAGGCGCGCCACCTCACGGCCGTCGTGGTCGAAGAAGCCGAAGAGCTCCTTGGAGTCGCCATTGGAGTCATTGACCACCACGAGCTTCTCCCGGCCAACCTTCAGCTCGCGCGCGGTGTAGGCCACCGTGTCGCCGTCGTTCTGGTCCAGGATGCCGGAAAACCGCTCCAGGGACTTCATGAGCTCGGGGGACAGCTTGTCATGGTCAATGCCCTTGAGCCCCGAGAGCGCGTCCAAGCCGTGCTGGTTGATGCGCTCCATGACGGCCTTCGTCGTCGCCGCCGAGCCCGGGACGCTGGGCGTGGCGCGGATGAGGCCCTGCTCGATGATGGACTTGGAGTAGCTGTCAAACGCGTCGGACTGGATGGCCTTCTCCAGCAGTGCGCGCTCCCCGGCGTTGATGCCGCTGGTGCGGGAGGCGATCTTGATGATCTCACGCGCTTCGGTCGACGACACTTCGCCATCGCTGGTGGCCTTGCGGATGGCATTGCGGACGGACGAGACGGACATGGTGAGGCTCCTTCCCCGGTGGGGCCTGCGAGAGGGTGGATGGACTTGTAGTCCCGCGCGCGCCAATGCGCGACGGCCCGTCGGGGAGGGCAACGCGGGGTCACAAACACCGGGGCGGGGTGTCCGCGACGACACGTGAGGCGGTCCCGTCAGCGAGGACGCGCGGCGTGCAGCTTGCGGTAGGCGCCCGGGGAACGCCCCTCCCAGCGCTTGAAGGCCCGGTTGAACGCCGGTTCGCTCCGGTAGCCCACCCGGTCCGCCACCTCTCCGACGGAGAATGAGCCGTGGCGGAGCAGCTCCGCGGCCTTCATCATGCGCCAGCGTGCCACGTATTCCAGCGGCGGTTCCCCCACCAGCTGACTGAACCGCGCCGCGAACCCGGACCGCGAGAGTCCCACCGTCGACGCAAGCGATTCCACCGTCCAGGGATGCGCCCAGCGCTCATGGATCAAGGACAGCGCGCGTCCCACGTGGGGATCGGTCAGGCCACGCATGCCGTGCTGCTGGCAGGACGTGTTGGCCATGAGCGCGCGCAGCACCTGCACCAGCAGCAGGTCCGCCAGCCGCTTGACCATGACGCTGCTCCCGGCGTTGGGCGCGCCGGTTTCCGCCACCATCATCTGCACCAGGGGCGCAAGATGAGGTGGTGCGCCCGCGCCGTGCGCGGAGACGTGCACCAGCGGGGGAAGGTGCTCGAACAGGGGGCTGCGTCGCGCCGTGGAGAAGATGAAGGCCGCGGCCACCATGGTGGTCTGCGCGCCATGGCCACCGGCGCGAAGGACCATGGGTGACCGGGTGTGCTCAAGGCTCCCGCACTCCAGGCGCTGCAAGGGCGCGCCCTTTCCGTCGGAAAGCACGTGCTGTCCCCGGTGCGGAACGAGCGCCACGTCACCCGCCTGCAACTGCACCTCCGGCTGCCCCTTCACCAGGAGCCGTGCACTTCCCCGACCCACCACGTGCAGGTGCGCCGCCTCCTTGTCCGGGAACTGCAGGCGCCACGGCGCGCCCAGCTCCATGCGCCCGTAGACGAGCGTGGCCATCTGCATGTTGGACAGGACATCCGCCAGCACGTCCTGTGTCTGGACCTCTGTCATCTTTGGACGATCTGGCAAAACATTTGGCCTCTTGGGCATGGACCGTCCATGGCGTGGTGGTGATGGTGGGGTCCACCCACGGCGGACCCGTTCCGCCTCCACCTGGGAGGAACCATGAAGAAGCTTGAGCTTGGAGTGCGGGCAGTGCTGGCCCTCATCGCGTTGTCGTCGGGATTGATGGACTTTGCGGCCCCGGACGCGCTGCTGCAGTCCTTCGGGAACCTGCGGCTGCCCACGTACTACCTGCCATTCTTTGGCGTGTTGAAGGTGCTGGGAATGCTGGGGCTGTTCAGTGAGCCGGTGGTGAAGACGGATGTCCTGCGGCAGGGCGCGCAATGGGGTCTGCTCTTCTACTTCGTCGGCGCCTCGGTCACCCATGTGCTCGCGAATGACGCTGCCCACGCGGGCGCTCCCGTCGTGCTGGCGCTGCTCGCGTTGACGTCGTTGGTGCTCTACGTGCGCGGAAAGGCACTTCCGGGGCACACCACCGCCGCCGCGCCCCGCAACCTCGCCGTGGCGTAGACGCGGTGACTCCGACGGCGCCCGTCAGTACGTGGCCAGGAGTTCTTTCGCATATGGAGGAGCTCCGGTGAGCCCGGACAGCCCGAGCCAAAGCGGTATTTCAGACCGCACTCCCAAAGGTGCGGGCCCCGGCGAGGGCGCTTTCATCAGATGGCCCGCACCGCGGCTGCTCGTCGGGACGTTCTGCGTGCTGGCTTCTCCGCCCAATGGGATGGGCGCGGCCGGCACCTTGGGAGTGCGGTCTGAAATACCGCTTTGGCTTCGAGCTTTCCGCGGCGACGACGACGAGGCGGGTGTCTTGGGTCACTCGGCTTGCTCACCGGAGGCAAAGCGGTACTTCATACCGCAGTCCGAGAGTGTGCCGGCGCTCTGCCGCGGAGTCATGACCGGCACACGGTTTCATTCCTCCGACGACACAACGTGCGGCCCACGAACAGCGCGCAAGCGGCGGCCGCACTCTCGGACTGCGGTATGAAGTACCGCTTTGCCTCCACTTGGGTGAGTCCGCACAGCCCGAGCCAAAG
>JBFMGU010000220.1:0-17413 GCA_040752415.1 Myxococcota bacterium
GCGCTCCGGGCGCAACAACGTTTCCAACGAGGTGCCCAACGACGCGTCCGTGGTGGCCGCCACCGCGCGCTCCAGCCCCAATCCCCCGTCGAGGCCCGCCGCGGCCCAGCGCGCCAGCCGCGCCGCCAGGAGCACCGCGGTGGCCCGGTCGGCCTGGAGGCGCCCCAGGGCTATCTTGCGCGCCACGGCGAGCTCGGCGGGCTTGGCGGGGAGCATGGTCTTGGGATCCCACGCGGCGCCCAGCGCCTCCCGCACGTCCAGCGCGGTCCCCTGCGCGCCCAGGCACAGCGCCACCACCGAGGGCTCCGAAGCGCTGGGCAGGTAGCGCACCTCACACTCGGCGGCCTGCGGCGTCTGCTCCTCCAGGCGCAAGCGGACCAGCTCCGCAAGCACCACGGCGTCGGCGGGCGGGAGCGCGCGGGCGCGTTGGCCGTAGGCCAGGTAGCCAGGAGGAATCGCGGCCACGTCGTCGGCGAGGGGGCCTGCGGGCTCCGGGTCGCGCGCCGTGGGCGCATCCGGCGCGGAGACCGGCACCAGGAACGTGCGTTGCAGCAGCGCCTCCAGGTCCCCCGGCGGCACCGGGCCCGCGCCCACCAGCACCATGCGGTCCGCGCTCCAGGCCTCCTCCACGTGCCACACCGCGGAGTCCACCGTCACCAGCGGCGGCACCCCCTCTCCCAACGCCAACGCCACGTCCTGCGTCACCACCCGCGACACCACGGTGCGGAACACGTCATCCAGCTCCCACGCCGGACCAAAGGAGGTGAGGCGGTGGCGCGCGGCATTGAGCGCGGCGTCGGTGAGCGGCGGCTGGCTCACGGCGCTGATGAGCGCGCCCACGTCGTCCTTCCAGCGCTCACGCAGGCTGTCCACGCCCACCACCACGCTGTTGTCCTCAACAACGACACCGCGCCCCGCCCCGCCCGCCGCCAGCACGCCCGCGTGGGGGCCGGAGAACAGCGCGGTGCTGGCCACCACGGCGGCCGCTCCGGGCGTGGGATGCTCCGCCTTCAGGCGGTCCAGGCGCAGCACCAGGCGCGCGCTCACGGCGGGACCGGGCAGCTCCTCCCACACCACGCGCAACCCGTCGGCGCGGCCGGAGGCGAGCGCGGGCACCTCCACCGGCGGCGGCGGCTCGACGGGCGCGGCGGGCGCCACCGGCTCGGCGGCGGGCTTCACCTTGGCGCGCGCGGCGTGGACCAACCCCACGCTGGCGGGAAGCACCAGGAGGACACCAGCCAGGAGGATGCGCGCGGGAGGTCTCATGTGCCGGTCTGGGGGAGGCGACGGATGGACAGCCGCACGTTCTCCCCGCGCGCGCCTTCCAGCAGCTTGCGCACGTCGGGCGTGGGGGTGGCCATCACGGACTTGCGGAGGTCCACGGGCCGGTCGGTCACGGTGGCGAACGGGGCCAGCAACCGCACCGCACCCTCCGGGCTGGCGAACCGACGGGACAGCCGCGCACCCTCACGTTTGCGCAGGGCGTTGATCTCCTCGTCGGAGAGCTGGGTGGCGCCCTGGATGGCACCCTCCAGCACCTTCAGCTGCGCGGCCTGCTCCTCGGTGAGCGCCTGCTCGGTGGTGGCGCTGGAATGGTGCACCGCGGCGAACACCACGGCGTTGCTGGCGGTCCACACGATGTCCGTGTGCCACGGCCCTGCGAGCGTCCCGCGCTCCATCTCCTCGGCCAGCAGCTCCGCGGTCCGCGCCCGCACCAGCAACGCACCGCCCGCGTTCTGCGGCCCCGGCATGGCCACGCCGGCCACGGTGATGGGCAGCTGTCCACGCTGCACCTGGTGGACCGGCAGGCCCGGCTGTCCGGGCGCAATGGTCTCCCGGCTCATGGGGGCGCGGGAGAGGGCCGCCAGCAACGGACCGTAGTCGCGGCCACCACGCGGCCCGGCCACCACCAACGTCATCCCGCGCGTGCGGTACCAGGCGGCGTGGAACTCGCGCTGCGCGCGGTCGTCGACCATGCCCAATGTGTCGGTGGCGCCCCACGCCGGCAGCTCGAACGGGCTCCCGGTCCAGCACACGCCGGCCACCGCGTCGGGGAGGCTGCGCAGCGCATCATGCCTTCGCGGCTCCAGCGTGGCGCGCACGCGGGAGCGCGGCAGGCCCGCGGGATTGGGACGGGCGAGGTCCTTGAGGAACTGCGCCACCGCCGCCTGCATGCGCTCGGAAGGCCCCCGCAGGATGAACGCGGCTCCTCCCGGGAGCATCTCCAGCTCCACGGTGACGCCAAAACGCGTGAGGTAGCCGGTGACGGCGGGTTCCAGCACCCAGCGGGCCACCGCCAAGGCCACCCCGGACTGCGCCAGGTCCTCCTGACGAGCGCCCGCGCGCACCACCACGGCCACCGCGGTCATGGGCCCGGGACGGTTCACGCCCCAGATGACACCGCCGTTCTTGAGCTGCTCGAACTGGACGGCGGTGGAGAGCTCCTCGTCCTCCGACGGCGCGGCGGGCGCGGCCGACTCCGCGGCGACGGGCGCGGCCTTCTGGGCGGGACGCGCGGGCTTCTTGCGCGGCTTGGCCCACACGTCCTGGGCCGTGAGGGCCAGCGTGATGGCCAGCGCCAGGGTGCCAGCCGCCTTGACCGGGAGCACGCGCGCCATGGGAGCGGGACTGTGTGGCAGCAGGCCCCAGGCGGTCAACGCCGGAGGCACGGGGCCCCGTCAGGCCGGCTCCTCGTCATCCATGTTGCCGCCAATCCCCAGCTTCTGCGCGCGATAACGGAAGCTCCGGAAGGAGAGCCTGAGCAGCTCCGCCGCACGCTTCTTCATACCGCCCGTCTTCTTCAGCGCCTTCTCCAGCAGGCCCCGCTCGTACGCCTCCACCAGCGCCACCAGGTCCAGGCCGTCGTCAGGGATGTCATCCGGGAAGATGGGTGTGACCGGCGCGCGGTGGAGGCCACCCAGGTGATCGGGCAGCCCATCCACGTCGAGCACGGGGCCGGAGGAGAGCGTCACGCCCCGCTCGATGATGTTCTGCAGCTCACGCACGTTGCCGGGAAAGTCGTAGCGAGACAGCGCCTCCATGGCGGCGTCGCTGATCTTCACCACGTTGCTGTCCTGCTCCATGCGGAAGCGGTGCAGGAAGGCGTTGGCCAGCATGGGGATGTCGCTGCGACGCTCCCGCAACGGCGGCATCCGGATGTTGATGACGTTGAGCCGGTAGTAGAGGTCCTCCCGGAAGGTCCCGGCCTCCACCGCCGCGCGCAGCTCCCGGTTGGTGGCGGCAATGACGCGCACGTCCACCTCCAGGCCACCCGCGCCGCCCACGCGGTGAACCACCTTCTCCTGCAACACGCGCAAGAGCTTCACCTGCACCTGCGTGGGGAGCTCGCCAATCTCGTCCAGGAAGACGGTTCCGCCGCGCGCCAGCTCGAAGATGCCGCTCTTGTTGGCGGTGGCGCCGGTGAAGCTGCCCTTGACGTGACCGAACAGCTCGCTCTCCAGCAGCCCCTCCGGCACGGCGCCGCAGTGGAAGACCAGGAACGGCGCGTCGGCGCGCGGGCCGCGCACGTGGATGGCGCGCGCCACCAGCTCCTTGCCGCTGCCACTCTCCCCGGTGATGAGCACGTTGGTCTTGGTGGGCGCCACCTTGTTGACCAGGTCCAGCACCTCGCGCACCGCCGCGCTCTCGCCCAGCAGCTGGCTCTGCGCGCTCTGCCCCAGCAGGTGTTCCTTGAGCGCCTGGTTCTCCTGCTTGAGCCCGCGGACCTCCAGCGCGCGGTCCACCTGCACCTGCAGCTCATCCACCTTGAAGGGCTTGATCAGGTAGTGGAACGCGCCCAGCTTCATGGCGTTGACCGCGTTCTCCGCCGTGGCGAACGCCGTCACCATGAGCACCTGCGTCTGCGGGAGCTGCTTGCGCGTGTGCTGCAGCACGTCCATGCCGCTGCCCTTGGGAAGTCGCAGGTCGGTGATGACCAGGTCAGGGCGGAACGGGGTGAGTGCCGCCACGCCCTCCGGCGCATCCGCCGCCAGCTTCACCTCGTGACCGGCCTTGGTCAGCAGGATCTCCAGGAACTCCCGCATGGACTGCTCGTCGTCCACCACCAGGATCTTTGCCATGACTGCCTATGCTCCCAACGTGATGGACGTGCTTGGGGACGGAACCAGGCTCTCACCCTGGTGCGCCGGGAAGGTGACGTAGAACGCCGCGCCCGGGCCGCCCGCGTGCTCCAGACCGGCCATGCCGCCGTGCGCTTCCATGATGCGGTGGACAATGGCCAGGCCCAACCCCGTCCCGCCCGGCTTGGTGGTGAAGAACGGCTCGAACAGCGCGCGCTCCACCTCCGGGGGGACGCCCGGCCCCTTGTCCACGACGGTGACGCGCACGCCGTGCGGATTGTCCTTGGACAGCGGCGCACGCTCCACGCTCACCACCACCACCTCCCCCGCGGGCGAGGCCTGCGCGGCGTTGCGCAAGAGGTTCCACAGCACCTGTCGCAGCTGGCCGCTGTCCGCCTGCACCTTGAGGCCACGCTGACCCTGGGTACGGATGGAGACGGTGTTGAGACCGGGGTCGCGGGCGAAGTCCTCGGTGACCTCCCGCAGCATCTCGTCCAGGTCCACGGCGGCCAGCTGCGGGGGATGCGGGCGTGCGTAGTGCAGGAAGTCCTGGACCAGCCGGGCCAACCGCTCCGCCTCCCGGTGGACGATGTTGAGCAGCCGTTGCTCGTCGCCACTCCGGCTGTCCCCCTGCTTGAGCAGCTCCACGCAGCCAATCATCGACCCCAGCGGGTTGCGCAGCTCATGGGCCAGGCCGGCCGCAAACTGGCCCACGGTGGCCAGTCGGCTCTGCAATGCAATGGCCGCCTCCAGCCGACGCTGCTCCGTCACGTCCTGCAGCACCACCACCGCGCCGGTGCGCGCGCCATCCGGCATGGGCAGCGGGGAGACCGCAAAGGCAATCTGGCGGGTGCTGCCGTCGGGATGCGGGTAGCGGAACTCACCTTCGGCGCGCTGGTCCGGCAGGCGGTCCGCGCTCATGGGCGGCAACATCTCGTGGAGTGGGCGCCACAGGGCCTGGCCCTCGGTGAGCCCCAGGATGCGCGCGGCGGCGGGGTTGATGAGCTGCACCACGCCGGCGGCGTTGACGGAGAGCAGGCCGCTGGGCAGCGACTGCACCATGGCGCTCTGCAATGACTGCAACGCGCGCAGGTCCAGGCGCGTGCGCTGCAACGTCTCACCGGACCGACGCAGCTGCTCACTGAGCTGCCCGCCCATCATGGCCACGAGGAAGTTGGCACCCGCGGTGGCGGTGACCATGGAGAGTGCTTCCCGGTCAAAGGGACCGCCCGGCTCGTCAATGCGCTGCAGCAGCCCGCTGACCTGCATGGCGGCCAGCGCCGCGAACGCACCGGAGTTGACCGCCGCCACGGTGTAGCCCGCGGTGCGGGAGACCAGCGCCGCCGCGTAGAGGGTGTTGAGCGGGTAGAGGAACGTCAGGACGCTGTCCTGGCCGCCGGTGGCGTAGACCAGCGCGGTGGTGAACGCCACGTCGGCAAGGAGCTGCAGGTAGCCCAGGATGCCCGGGTCCAACCGGGACCGAACACGCAGCAGCCCCGCCACGACGAGCGAGAAGATGAAGGCGCCCGCCAGCGAGCCGTAGAAGAGCAGCGTGGGAGGGAGGCGGAGCGCGGCGGGCGCGCGCAGGTGCAGCACCGCGCCACCCACCAGCAGCACCAGCGAGGATGCAATGCGGAACAGCAGCAGCCACTGGCCATGCGGGAGGTGGCTGCTTTCCTGCTCGGCGCGAACGGCGCGCACCACGACGTCACTTCCGGCAGGAGGCACAACGCGGGCGGGACTTATTCACCGCCCATGGCGCCGGCGAGCGAGAACACCGGCAGGTACATGGCGATGACGAGTCCACCGATCACCACGGCGATGATGCACATGATGGCGGGCTCCATGAGGGCGGTCAGGCCGGCAATGGCCTCGTCCACTTCTTCCTCGTAGAAGTCCGCAATCTTGTTGAGCATGGTGTCCAACGCGCCGGTGCTCTCACCGACCTCGATCATCTGCACCACCATGCCGGGGAAGACCTTGGTGTCCTTGAGCGGCTCCGCCATGGTCTTGCCTTCCGAGATCTTGGCGCGGACCTGCAGGAGGGCCTGGGAGATGACCACGTTGCCGGACGCCTTGGCCACGATGTCCAAGGCGTCGAGGATGGGCACGCCGGAGGAGAGCATGGTGCCCATGGTGCGGGTGAAGCGGGCCACGGCCACCTTGCGGATGGTGTCGCCCACCGCGGGGAGCTGCAGGTAGACGCGGTCCAGGATCTCCCGACCCCGCTTGCTGCGCGCGAACGTGCGGAAGGAGAAGAAGATGGCCACCGGCACGGCGATGACCATGAGGATGTTGTTCTGCGTCCACTCGCTGAGGTCCACCACCATCTGGGTCAGCGCCGGCAGCGCCTTCCCCATGTCCGTGAACATCTTTCCGAACACGGGAATCACCCAATACAGCAGGATGATGGTGCAGACGGCGGTCACGCCCAGGGTTACCGCGGGGTAGACCATGGCGCCCTTCACCTTGCGACGCAGCTTGTCCGCCTTCTCCAGCTGCGTGGCCAGGCGGTTCATGATGGTGTCCAGGATGCCGCCCACTTCGCCGGCGGCCACCAGGTTCACGAACAGGCTGTCAAAGACCTTGGGGTGCTTGCTGAGGGAGTCCGCAAAGGTCTTGCCGGATTCCACCTCACCCTTCACCGCGGCCAGAACCTCCTTGAACTGCGGGAGCTCCTGCTGCTTGGTGAGGATGTCCAGGCACTGCACCAGCGGCAGACCGGCGTCGATCATGGTGGCGAACTGACGCGTGAACACCACGATGGTCTTGAGCGGGATGCCGGTGGACCCGGGCAGCTTGATGCTGATGGCCTTGGGCTTGGGCTTGACCTTGGGGTCCACCAGGTTCTGCGCCTTGAGGCGCTGCAAGGCCACGTCAAGACTGGGGGCCTCCATGGTCCCGGACTTGGATTCGCCGTTGCGGGCCTTGGCTGACCAGACGAACTCGGGCATGGACTCCTCCCAGGGAACAGGCGCGCTGGCGCCGTCCCGGCATTACCGACCCGCACCTCCCGGCCGCGGCGGCCCGCCCTGGGGCCCCCCGGTGACGGCGAGGGTGGGACTGACAAAGGTCTGCTTGCCAACGGCCACGCCGGCCTGCTGGAGCATGTTCCGCAGCTCCTCAAGCTCTCCGGAGCGGCTCATGGCCTCCTCCACGGAGATCAGCCGGCGCACCACCAGGTTCACCAGGCACTGGTTCAGCGTCTGCATGCCGAACTTGCTCTGGCCCACCTGCATCTGGCTGTAGATCTGGTGGATCTTGTCCTCACGGATCAGGTTCCGGATGGCGGCGTTGGGAACCATGATTTCCAGCACCAGCACCCGGCCCTGCCCGGTCATCTTGGGCGCCAGCTGCTGGCTCAGCACGCCTTCCAACACGAAGGAGAGCTGCGCACGCACCTGCGGCTGCTGGTACGGCGGGAACACGTCCACCATGCGGTTGATGGACTGCACGCAGCTGTTGGTGTGCAGCGTGCCCATGGCCAGGTGGCCCGTCTCGGAAACCACCAGCGCGGCTTCAATGGTTTCCAGGTCGCGCATCTCACCCACCAGCACCACGTCCGGGTCCTGGCGGAGCACGTACTTGAGGGCCTTCTTGAAGCTGTCGGTGTCCGCGCCCACCTCACGCTGATTGACGATGCAGTTCTTGTGAGGATGGAGGAACTCGATGGGGTCCTCGATGGTGAGGATGTGCTCGTGACGCTCGCTGTTGATCTTGTCGATGATGGTGGCGATGGTGGTGGACTTGCCGGAGCCGGTGGGCCCGGTCACCAGCACCAGGCCGCGGGGCTTGTTGGCAATCTCCGCCACGATGGGCGGGAGCCCCAGCTCCTGGAAGGTGAGGATCTTGAAGGGAATGGTCCGGAACGCACCGGCCACGGCGCCACGCTGCAGGAACAGGTTGGCGCGGAAGCGGCTGAGGCTCTTGACGCCGAAGGAGAGGTCCAGCTCGTTCTCCTCCTCGAACTTGTGCTTCTGGGCGTCGGTGAGGATGGAGTAGCAGATCTGCTTGGTGTCCACCGGCGTCAGCGGCGGCGTCTTGAGCGGCACCAGGCTGCCGTCAATGCGCAGCTGGGGCGGGGAGCCGGTGGTGACGTGGAGGTCACTGGCGCCCTTCTCGATCATGGCCTTCAGGAGCTGGTGAAGATTGGCCATTCTTTCTCCGGTTACTTCCTTCTAGGCGCGGCCGGCCCCGTTCAGGCAGATCCGCGAGATGATGCCACCCGGGTTGTGACCCGTCAAAAGAACCACCCCGCCCCTCCGACTAGTCGGCGGCGCTCACACGGAGGACCTCCTCCAGGGTGGTGATGCCTTCCTTGAACTTCTTGACCGCGCTCATGCGGAGGGTCTGCATCCCCAGGCGGATGGCCTCCTGCTTGATTTCACCGGTGGAGGCGCCGTTGAGGACGAACTCCTTGAGCTCATCCTTCATGGTCAGCACCTCGTAGAGCGCCACGCGGCCCTTGTAGCCGGTCTCACTGCAGGTGGCGCAGCCCTTCCCCTTCTTGGGGACAAAGGTGCCAATGTCCTCCGGTTTCACCTGCGCCTGCATCATGGCGTCCTTGGCCAGCTCCACGTCCTGCCCGCAGTCCTTGCAGACACGACGCGCCAGACGCTGCGCCACGATCACGTTCACCGACGCCGTCACCAGGAAGGGCTCAATGCCCATGTTGAGCATGCGGGTGATGGTGGAGGGCGCGTCATTGGTGTGGAGCGTGGAGAGCACCATGTGGCCGGTGAGTGAGGCCTTCACCGCGATTTCCGCCGTCTCGAAGTCACGGATCTCGCCCACCATGATGATGTTGGGGTCCTGGCGGAGGAAGGAGCGGAGCGCGGCGGAGAAGTTGAGGCCAATGTCGTCGTGCATCTGCACCTGGTTGATGCCGGCGAAGTTGAACTCGACGGGGTCTTCCGCGGTGGAGATGTTGACGGAGGTGCTGTTGAGGGAGCTGAGCGCGGAGTACAGCGTGGTGGTCTTGCCCGACCCCGTGGGTCCGGTCACCAGGCACATGCCGTAGGGCTTCTTGATGCCGTTGGTGAAGTCGGTGATCTGGTGCGGCTCAAAGCCCAGCTTGGTCATGTCCAGCTGGAGGTTGCTCTTGTCCAACAGCCGCATGACCACCTTCTCTCCGAAGAGACAGGGCAGCACGCTGACGCGGTAGTCCATCTCCTTGCCGGCGCCGACCTTGAGCTTGATACGACCGTCCTGCGGCAGGCGACGCTCAGCGATGTCCAGGTCCGCCATGATCTTGATGCGGGAGGTGATGGCGTTCTTGAGCTTGAGCGGGGGCTTCATCACCTCGTAGAGCATGCCGTCAATGCGGTAGCGGACGCGGAAGTCCTTCTCGTACGGCTCGATGTGGATGTCGCTGGCCTTCTTCTTGATGGCGTCCACCAGGATGAGGTTCACCAGCTTGACCACCGGTGCGTCGCCGGCCTGGTTCTCCAGGTCCACGGCGTTGAGCTCCGCCTCCGCTTCCGCGACCGAAACCTCCTTGTCGTCGAACTCGCTGAGGATCTCCTCCGCGCTCATGCCGGGGGGCAGGTCTCCGCCGCCCGCGGCCGCCGCGGCCGCCGCCGCGCTGTAGTAGCGCTCAATGGCGCTCTTGATGGCCCCCTCGCTGGCGACGACGACCTCGATGTTGTAGCCGGTGAGGAACTTGATGTCGTCGATGGCGAAGATGTTGGACGGGTCACTCATGGCGACGATGAGCGAGGCGCCCGCGCGGTTCACCGGGATGACCTGGTGCTTCTCCGCCACTTCCTTGGGGATGAGCTTGATGACCTCCGCCTCGATCTCGAAGTCCGCGAGATTGATGGCGGGGACGCCGTACTGCTTGCTGAGGAAGTTGGTGAGGTCCTGCTCCTCAATGAAGCCCAGCTTGGTCAGGTTGTAACCAAGCTTGCCTCCGTTCTTGCGCTGCTCCTCCTGCGCCTTCTGCAGCTGCTGGAGGGAGATGAGGTTTTCACGGACCAGCAATTCGCCGAGACGACCGGCCATGGACAGACCTCCCGATGACAGGGATGGGCAGGCACGGGACACCGCCCGCGCGGAGGGCGCTAGACGTATCAGCGTGAAGGAAGGCGGGGCAAGAAGCCTTTGATGTGGGTGGAGCGTTCTGCGTCAGCCGCCGGACAGGAAGCGGCGGGCGTAGGCCACGTCCTGCTCAATCTGCGCCTTGAGCTGCTCCACGCCGGCAAAGCGTTTCTCGTCGCGGAGGCGACGGAGGAAGCGGACCTCCAGGCGCTGGCCGTAGAGGTCCCCGGTGAAGTCCAGCAGGTGCGCCTCCACCGTGACCGGACCGCCGCCAAAGGTAGGGCTCACCCCCACATTGACCACGGCGGGATGGGCAGGCCTGGCCTCCACGTCCCGGAGCACCACCTGCGCCACGTAGACGCCCAGCCGCGGCAACAGCTCCACCGGCGCGCTGACGTTGGCGGTGGGGAAGCCCAGCAGCCGTCCGCGGTGGTTGCCGTGCACGACGACGCCACGCACGGAGAACGGGCGCCCCAGCAGGATGGCCGCGCCCTCCACGTTGCCTTCCAGCACCAGCTCCCGGATCTTGGTGCTGCTGCAGAGCATGCCGTTGACGTCGACGGGATTGACCACGTCCACCAGGAAGCCCAGCTCCGCGCCCAGCCGGGTGAGCAGCTCCGGGTTGCCCTTGCGGGCATGACCGAAGGTGAAGTTGTAGCCCACCACCGCGGCCTTGATGCCCAGCGCCCCGACGAGGACGTTGCGCACGAAGTCCTCCGCCGGCGTCTTGGCGAGCTCCGGGGTGAACGGCTCCAGCACCACCGCGTCCAGGCCCAGCTCCTCGAGGAGGTCCAGCCGGTGCTCCAGCGGGACGATGAGGGGCGGAGCCAGCGCGGGGGCCAGCACGCGCGTGGGATGCGGCTCGAAGGTGAAGGCCAGGGCCGGACCGCCCAGCTTGCGCGCGTGCTCCACGGCCCTCTGGACCAGCACCTGGTGACCGCGGTGCACGCCGTCAAAATTGCCCAACGCCACCGCGCCGCCGCGCGCCAGGGTGCCGGCGTCCTGGTGGCCCCTCAAGATGTGCATGTTCAGTTCACCGTCAGGGTGCCGAGGTTGGCGGTGGAGAAGTCCGCACCGCCGTTGCTGCCGGCGCCGTCGGAATCACAGTAGGTGTAGTCCAGTCTGTTGAGGCTGAAGCGGATGACATAGGAGTACGTGCCGGCGGCGGCGGGCGTGTAGCTGAGGATGTGCTCGTCGGCGGATTGCGTGAAGTCATAGGTGGCGTTGGGCGCGGCGGCGGTGAAGCGCCACAGCGTGTTGGTGCGCGGGTCGGTGCCGCTGGGGCCCACGCCCACTTCCGAGGTGATGCCGGCCACCGCCACGTTGGAGTTGTCGGTCTGCCCCGTCTCCGTGACCTGGCCCAGGACGTCCACCGGCGTTCCCGCCGTGGTGGTGAGCGCGGCGTTGTTGAGGCTGCACAGGTCCAGCTCCTCGCCGAGGCCGGTCTCATTCACCGAGCCAACGTAGGTGAACGCGTTGGTGCGCGTCTGCGTGCTGCCCTGGTCATTGGTCACCACCACGGCCACGCGCGCCGCGGCGGTGGCGCCGGGGACGGCGTCGCAGGTGAGCTGGGTGGCGCTGTCCACCGTGCAGGTGGCCGCTTGCCCGCCAAAGGTGACCGTGGTGGTTCCCTGGAAGCCGCGGCCGGTGATGACCACGTCGTCGATGGTGGGGGCGGTGGCGTCGGCCACGCTGCGGTCCGGCGTGATGGTGTCAATGTCCACCTGGTCATTGCCGTTGGAAGCGCCGGGCGTGGGTGACCCGTCGTCGAGGAAGTCGTTGGCGTTGTTGTTGGTGTCGCTGGTGCCGGCGGGGCGGGCCAACGAATGCGACTGCGCCACGTCGGCGGCAGCGGTGCCCTCGTAGAGCGTCGGGGCGCCCCAGCCCAACGTGTCCTTGGTGTTGCCGCTGACCAGCAGGCGCATGGACCCGTCCGTGTCATTGGTGGGATCCACCTCCGCGGTCACGTCGGCGTTGGCCACCTGCGTGGTGCCGCCCGAGAGGTCCCCCACGACGAGATACCCGTCCACCGGCATGCGGACTCCCGCGCCCAGCGGCGTCATGACCACCGCGTTGTCCTGCGTGCCAAAGGCGTTGAACGCGCGCAGCTCCACGCCCTGCAGGCTGATGCCGCCGCCGCCCAACAGCTCGACGAACGCCTGTCCGTCAGCGGCCGCCTCGTAGAGCACCTCGCTGATGAGCAACGTGGCGAGATCCGCGGTGCAGTTCTGGTTGACAATGGCGCCGGTGTGCGCCGCGCCGAAGGTGATGCACCAGTTGTCTCCGTCGTCGTTGGTGGCGACGTTCCCGAAGCCGGCCCCGAGCTGGGTGCTCACGTTGGTGAAGAACGGGAACACGTCCGCGCCCGGCGTGCCTGAAGTGACGAAGTTGGCGGTGTTCACCGCGTCCTGCAGCTCGCCTGAACCGCTGATCATCTTGAGGTTGGCGCCCGGCGTGGGAGCAAAGCTGGCGCCCGGCGTGTAGATGACCTCCGCGCCGCTGCCGGCAATGCCCACGCGCACGCGGTTGTTCGCGGTCAGCGAGAAGGTTCCCGTTACCACCGCCTCGTCGGCGGCCGTGGTGCCGGTGGCGAACCGGTAGCCCTGCAGCTCCACCGCCGAGAGCGAGTTGTTCCAGATCTCGATGAACTTGCCGCTCTCCGCGGCGGTGGTCCACATCAGCTCGGTGACGACGATGACGCCGGCCTGCACGTCGAACGCATCGCTGTCGAAGGAGCCGGCCAGCAACGCGGGCGGCGCGGAAGCGCGCAACGTCACGGCCACGCCGCCCTTGTCCAGCTGCACGGCGTTGAACGCGGCGGAGCCGTTGGACATGGTCTGCGTGGCGTTCAACGTGGCGCCACCCGGGTTGTTGCCCACCGTCAACGTGATGGTCTGCCCGTTCAGGTTCGTGGGGACGTTGTTGAACGCGTCCCGCGCCTGCACCGCGACGTTGAACTGCGTCCCCACGAAGGTGCCGGTGGGCGGCTGCGTGGTGAACACGAGCTGCGTGGCGTTGCCGGGGTTGGCCGTGGCGCTGAAGGTGAGCGCGGGGAACGCCCCGGAGGTGGCCTGCACGGTGTTCGTGGCGCCCGCCACCGTGCCCAGCGTCCACACCGTCTCGGCAATGCCGCTGGCGTCGGAGACGTCGAACGCGACGGAGAGCGAACCGCCACCCGCCGTCACCGCGAAGTCGACCTGGACGCCCTGCACGGGATTCCCGTTCACGTCCTCCACGCGCACCTGGAGCGCCTGCGGCAGGGCCGCGCCCACCGTCCCCGTCTGCGCGTCGCCGTTGGCAATCTCGATGTGGTCCGCGTTCCCCGCCGTGGCGCTGGCGCTGAAGGTCACCGGCGTCAGGCCCGTCACCAGCGCCTGCACCGTGTTGTTGCCCACCCCCGCCACGGTGCCCACGGTGAGGTCCGTGGAGGCCAGGCCGTTGGCGTCGGTGACGTCGATGTTGGCGCTGAGCGAGCCGCCGCCGGTCAACACGGAGAAGTCCACCGTGACGTCGGGAACGCGGTTGTTGAACCGGTCCTCCACGCGCACCACCAGGGACTGCGTGAGCTGCTGGCCCACCGTGGCGGATTGGTTGTCGCCGGATTCAATGAGAACCTCCGCGGCCACGTCGGGAATGGCGCTGGCGGTGAACGTGTACGAGAGCAGGTTCACCCGCGCCACGACGGTGTTGTTGCTGGTGCCCGCGGTCTGTCCCAGGGTGAGCACGGTCTGCGCCTGGCCCTGCGCGTTGGTCTGCACGCTGGTCTGCGTCAAGGACCCGGCGCCCAGCCCCAGCTCGAAGGTGACGGTGGTGTTGGGCACCACGTTGTTGTTGGCGTCCTTCACGGTGACGACGAACGGCTGCAGCGCGGTGGCCACGACGCCCGTCTGCCCGTCGCCGGTCTGCTCGAGAATCGCCGGCGCGCCGGGGCCGCCGTTGCTGACGAACTCGACGGGGACCAGCGTTCCCGCGGCCAGGTCGGCGCGCACGCGGTTCACGCCCACCACGGGATCCAGGAAGAACGTGGCCTGCGCCAGGCCGTTGCCGTCGGAGGTGACCAGGAGCTGCGTCTGCTGCACGCCGGGATCCGGACCGCCCACCTCACGCAGGTCGCCGCTGCCCTGGAGGATGGTGAAGCGCACCGAGGCGCCGGGCACCGGGTTGTCCTCCGCGTCGACGACGGTGACCTGGAGCGGCTGCGCCAACGCCAACCCGGCCACGCCATCCTGGTCCACGCCCACCTTCACCACGTGGTCCGGCGGACCGAGCTGGATGGTGAACGCGGCGCTGGTGACGGAGAAGGTGCCGTCGTCGGCGATCAGCGTGTAGTTGCCCGGGCGGTTGATGGTGAAGACGTCAAACGTGGCCACGCCGAGCACGAACGGCTCCGTGGCACCCTCCAGGGTGGCGTTCAGCGGATTGCTGGTCAGGTCCAGCGTGACGTTGCCGGCGTAGGTGGGGTTGGTGTTCAGGTACTGGTCCTGCGCCGCCACCTCGAGGGTGGCCATGAACTGCCCCGCCACCGTGTTGGACGGCTCCACCAGGAACCCCAGCCGGTCCACGTTGCCCGCCGAGATGGTGAACGCGTTGCTGACGCCGGCGTTGAGGCCGTTCACCGGGTCCGCGTCGTCGATGGCGCGCAGCGTGTAGCCCGCGGCCGCCTTGCGGATGGACACGCCGCTGAATTGCGCCACGCCCTGGGACGCGGTGGCCGTCACCGTGCCGAACAGAGCGCCGTTCCCCGGGTTGTTCCCGAAGTCGAGGCGCACGTCGGTGGAGAACGTGGTGTCCAGGTTGCCCACGTCATCCTGCGCTTCCACGTTGAGCGTGCCCAGGTTGGCTCCCGCCACCACGTTGCCCGGCTGCGTGACGAACACCAGTCGCGTGGCCTGGCCCTCCGCCGTGATGGCGAAGACATTGCTGGTGGCGTCCTGGAGCCCCCCCGACGTGGCCAGGAGCGTGTACCCGGTGGCCTGCAGGTCGACGGTGAGGTCCGCGAACGTGGCCACGCCGGAGACGAAGGGCTGCGTGGTGGTGCCGCCCAGCGTGGCGTTGGCGTTGCCGCCCTGCAGGTCCACGGCGACGTTGCCGGCGTGCGTGGGCACGGTGTTCCCGAAGTTGTCCTGCACCAGCACGGTGACGGCGGGGTTGATGGGGAACGTGGCGGTGGTGCGGCCCGGCTGCACACCAAAGGCCAGCGTGGTGGGAGTGGCCGGCGTGATGTTGAACCCACCGCTGACGACGGGATTGAGCCCCTGCACCTGCGCCACCAGCGTGTAGCCGGTCCCGGCGCGCTGGATGTTGAGGTCATTGAACGACGCGGAGCCGTTGCTGGTGGTGCGCTGCAAGGTGCCCAGCAGCGTGGCGCCGGTGGGGTTGTTCTGCAGCGCCACGGTGATCTGGGTGGGCGTGGTGGCCACGTTCCCGCGCGCGTCCAGCGTGGTGATGGACACCGCGGACAGGGCGGTCCCAGCCACCGCGCTGTTGGGTTGCGTGATGAAGACCAGCGCCACCGGCGGGCCCGGCGTGAAGGTGACGCTGGCGGTCTGTTGCAGCGTGACCTGCGAGACGCCGGGGTTGACCACCGCGGAGATGACCTTGTTGCCGGCCACGGTGGCGGAGATGCCCACCACGGAGCGGCCCTGCGCGTCGGTGTCCGGCACCACGCCAAGCACGTTGGCGTCGGTGGCGAAGATGGCCACCTGCGCGCCCTCCACCGGGGAGCTGGTGGTGTCGCGCACGGTGACGGCGACGGTGATGGTGCAGGCGCCGTCCGCCTCACAGGTGGTGCGGTCGACCGTCAGCGTGGAGAGCGTGGCGGACACCTGCGGCCCGCCCGTGGAGCTGGACGAGCTGGAGCTGGACGACGACGAGCTGGACGAGCTGGACGAGGACGAGCTGGAGGAAGAGGAGCTCGACGACGAGCTGGAGGACGACGAGCTCGACGAGGAGCTGGAAGACGAGGAGCTGGACGACGACGAGCTGGAGGACGACGAGCTCGACGAAGAGCTGGACGAGCCCGACGACGAGCTGGAGGAGCTGGAGACGGTCCCGGAGCTGCTGCTGGTGTCGGGCGGGCCGGCGTCCAGGGCGACGGGCTCAACCTCGGTCAGCTGAGGCGCCAGGAGCTCACAGCCGGTGGCCAGCACGGCCAGGGGAAACATCAACGGCACGAGGGAACGGACGCGCGTCATCAGGTCCTCCCAAAAGGCACGCCGGGCCAATCTCGGCCCGGGGCACCCGAAAGCTTGTTGTGTGGCGCGGGGGCAGGTTCCCGCGGTCCTGGTCGGCACGAAAGCGTGACACACGCCGCCGTGCTCCGCCGCTCACTCCGCGTACTGCGAGTAGCGGGCCGGGTCGCCAGCGGTCATCAGCAAGGCCGCCGCGCCCAACGAGCCGACGACGCCGATACCAAAGGCCAGCAGCGGGCTGAGCGCGGTCAGCGTGATGCCCGTCAGCAGCGCCGCGGGAGATGCCAGCGGCGTGTACATGGAGAAGCGCTCCAGCTGCTTCTGGTCGTTCTGGTAGACCTGCAGGTAGATGCTCATGCTGTTGCTGGCCACCCAGAGCAGCGCCCCCAGGACGCCAACTCCCGACGTGATCCCGGCCAGCACGCCCGTTCCCAGGAGCACGCCCAGGCCACCGGCGCGCTTGATCCACACCGCCTTGGCCTGCTTGTCGCGGTAGGCGGGGTACGGCACCAGGGCCAGGTTCACCGCCACCTCGTTCCCGTTGACGTCCACCTCCTGCCAGCTGGGGTTGAAGTCCTCCTTCAGCACGGTGACGTTGTGGCGGCCACCGTCCACCGCAAAGCGGAGCAGCGGCGCCTCACCCACGCGACGTCCATCCAGCAGCACCACCGCGCCCGGCTCACTGGCGTGCACGCTGATGAAACCCGCGGCCATGGCCGGTGCGGCAGCGGTGGCGTGCGCAGGCTCCTTCTCGACGAGCTGGGACACCGACGGCGTCTCCGGCAGCGGCACACCACCAGCGGCAGGGTTCGCGGCGGCAGGGGTCGCAGGGTCCGTGGCGACGGGGCTGGTGGTGGCGGACGCGGTGGCGCCCGTGGTGGCCGGAGCAGCGGCGGGGTCGGTGGCGGCGGGCGTTGTGGGGGTGGGCGTGGCGGCAGTGGGCGCGGGCGCCACGGCGGCAACGGCCGGCTCGGACGGCGGAGGCACCACGGAGGTCACCTTCTCGGCCTCCTTCTTCTTCTTGGCCTCCTCGGCGGCGGCCTGCTTGGCGGCCTTCTCCTCCTCCTTCTTCTTCTTGGCCTCCTCGGCGGCGGCCTGCTTGGC
>JBFMGU010000221.1:0-17374 GCA_040752415.1 Myxococcota bacterium
ATCCGCCGCCTGACCTGCGTCGCTGCTGCTGGCATCCGCCGCCTGACCTGCGTCGCTGCTGCCGGCATCCGGTCTGCCCGCGTCGCCGGCGCTGGCGTCCGGGCCTCCTCCATCCGGCCGCGCGCCCTCATCCACGCACACACCGTTGGCGCACTGAAGGCCATTGTCACACGTGCCGTTGCCATAGCAGGCGCAACCCCGGTTGCCGGTGCTGCAGCCCGCGTCCGACGTTGCCGTGCCGCTGTCCGCAGCCACGGAGGGGTTGCCTTGGTTGTCAGCGGGGGGCGTGCATGCGGCAAGAACCAGAAGGGTGAATGGCGCAACGGGAAGCACGGACTGAAGGCGTGTGGTCATGGACGTTCTCAACGGTGCGCACGGCCTGCACGGGGACAAAGGCAGCGCGAGAGCGGGAGGCTCTTGGCACGCCCTCCGCCAGGCCACACTCGTAATAATTACGAGCCGCGACGCCCCTCTGGGTCGCACCACCGTGTGCCCGGGAGTAGGGTGGCCTGAATGGAGGCGTCCGGTTTGGAGTCCGTTGCGACGAGAGTGGCGGAGAAAGTCCGCGAGACGAATGCGTCGCGCGCGCAGTACCTGGGCAGTGCCTTTGCGCTCACCTTTTCCGTGTCCATGATTGGTGACGTGGTCAGCATGGGCACCCTGGCCAACCACGGGTTCATGTTTGGTCAGTTGTTCCTCTCCCTGGTGGTGGTTGCTGCGGTGCGCTGGACCCACGCGGGTCGCCGGCACGCCGGGATGGTGCTTGCCACCGGCATTGCCATTGTCTCCGCCACCGGTGCGGCGCACCTGGCGCAGTTTGGCGGCCTGGACGGGCCCTACTTCTATGGGAGCTACGTGGCCCCGCCCATCTTCATTCCCATCCTCTTGTCGTTCTCAGCGCGTACCTTGGCCACGCTGGGCGCCGTGGGGGGATTTGCGCTGATCTACTGGTTCTGCCGGCCGGACCTGTTCAACCACCCCATGGCGCACATTCCGGTGTTCTACCTGCTCACGGTCAGTGCCATTTCCGTTGGCATTGGCCACCACGTGCACCGGCTGGAGCAAGCCAGCTTTGCGGACATGGCGCGGCTGGAAGCAGCGGCCGCCGGGCTGGAAGCGCGCGTGCGCGCCGGTGAAGCCGCGCCTGCCCACCTGCGACGTGAAATCGCACGGCAGCTCCATGACGACGTTGCACAGCTCATCACCGGGGCGCGGCTCCAGCTGGAGGGCTGGTCCCGGCAGCGCGGTCGGGATGACGCCGGTACGCGTCTGGCCGAGCTGTTGGATGCGCTGGCCCAGAGCGCACGGCGCATGCTGGAGGAGCTGCGTCAGCCTCCCGAGCGCGGGACGCTGGTGGCGGAGCTGGAACGGCTGCGCGTGGAGTACGGCGCCATGGGATTGGCGGTGGACCTGCTGGTGGATGAAACAGGGCTGCCCACCCATGCGCTGGGAAAGGCGCAGGTGGAGGCGCTCCTGGCCTCCGCGCGTGAAGGCCTCACCAATGCGCTCCGGCACGGTGGCGCCAGCGAGGCCACGGTGAGCCTGCGTACGGAGGCGCGGATCATCATGCTCGACGTCATGGACAACGGCCGCGGACGCGCTGAATCGCTGCGTGAGGGGTATGGCCTCTTGGGCATCCGGGAACGCGTTGTTGCGCTGGGCGGCGTGGCCGAGTTGGGCAACTATGACGAAGGCCTGCGCCTCTCCATCACCTTGCCGCACATGGAGGATGCGTGATCCGGGTGCTGGTGGTTGATGATCATCCGGTGGTGTCGGAGGGGCTTGCCAACCGCTACGCGGCAGCGCCGGACCTTGAGCTGGTGGGCACCGCAGCGAGCGTGAGCGAGGCGCTGTACCTGGTGGCGTCAAGGGCCGTTGACGTTGTGCTGGCTGACGTCCAGCTGGATGTGCTCCTGACGCCGCGCCATGTGGCGGCGCTGGCGGAGCGGTGCCGCGTGGTCCTGTTCTCTGCGCGCGCAGGCGACCCCTACATCCAGCAGCTCCTTGCCGCGGGAGCCCATGCCGTGGTGGACAAGGCCGCGCCGCTTCAGGTGGTGGACACCGTCCTGCGGGAGGTGCATGCGGGACGCGCCTCGCCTGAGGTCACGCATGCGAGCGGCGCGGGAGCGCGCCAGGTGTTGAGCGCGCGCGAACATGAGGTCTACTGCCAACTTGCGCGCTGTCAGACGCCCAAGGAGGTGGCGGCGTCCCTCGGGATTGCCCGCTCCACGGTCTACTGCCACATTGAGAGCATCCGCCGGAAGCTGGGAGTGCAGACGCTGCAAGAGATTGTGGCGCGGGTGGGTGGTGAGGTGGCCGAGCCGGCTCCGCGTTCGGGAAGCTAAACACACACGCCTGGCTTCGAATGTGACTCCGCTGGACAACACGCAAGGTCGGGCTCAACCGTAAGCCAATTCAGCCTGTTGTTCTCAACCAGGAGAGCCACATGCTTCTGCCGTCGCTGCTGCTGGTGCTGGGGAGTGTCACGCCGTTCGAGGAAGCGAAGGGATACCTCGCCGCCTGTGAGCTGAAGTCCGCCACAACCGCGGGGGAACGGGCGCGCAAGGCGGATGCGGGCTCCCGCGAAATCCTGACGTTCCTTGCTGCGGTCTACGACGCCACGGGCGACCAGAAGAATGCCAAGAGCGTCTACCGTGCGCTGAAGCGGCTTCCCGCCCCCGATGGGAAGCCCGCGCCCCCGCTGGTGGTCCCCAAGGACGTTGCTGTGGGCCAGAAGCGCTTCATTGCGTCCGCGCGTACCCGCTTGCGGCTGGACCCGAAGCCCGATGCGGAGGTGCTGCAGGAGCTGCATGTCAATGACGCCCTCACCGTCGAGGAATTGAGCGATGAGTGGGTGAGGGTCACCGCGCTGAGTGGCGACACCGAGTTCGCCGGGTGGGTTCATGCCGGGCTCACCGCCGCGGCCCGGGTGGATGTGGACAGGACGCTTGCCGACGCGCGCGCGAAAGCCAAGGCGAACGACTGGGCTGCCGCGTGGCGCCTGCTTGACCTCGTGGTGGATGCGCGGCCAGGCCAGCCGGAAGTGGAGCGCGAGCTCCGTGCAGCGGCCATCAACGCGGGCAACTTCAAGCGCGCGGTGATGACGTGCCCGTTGGAGCAGGACGGGTCCGCGGGGAATCAGCCCGGCACGTTGTTGCTGGAGGAGCTGACCAAGGTGGCGGACAAATGCCGCCACTGGCGCGGTGAAGACCCCTACGACGACGCCCGCGCAGCCTTCCTCAGCGAGCAGGTGGACCGCGACTGCACCGCGTGTGAGACGCTGCGCACCAGAGCGTTGAAGCAGGGCGGCAGGGAAGCCTCACTTCCCCGCTGTGATGACTGACGCACAGGACACGCCCGAGGACGCGCTCCGCAACGACGGCCTGATGTGCAACGGCAAAGAGACCTGCGATGCGGTGATGGGCTGGTTCGTCGTCGCGGGGTGTCCGGATGCCGGTTGATGTCCCGAACGCTTCCGTCGATGACGCCGCGGCTCCCCGACGCTGCGGAGCCTTCGGATGCTTTTGGTTCCCGACGCCGCGTTGACCACGGATGCCTTGCGGCGCACGCTCCGAGTGAACCCGTCGCACCAGGCCGCACGCCGCAGACAAGGTTGCTGCATTCCGGCCCTGACCGCGGGCGCGTGCGCGGGGCGTATACCGGGGTATCCACATTTCGCTCCGGAGTAGACACCCCGCTCCGACTTCGTCCCCACAAAACCGCAAAACGCCTGCGCGCAGAACCCAATCTTGCACGCATTCACGCAGGACCGTCGCGATTCCGCCTGGTTTCCGTCGTCATACGTGAGAACTGCGCACGCTGACGCGTGGTCCAATCTTTGCTCGCCGCCACCTCCGATGGATCAGGAGCGCGCTCGAGACCTTGGGGAACGGTGGCGTCGTGCGCGCCGCTCCGCCCTTTCCAGGGTCCTTGCCTGCGCGGGCGGAGACTCCCGCGAGGACGAGCTGGCCCTCGCGGCGCTGCGCGTGGACGAGAACGAAACGCTTCGGCTGACCTTCGACCACAGCTGGCGCCTGGGCCGCTCCTATGCGCGCCATTTCTCGGAGACCATCTCCCTGGACCAGCTCCCCGACGTGCTGGCGACGCTGGAGACGCCGTGCCTGGGCGGAAGCTGGCACGCAGGAGAGGACGAGCCGGCCCGTTTCCTCACCCGCGCCGGCTGTGAGTGGGGACGTGACGCCGGGCTGTGTGATTACTGGCGTGAAGCCGCCGACGGCATGGTGCTGGGCCTTTCCGGGGAGGTCCGGCACACGCGTCACCGCAGCGTGGGTCACGGGGACCCGGTCTGCGTGGACGTGCTGTTTGCCGACGCGGACAGCCGGCTGCGCTTCGGCGAGATTCCCGACGAGATGCGGCCCGGGCTGCAGGGCGTGCGCTCCTCGCTGCGGTTGCTCAACAGCATGCTGGATGTCGAGTTCCTGGGCGTCTCGGAGGGCGTGCTGCTCTACCGGCTGCACCGCGCGGGCTCCGACGACGGTGGCCTGGCCGTCTCCCAGGTAGTGGAGCAGCAGCTCACCCGGCGCTTTCCCCACGTGAAACCGATGGAATGGACACACCGCGCGGTGTTTGACGCGACTCCGTGATGGGGTCGCCCCGATTTTGGAGGCAACGCATGACCCGCAAGGGAAATGGCACCGGATCGACGGGCCATCACGCCGAGGTGGACCTCTTCCGGCGACGCATGTTGCAGGGACTGCTGGGCCTGGGTGCCGTGGCGGCGTCGGACGCCGTGGCCGCGCCGCTGCGCTTCTTCAAGCCCATGCACGTCGACAACCCGCTCGCGCACTACCCCAACCGCGACTGGGAGCGTGCCTACCGCGACATCTTCAAGGCGGACTCCTCCTTCGTCTTCCTGTGCGCGCCCAATGACACGCACAACTGCCTCTTGCGCGCCTACGTGAAGAACGGCGTCATCACGCGCATCGGGCCCACCTACGGTTACGGCAAGGCGGAGGACCTCTACGGGAACCGCGCTTCGCACCGCTGGGACCCGCGCATCTGCCAGAAGGGACTGGCGCTGGTGCGGCGCATCTACGGCGACCGCCGCGTCAAGGCGCCCATGGTCCGTCGGGGATTCAAGGCCTGGGCGGATGCCGGCTTCCCGCGCGGCGCCGACGGCAAGCCCGACCCGAAGTACTTCGAGCGTGGCAAGGACAAGTGGCTACGCGTCTCCTGGGATGACGCCTATGCGCTGACCGCGCGCGCGCTGGACAACATCACCCGCACCTACTCCGGGCCACAGGGCGCCAGGCTGCTGCAGGCCCAGGGTTATGACCCCGCCATGGTGGAGGCACTGGAGGGCGCCGGTACGCAGACCATCAAGCTGCGTGGCGGCATGGCGTTCCTGGGCGCCACGCGCATCTTCGGGCTCTACCGCTTCGCCAACATGATGGCACTGGCCGACGCGGCGGTGCGGGGCGTGAAGCCGGAGGAGTCCGTGGGCGCGCGCGGCTGGGACAGCTACAGCTGGCACACCGACCTCCCGCCCGGCCATCCCATGGTGACCGGCGCGCAGACCAATGACTTCGACCTGTTTGCCGTCGAGCACTCCAAGCTCTGCCTGGTGTGGGGCATGAACTGGATCACCACCAAGATGCCCGACTCCCACTGGCTGACGGAGGCGCGGCTCAAGGGCACCAAGGTGGTGGCCATCACCGTGGAATATAGCGCCACCGCCACGAAGGCCGACGAAGCGGTCATCATCCGCCCCGGCACGGACCCCGCCTTCGCACTCGGGCTGGCCCAGGTCATCATCTCCAAGCGCCTGCACGACGACGGCTGGGTGGCGCGCAACACCGACCTCCCCTTCCTGGTCCGCATGGACACCCTGCAGCCGCTCCGTCCGGCGGAGGTGATTGGCAACTACCAGAGTGCACGTCCCGCCAACGTCACCTTCCTCAAGAAGGGTGAGAAGGCGCCGCCCGTGGCGCAGCAGAAGATGCAGGTGATTGCCGAGAGCATGGCGGGCGACCTGCAGCCCTTCGTCATCTGGGACAAGAAGGCCCGCAAGGCCGCCGCGGTGACCCGCGACGACTGGGGCCCCGCGTTCGCCAAGCTGGGGGTGGAGCCCGACGTCCGCGCGAAGCTGAAGGTGAAGCTCGTCGACGGGAGCGAGGTGGAGGTGCGCACCGTCTTCAGCCTGATGGAGCAGTACCTCAACGAGAACTTCACGCCCAAGCAGACCGAGCAGATCACCGGCGCGCCCGCCAAGGCCATCGAGTCGCTGGCGGTGCAGATTGCCCGCAACCCGGAGAAGACGCTGTTTGCCATGGGCATGGGGCCCAACCAGTTCTTCAACAGCGACCTCAAGGACCGCGCGGTCTTCCTGGTGGCGGCGCTGACGCGCAACCTGGGTTTCCCCGGCGGCAACGTGGGCAGCTACGCCGGCAACTACCGCGCCGCGCTCTTTGGCGGCATGCCCACGTTTGCGCTGGAGGATCCCTTCAACGTCCAGCCCGACCCCGCGGGCAAGGCCAGCGTGCGCAAGACCATCCACTACGAGTCGCTGCACTACTACAACTACGGGGACCGGCCGCTGCGGGTGGCCAACAAGGTGTTCACCGGCCACGGCCACATGCCCACGCCCACCAAGGCCATGTGGCTCAACAATTCGAACTCCGTCATTGGCAACGTGAAGTGGCACTATGACGTGGTCCACAACACGCTGCCCAGGATCGAGCTGATTGCCTACTCGGACTGGTGGTGGACGGGGTCCTGTGAATACTCGGACATCGTCTTTGGCTGTGACAGCTGGGCGGAGTTCAAGCACCCGGACATGACGGCGTCCTGCACCAATCCGTTCGTGCAGATGTATCCGCGCACGCCGCTCAAGCGCATCTTTGACACGCGCTCCGACATCGAGATCATCGCCGGCGTCTCCCACGCGCTGGCCCGGATCTACAACGACCCGCGCTTCAGCGAGATGTTCAAGGGTGTGGCCGAGGACCGCGTGGAGGGCTACCTGCAGCGCATCGTCGACGCTTCGCCCGCGCTTCGCGGGTACAAGGTCGAGGATCTGCTGGCGCGTGCGGAGCAGGGCGTTCCCGCGCTGATGAACAACCGCACCTACCCGCGCGCCTCCTCCTATGAGCAGCAGAAAGGGGAGCAGCCCTGGCACACGCGGTCGGGGCGGCTGGAGTTCTACCGACCGGAGCCGGAGTTCGTGGCCAGCGGCGAGAACATGGTGGTCTACCGCGAGCCGGTGGACTCCACGTTCTACGAGCCGAACGTGATCG
Organism: Myxococcota bacterium; assembly: GCA_040752415.1. Classification (GTDB taxonomy): domain Bacteria; phylum Myxococcota; class JACRCW01; order JACRCW01; family JACRCW01; genus JBFMGU01. The sequence goes on from JBFMGU010000221.1 coordinate 7,257, forward strand.
TGGCGCGTCCGCACCCCGCCATCCGACCGGAGAAGCCGCAGGACTTCGGCCTCAGGCCCGACGACCTCTCCACCGAGGCGCGCCAGGTCCGCAACGTGGTGCTCACCGGAGAGGAGCTGTTGCGCAGCAAACACCCGCTGCGCGCCAAGAACTTCTCGCACATCTATCACACGCCCAAGTACCGCCACGGCGCGCACACCACGCCGGTGGATACCGACTTCACCTCGGTGCTGTTCGGTCCGTTCGGTGACGTGTACCGCCATGACAAGCGGCTCCCCTCCGTCACCGAGGGCTACGTGGACATGAATCCCGCGGATGCCCGCGCGCTGGGGGTCGACGACGGCGACTACGTCTGGGTGGACGCCGACCCCGAGGACCGGCCCTACCGTGGCTGGAAGCCCGGCACCGAGGAGCTGAAGATCTCCCGGCTGCTGCTGCGCGTGCGCTTCTATCCCGGCACCCCGCGCAACGTGGCCCGCACCTGGCACAACATGTACGGCGCCACCTTTGGCAGCGTGCGCGGACATGAAGGTCGTGAGGACGGGTTGGCCAAGAACCCGGAGACCAACTACCAGGCCATGTTCCGCTACGGCAGCCACCAGTCCGCCACGCGCGCCTGGCTGCGGCCCACGCTGATGACCGACTCGCTGGTCCACAAGGACATGTTCGGCCAGGTCATCGCCAAGGGGTTTGCCCCGGACATCCACTGCCCCGTGGGCGCGCCGCGGGAGGCCTTCGTCCGGTTTAGCAAGGCGGAGCAGGGCGGCGTCGGCGGGGAGGGGCTGTGGCGTCCCGCGGCGCTGGGCTTCCGTCCCACCTACGAGAACGCCGCCATGAAGCAGTACCTGGGCGGTGCCTTCATCAAAGTCCGGTCCTGACCGAGCGGAGACGCGTCATGGCGAAAGTGAAGAACTGGCAGCTCAAGCGCGAGATGGACTACCCGTACGACGAGCACCGCCCCAAGCGGCAGTGGTCCATCATCTTTGACCTCAACAAGTGCATTGCCTGCCAGACCTGCACGTTGGCCTGCAAGACGACGTGGACCAGCGGCAAGGGCCAGGAATACATGTTCTGGAACAACGTGGAGACCAAGCCGTACGGCTCCTACCCGTTGGCCTGGGATGTGCGCATCCTGGAGAAGCTGGGCAAGCAGGAGTGGGCCCGGAACGCCACCTACCAGGGCAAGACCATCTTCGAGTCCGCCCCTCCCACGGAGCGCGCGCTGCACTACGCGCCGGTGGACGAGGACTGGATGTACCCTAACGTTGGCGAAGATGACTGCGCCGGCACCGTCAACCAGGGCGGGCACGTGGGCGCACTGCCCCATGACAAGTGGTTCTTCTACCTGCCGCGCACCTGCGCGCACTGCACCTATCCCGCGTGCCTGGCCGCGTGTCCGCGCAAGGCCATCTACAAGCGGGAGGAGGATGGCATCGTCCTCATCGACCAGTCGCGCTGCAAGGGCTACGGCGAGTGCGTGCGCGCCTGTCCCTACAAGAAGTCCATGTACAACCCGCACACGCGCACCAGCGAGAAGTGCGTGGGTTGCTACCCCGCCGTGGAGCAGGGCCTGCAGCCGCAGTGCGTGGTGAACTGCATTGGCAAGATCCGGATCATGGGTTTCATCAACCCGCCGTGGAACGCGCGTGAGGACAACCCGGTCGACTACCTGGTGCACAAGAAGCAGATTGCGCTGCCGTATTATCCCCAGCTCGGCCTGGAGCCTAACATCTACTACATCCCGCCCATCCACGCGGACCGGGAGTACCTGCACCAGATGTTCGGTCCGCTGGTCGACGGAGCGGTGGAGCGCTACCGCCAGCTGACCAGCGACCCGGTGGCGCAGGGGCTGCTGGTGTTGATGGGCAGCACCGACCGCATCATCCACGGATTCAAGGTCAAGGATGGCACCGCCCGCGGCTACGACGAGAAGGGCGCGGAGCTGGTGAGCGTGCCGGTGGTGGAGCCGGTGATGGAGCGCCTGGCCTGGGACGAGAAGCTGGGCGCCGTCCGCAACAACACGCCGTGATGAGGATACCCATGAGAGCACACAAGTCCCTGGTGCTGGTTCTGTCCACGTTGCTTGCCGCCACCGCGCACGCCGGAGAGCTGCGGGTGGTGAACGCGGGACAGGACGTGTCCGACGCCAACCCGCAGGCGTCCTACTGGCAGAAGGCGCCGGTGGAGACGGTGGTGCTGACCGGCCAGCCCATGATCACGCCGCGGCCCGCCACCACCACCACCACCACGGTCCAGGTCCAGGCGGTCCACGACGGGCAGTGGGTGGCGTTCCGCCTGCGCTGGAAGGACCCGGAGCGCAGCGGGGCCGGTCGCCTGGGGGAGTTCTCCGACGCGGCCGCGATCCAGTTCCCCATCAAGGAGGGCCCGCCGCCGCCGGTGTTCATGGGCACCAAGGACAACCCCGTCCACATCTACCACTGGCGCGCGCAGTACCAGGATGACCGGCTGAAGGGGAAACCGGGCATGCGCGAGCTGTACCCGAACATGGCGGTGGACCTCTATCCGCTGGAGTTCAGCGACCCGGGACACGTGGGCCGCTTTGACGAGGCGGAGACCGACACCTTCTCTCCCGGCCGGGCTTCGGGCAATCCGCAGTCCTTCGTGAAGACGGGGGTGGATGAGATCTACGCGGAAGGTTTCTCCACCAGCTCGGTGCAGGCGGGAAACCGCAGCGTGGCGGATGGCCGGTTCGAGAATGGCGAGTGGACGCTGGTCATTGCGCGCAAGATGACCTCCGACGGTGGCAGCAAGCTGGAGTCGGGCAAGAAGGGCTACGCGGCGTTTGCCATCTGGCAGGGCGGTCAGGGTGAGGTGGGCTCGCGCAAGAGCGTCACCATGCAGTGGATCCCCTTTGACGTCGAGACGCCGAGGGAAGCACGTCGATGAGCACCGTTCACGCCGACATTGATCGCCAAGCGGTGGCCTTTGGCCTGGCCTCCTTGTTCACGGCCTATCCCGGCGTGGACTTCCCCGCGCGCCTGGCTGGTCTGCTGCGCCTGGCGCAGGAGACCGGGCTGTTCGCCTCGGACCCGCCGGCCTTCCTGGCGCGGTTCCAGGATGACCGCTCCCTCGACGATGTGCGCAGCGAATACATTGACGTCTTTGACCGCGCCGCGGAGTCCAACGCGCTGTACGAGAGCGCCCACGGGCGCGCGCTGGGCAAGGGCAACACGCTCGCCGACGTGGCGGCCTTCTACCACGCCTTTGGCATGGAGCCCGGCAGCGACGGGACCGAAGCGGAGATGGTGGACCACGTGGCGATGGAGCTGGAGTTCTATGGCGTGCTCCTCCTCAAGCAGGCCTACCTGACCTCGCTGGGTGACGGCGAGGGCGTGCAGATCGTGGGCGAGGCGCGGCGCAAGTTCCTGGACGCGCACCTGGGAAGGCTGGTGCCGGCCATTGCCGCGCGCGCGGAGGTGATGCGCAGCGCGACCTTTGGCCCCGTGTTCACCTGGTGTGCGTCGCTGGTGCAGCAGGAGTGTGGCGCGCTCGGCGTCAGCCCCGCTGCGCTGGAAGGCTCCCACGGGGAAGCGGAAGGCGACACGGTGGAGTGCGGCGCGACGGTGGCGCGGCTCCCCGTGCTGTCCTGAGGGCGGGGAGGAACACGTGCGGCTCCAGGTGCTCCAGGGACCAGGTCGGCTTGCGGATCCCGCGGGACGAACGCTGCACTATCTCCGCCTAAGCGTGACCGACGCCTGCAACTTCCGCTGCGTCTATTGCCTCCCCAACGGCTACCAGAAGGGCGGCTGGAACGAGGAGCCGCTCTCCACCGACGAGATCCGGCACCTGGTGTCCGGGCTGGCGGAGCTGGGCGTGTTCAAGGTGCGCCTCACCGGCGGTGAGCCCACCGTGCGTCGCGACATCGTGGAGGTGGTGCGCGCGGTGGCGGGTGTGCCGGGCATCCGGACCGTGGCGCTCTCCACCAACGCCTGGCGCTTGCGCAAGTTGGCGAAGCCGCTCGTCGAGGCGGGGCTGCACTCGGTGAACATCAGCCTGGACAGCCTGGACCCGGCCGCCTTCCACCAGATCACCGGGCAGGACCGTCTGCACCACGTGCTGGCTGGGATTGACGCCGCCATTGCCGCCGGGCTGCGGGTGAAGCTCAACGCGGTGTTGCTGGAGACGGTGCTGGCCGAGCGGCCGCGGGTGCTGGACGCGTTCCTGGCGTACGTGCGCACGCGTCCGGTGGTGGCGCGCTTCATCGAGCTGATGCGCACGGGCGGGAACGCGGCGTTCTTCGAGCGCAACCACGTGGACCTGGAGGGCGTCCGTGCGCGCCTGCTGCGGGACGGGTGGGAGCTGCGCGCGCGCCGGGATGGCGACGGACCCGCGGAGGAGTACGTGCACCCCGACAGCGTGGGAGGCGTGGGGCTCATTGCGCCCTACCGCAAGGACTTCTGCGCAAGCTGCAACCGGCTGCGGGTGACCTCGCGCGGGGAGCTGCGGCTGTGCCTGTTTGGGGAGGGCAACCACCCGCTGCGGCCCCTGCTCGCGGATGCGTCCAGTCGGGATGCGCTCGTGCGTGAAGTGCAGCGCCTGACGTTCGCCAAGCCGCCGGCGCATCGTCTGCACGAGGGGCGGACCGGTGGCGCCCTCAACCTTTCCCTGATGGGTGGATGAAACCCCGTGGCCGCGTTGGCGGCACCATGAAGAACAAGGAGAAGAGAAGTGAAGATCGCACTCGCACTCGGTAGCGCCCTGTTGGTTCCGGTCCTGGCCCTGGCCGCGCCCCCCCAGAAGAGCCCGGAGCTCCTGGGGAAGGGCAAGACGTCCTTCACCACCAATTGCGTCCTGTGCCACGGCGAGAAGGGGGACGGAAATGGCCCGGCCGGCGCACAGATGAATCCCAAGCCGCGCGATTTCTCCGATGTCAAGTCGTACAAGAACGGGTCCAAGCCGGAGCAGATCTTCAAGACGCTGGCGGAAGGCATCCCGGGTTCGGCCATGGTGCCCTTTGCCCACCTGTCCGAGGAGGAGCGCTGGGCGCTGGCGTATTACGTGGCCGACACGTTCCACAAGCCGGCCGGCAAGGCCAAGGGCAAGAAGTAGCTTCGCTGCACGGTCACCGTGCGGCTGCGTCAGAGCAGGATGCCAGCGGGATTGCAGATGTCGTGAGCGGGCCACGACCTGGAGTGCGGCGGGCCCTCGCCGCCCTGGCCAGCGCTGAGCCGGTTCTTCCACCCGCCGACGATCCGCCTTGCGCAGCCGCGATGGATTCCCCGTCGTCGAGGGGTCCGTCCTCCGCGATCGGCCGTTGCCGACGCACTCGGCGCTGGCCAGGGCGGCGAGGGCCCGCCGCACTCCAGGTCGGGGCCCGCTCACGACGCCTGCAATCCCGCTGGGCAGCTCACGCCCCAAATACTGGCGGCGCGAGTCCCCCGACCCTTGGCGTGACGACGTCAGACGACCAGGTAGTATTAGGACCGAACGAAGGACGGGCTAATTCCCGCGTCCGCCGAAGGGTCCTCCGCCTCCACCACCACCGCCCCCGCCGAAGAGGCCGCCAAAGGGACCGCCGCCTTCGCCACCGGGAGTGGCCGTGGGCTGGACGACGGTGAAGTCCAACCGCCGCCAGTCCACGCCGCCGCGCTGGTCGCGCACCACCACCCAGACGAACGCGGGCCCCTCGGGTGCATCCGGGCTGACCTGCCAGGTGGTGTCAGGGAGGCTGGCATCAAAGCCGGCGTCACGACCGGTGAACGCCGCAAATCCGTTCTGCTCGGAGGTGGTCTGCTGGATGGAGCCCGCGGTCTGGAACCAGGAGTACGCCATGTCCTCTTTGTAGTTCTTGACGGAGATCTTCCCGGTGCGGGAGTCGAACTGGAAGGACTGGTAGGGCTCACGGTCATGCGCAGGCACCACGGGACGGATGGTGAGGTTCTCTCCCGCCGTCACCACCAGCCGCCCGGTGAAATCCTGGAACGTGCCGCCGCTGGTGACGTCGGCGGGATCCACGCCTTCTTCCTGTTGTCCCGGCGGTCCGTCGCCACCGCCGCCAAAGCGGTACAGCACGCGCGCCAGCGTGGGATTGCGGTTGGCCACGCGCGGCTTCACGCATTGCACGTCGGCATCCAGCGGCGTCTCGGGGGGACAGAAGTCCATGCCCACCACGCCACTGAAGAGCTGCTCCACCGCCTCCCGCGCCTCGGGCGGCAGGCCCGCGGGGGAGATGTCCATGCTGAGCTGGAAGCGCTTGATGGCAATCTCGTCCTCGTTGGTGCCGGGCAGGTACGCGTGCGCCACGAAGTACGGCATGCTGGGAAAGAGCAGGCCCAGGAAGTCCAGGTCTCCGTCGGGAGTGTGCGGGACCATGTAGTCCACCGCGGGACCGGTGAAGGTGTAGGAAAGGCTGGGCACGCTGAGCTCACCGCCCAGCGAGAGGTCCGTGCTCCTCACGAAGGTGCGCAGGTCCAAGTGCGGTCGCACCGCGTTGATCTGGTCGGGTGGGGCGTTGTCGCGCAGGCGGTAGCCGCGACACGGCTCCTCCGCCGCTTCCGGGCATAGCCGCGTGGTTAGCGTCACTTCGCGGCCCTGCGGGTCCACCGCCAGCACCTGCGCGGTCATGTTGTAGGGCCCCAGCGTCAGGCCGGCGCGCTGCGCGGGGTCGGTGATGTGCAGGAAGCTGAAGAGCAGCTCCGGCGGGTCCAGCCGCATGGCCAGGATGCGCAGGTCCTTGACCTGGTCCGGGCTCTCCTCGTTGATGCACGCGGCGGCGAGAACCAGCGACGCAATCAGGGTCTTGCGCATGGTCAGAACTCCGCCGAGACGCCGAAGATGGGCAGGAACGGGAGCACCGAGAGCGGCACCGCGTTGCGGTAGCGGTAGTCCCAGCTGATCTGCTCGGCGTTCTTCTGGTTGTAGACGTTGATGAGGTCGCAATAGAGGTTCACCAGCCAGTTCTGGAACGCCATCTTGTAGTCAATGCGGATGTCCAGCTGGTGGAAGGTGGGCATGCGGTCGCTGCCGCCGGGACGCTGGGTGGCCTCGTACTCGTCGGTGTCCAGGTCGTGGTAGACGCCCTCATAGAACGCGGTGGGGTTGCCGCTGACCAGCCGGAAGCGACCACCAATGGACCAGTCCCCGGCGAGGATGGACCACGCGGGGCTCCACAGCCAGCCCTTGGGCAGCTTCCCGGTGTTGGCCCACTCACGGAACGGCAGGTGCCAGGGGACCTTGTACTGGCCCACGATGGTGAGGATGTGTGTCTGGTCGTACTCGAAGAGCTGCCATTCCTCGCCGGGGCGCTCCTTGGACTCACTGCGGCTTAGCGTATAGGCAATCCAGCCGAAGAACTGCTTGCTCAGCTCATGGCGCAGCATGAAGTCCGCACCGTACGCGCGGCCAATGCCCTCATTGCTGGAACGCTCCAGCTCGACGACACCGTTGTTGGTGGTGAAGCGGCTGCTGGAGACCACCATCTCCTCTCGGTCATTGAAGAAGGCGTTGCCGGCCACGGTGAGGCGCCGTGCCAGGCGGTGCTCAAACCCCACCACGTAGTGGCGCGCGCGCTCCGGCCACAGCTTGGGCTGACCGAAGGTGGGGCTGACGCTGAACTGCTGCGGGGCCTGCTCGTAGACGCCATAGGCGGCCTTGAGGACGGTGTCCTTGATGGGCTCCCAGCGCAGGGCAATGCGCGGCGTGGGCTGCAGGCGGCGCGTGAACTGCCCGTACTTGTAATAGTCAAGGCGGAAGCCGGCGATGATCTTCAGCCCCAGGATGGGCCCCATCTCCGCCTCGACGTACGGCGCGGCATTGACGGAGACGCTGTCCTCCTTGGTGGTGGCAATGGTGGAGAACACCGCGCTGGGACGGCCCACCACGCGCGGGAACTCCGGCGCCAGGGCAATAGGGCCGCTTAGGAATGCCCCGAAGTCCGGCAGCGTGGCTTCCAGCTCGGTCTGGGTGGTCTGGTAGTCCGCGCCCAGGGTCAGCGCCAGGACGTCCAGCAGCTGGTAGCGCAGCTCATTGCGCGCCCCGAACACGCGCTCCACGTTGCCAATGCCCAGGCTGAACGCGCCGCCGCCGAATCCCGCGGTGAGGTCATTCATGCCGGCAAAGACCTGGAAGCTGTTGGTGAGCCGCGGGTGGATGCGGTAGTCCCATTTCCCGACGATGCGGTGGAACTGCGTGTGCGCCGAGAGGCCGAACTGCCCCGCGTCCTGGCCGCCGGCGGCAATCACGCGCAGGTAGTCGTCGCTGCCGAAGGTGAACAGCGAGAAGGTGTGCGCGGAGAGCGGGCGGTATTCCAGCTTGGCCTGGTAGTCCCAGTACACCGGCGCCACGGTGAGCGCGCCCGCGCCGGGCGGGAGGAAGATGGACAGCGCAAACGGGATGATCGCGTCAATATAGGAGCGCCTTCCTGCGGCGGCGAAGGTCACGCGACGGGGATTGGGCGCGTCGCTGTCCACCGGATCACCCCACAACGTCACCGGCCCGCCGAAGAAGAAGCCGCTGTCAAACAGGTCCACCTCCGCGTAGCCGCGGTACTGGTCGAAGCGCAGGTTGCGCGACTTCACGTCGACGATGCCCGCGGTGGCGCGCCCGTACTTGGCACCGAAGCCGCCGGGGTAGAAGTCAATGGTCTCCAGGAACTCCGGGTTGACGACGGAGGTCAGCCCACCAAAGTGGTACAGCAACGGCACCTGCACGCCGTCCATGTACACGCCACTGCTTTCCGGTGAAGCACCGCGCACCAGCAGCTGCCCGCCCAGCAGCGGCGCGCGCGCCATGCCGGGGAGGTTCTCGATGGCGCGCAGCGGGTCGCCAAAGGTGCCGGCCACCTGGCTCACCTCTTCCCGACGCAGCACCACGCGCTGCACTTCCTTGGCGGGCTTGCGGTCGCGCACCACCGTCTCGAACTTGTTGTAGCTGCGACGCGGCAGGAAGAAGATGGCCTCCACCGCCTCGTCCTCGCTGAATTCCTCGACGGTGGTCATCTGCTCATAACCGGTGGCGCTGATGCGGATGAGCTTCTGACCGGGCGGCACTCCCGCCATCTCGAAGCGACCATCCTTCCCGGTGGCCACCACCTCCACGTTCCCATCCCCGAGCTCGACGGCAATCTCCGCGTCGGCGATGGGACGTTTGGTGCCGGCCTCACGCACCAGGCCGCGGAAGTTGACGAGCTTCTCCTCCTCCTCCACCGGGGCGGGCGCGGGTGCGGGGATTCCCTCGGGAGCAGGCGCGGGCGGCGGGGCCACCACCACCTTGCGCACCTCCTCCTTGAGGACGAAGGTCTGGCGATAGTCGAGCTGGATGGGGGCGGGGACGCCGTTCACCTCCGCGGGCTCGAAGACGAAGTTGGCCACCGCGCCCATGGCGGCGTAGTCCAGGTCCACGCCGGCGGACTGCAGGATGTCCACGCGCTGGACGTAGCCTTCCTCGTCAATGGTGATGCGCAGCGTGACGGCGCCCTGGCGTCGCTCCGCCTTGGCGCTCTCCGGGTAGATGACCGGCACCTGGTGGACCAGGCGTGGCGGCTTGGTGAGGCGGGGCGGCTCCTCGGGCTCCTGCTGCTTCTCGACGTCACGCATGCCCGGCTGCGCTTCAATCTGCGCGTGTGCCGCGGGAGCACCCAGGAGCAGCGCTCCGACGAGAAATCTGCTGATGCCCAGGTTGATTGCGCTGCTGGAGGATTGCGCCATCGACGCTCCACACGCCCCGCGGCAACGGCTAACACCCTCCTCCCGCGACGACAAGAGAGGAGACCCGCCCGTCCGCCAGGATGTGCTTCACATTTCTTCATGATTCCCGGTGGCGCAAGGACGTCGTCGCGGCGCCGGGCGGTCACGACGTCCCAACGCTTGGGAAGCAACCCGCGGCCGGATTGTTGTTCCAGGGACCGGTGGGTGGGAGAGGAGGACCAGCGTGGTCTCGGAGGTCATCTACAACGCCTTGGCGCTCGTCGTGGACGGCGCGGCGTGGGTGGCGCTGCGGGGCGCTCCCCGACGAGAACGCGCGTTCACGTTGTTCGCGGCGGTGGCGTGCCTCTGGGTCCTGCTGGCGGGTGCGGTGGGAAACCCGGGATTCCACTTCCTGCGCCTGCTCTCCTGGGGCGTGTTCGTGCACGCGCCGTTGTGGCTGGGCGCGGCGGCGGT
>JBFMGU010000222.1:0-17322 GCA_040752415.1 Myxococcota bacterium
GTCGCGCCGTCCACCCACGGACCCGGAGGTGCCGGTTCTCGTCGGGAGCACCGTGGCCCCGTCGGCACCACCCACCGCGGCGGCCCCACCCGCGGCCCCCGCGTGGCCGGTGGCGTCGGGATGGCCGGTGGCACCCATCGCCGCACCCCGGGCCGCGACACCGCCTCCTCCGCCCTCGCCCGTCGCGCCACCGCCGCCCGTGCCGTTCATGGCGCCCATCCGGTTCAGCATCCCGGACGGACAGGGCGAGAAGCTCCTCGCCGCCGACGAGTTGTGGAAGCTGATGGTGGCCAAGGGCGGGGACATGCGCACCATGGTGACGTCGTCAGGTCACGGCTCGCTGGCCATGGGCGCGCTGGGCTGGCTCCTGATGCTGGATGGCTGGACGCCGGTCAATGAGCCCGCGGAGAGCTTCTCCCTGGCCAAGGGCGACGTGGCCGCGCTGCGCGACCAGCTCCGTCGCTACGGGGAGCAGAAGGCGAGCGGTGCGTTGTGGCTCTCCGGGCCGCAGGGCCAGAAGGCGGTGATGTACGTTCTGGCCGGTGAGCTGCGGTACGTGTGGAATCCCGTCGACACCCAGCACGCGCTGCCCATTCTCCTCGACGAGCCCGCGCAGATGGGACCGGTGCTGCAGGGCATGATCGGCAGGCGCATCGTGATGTGGAAGGCGCTGCGGGAGTGCGTCCCCATCCCAGTGGGGGCGGACATCCTGGCGCGCCGGTTCCGCTCCTTCCTCCTGGGCCGGGTGCGGGCGCTGTGGGGCTGGCACAAGTTCACCTGGCGTTTCGCAACGGGCACCGGCGCGCCGTACGAGCTGCCGCCGGGGAGCGAGATCAGCCTGCTCAGCGGGGACATCCAGGGAGGCGGCGGTTGAGCTTGCCTGCAACTCAGCATCTGCTCGCGTGAGCCGTTCCACGGGCCCTGCTCGATGATAAGAGCGGTCGAGGTCCAGGGGAGCCTGGCACGCCGAGGTCATCACCGGGCTCCCTCTCCCGTGGACCTGCTCTGCGCGGCGGCGGCCGAATCGGAGGAGCGGAGATCTGGCACATCGACGCGGATCATGACGTGATCGCCGCGGTGACCCGTCAGCCGGTGCGTCGGCTCGACGCCGGGTCGTGACGTCGCACCCGAACCCCTCGCTTCCGGCAGCGCGGGTGGTGGCGCCCGGGGCCACACGTCCCAGGCCACGGCCCTGGTCTGGTGTGCAAGCCGTATCGGAGCGCTAGACTGCAGGCATCGGCCACGCCGCTCCGGACGATAGCGCGCCGTTGCTGCTCAACCTTCCAACCCACGTCAAGGAAGGGCTCCGCAAGCTGGCGGAGGACACCAACCGCAGCGAGACCGCCTTGGCCGCGGAGGTTCTGGCCGCGTTCGTGGACGAGCAGCGCTGGGTCGCTGAGGTCAACAAGGGGCTTGCCGCGTTGGATGAGGGGCGGCGCAACCGACTCGAGGATTTCAAGAAGTCTTTCTACGAGAAACTGGCCGCGCGTCGGACGCCGAAGTGAAGGCCGTCTTCATTTCGGACCTCGCGCAGCAGGACATCGAGGATATCCACGCCTACATCGCGCGCGACAACGAGGTTGCGGCGGACCGCATCGCGCGGCGCAACTTCGAGGCCACCGATCAGCTCGAGCACTTCCCAGAGATGGACCGTGTCGGCAAGGCATCGGGCACGCGGGAGCTCGTGGTGGCGGGGACGCCGTACGTCGTGGTCTATCGGGTTCGCTCGGACGACATCGAGATCGCTCGCGTGATCCATCACGCCAGGGATTGGCCGCGCGCCAGGTAGCCAACCCCGACCCTTCGCTTCGGCCAGGGAGGGTGGTGATGCGCCCTGGGTCCCACGTCCCAGGCCACGGCCCGGTTGCTCCACCCCGCGCCTTCCCGGTTGGGTCCAGGCGCCTTCAGGACTAGGCTGCTCCCGCCCCGGATGGCATGGCAGTCCATGGAGGCGTCGTGAAGCAGTTCATTGAAATCATCAAGGCCGGCGGCCTTGCCACGGTGATGAAGCGCTACGCCGACGTCGCTCTGGCGGGCGTGGTGGTCCTCATCCTCAGCATGTTCATCATGCCGGTCCCGCCGCTGGTCCTGGACCTGCTCATCACCATCAACGTCTCCGTGTCCATGGTGATGCTCCTCATCGCCATCTACATCCCCAACGCGCTGGCGCTGGCCTCCTTCCCCTCCATCATCCTCGTCACCACGCTGTTCCGGCTCGCCATCTCCATTGCCTCCACCCGCCTCATCCTCCTCACCGCGCACGCCGGAGAGGTGATCCAGGCGTTCGGCCAGTTCGTCGTCGGCGGTAACTTCGTCGTCGGCGCGGTGATGTTCCTGCTGCTCACCCTGATCAACTTCCTCGTCATCACCAAGGGCAGCGAGCGTGTGTCGGAAGTGGCCGCGCGCTTCACCCTGGACGCCATGCCCGGCAAGCAGATGTCCATTGACGCGGACCTCCGCGCCGGTGCCTTTGACCTCGACGAGGCCCGCAAGCGCCGCAATGACCTCGGTCGTGAGTCGCAGCTGTTCGGCTCCATGGACGGCGCCATGAAGTTCGTGAAGGGCGACGCCATTGCCGGCATCATCATCACCGTCATCAACATCGTGGCCGGCCTGATCATCGGCGTGATGCAGATGGGCATGACGGCCGGAGAGGCCATCCAGACCTTCGCCATCCTCACCATCGGCGACGGGCTCGTGGCCCAGATCCCCGCGCTGCTCATGGCCACCTGCGCCGGTCTCGTGACCACGCGCGTGGCGTCCGAGGAGGAAGGCGCCAACCTCGGTCAGGACCTCGCCGGTCAGATCCTCGCGCAGCCCAAGGCGTTCGCCATTGCCGCGGGCTTCCTCATCGGCATGGGCATCGTGCCCGGCATGCCCACCGTGCCGTTCTTCCTCATTGCCACCACGCTGGCGGGCCTCAGCTACGGCCTCTTCAAGGCGCAGAAGCTCAAGGGCGGCGCGGGCGGGCCGGTGGCCGACGTCGTGGCGGAGCGCGAGGAGAAGGCGGAGGAGCAGAAGAAGGAGGCGGTGCAGAAGGCCAAGGCGCAGGAAGGCCAGAGCCAGCAGATGCTGCCGGTGGTGACGCCCATTGCGCTGGAGGTGGCGTCCGACCTCATCCCGCTCGTCGACGACGCCACGGGCAGCAAGTTCCTCAACGAGATGATCCCGATGATGCGCGACGGTCTCTTCTATGAGCTCGGCGTGCGCTACCCCGGCCTGCGCGTGCGCGGCAACGAGGGTGACCTGCCCAAGGGCGCGTACATCATCATGATCAACGAGATTCCCCTCGTCATGGGCACCGTGGACCTGGGCAAGATCCTGGTGAACGACACGCCCGAGCGCCTCCGCCTCCTCAACATCCCCGGCGAGCCCGCCACCAACCCGGCCAACGGCAACGACTGCGCGTGGGTGAGCGTGGAGAACAAGGAGCTGTGCGAGCAGGCCGGTCTGACGACGTGGGATGCCTCCGGCTTCATGGTGCTGCACCTCTCCGCGGTGCTGCGCAAGAACGCCAGCGAGTTCGTGGGTATCCAGGAGACCCAGAACATGCTGGAGCAGCTGGAGATGGCCTTCCCGGCGCTGGTGAAGGAAGTGGTGCCCAAGGCGGTCAGCCCGTTCCAGCTCACGGACATCTTGCGGCGTCTCGTCGAGGAGGAGATCTCCATCCGCGACCTGCGCTCCATCCTGCAGGCGCTGGCGGAGTGGGGTCCCGTCGAGAACGACACCGTGATGCTGACCGAGTACGTGCGCGCCGCGCTCAAGCGGTACATCAGCCACAAGTACACGCGCGGTCAGAGCACGCTCATCGTGTACCTCATCGACCCGCAGATCGAGGAGACGGTGCGCTCCTCCATCCAGCACACCAGCTCCGGCAGCTACCTGGCATTGGAGCCGGAGATCACGCAGGAGATCCTGGCGGCGGTGCGCAATGAGATTGGCAACCTGCCTCCCAGCGCGCAGCAGCCGGTGATCCTGACGACGATGGAAATCCGTCGTTACTTCCGCAAGCTCGTCGAGCTGGAGTTCCCGCACCTCGCGGTGCTGAGCTACCAGGAGCTCTCGCCGGAAATGAACATCCAGCCCATTGCGCGTATCAGCCTGGGCTGAGGACTCATCCCCGGTCTATCGGTTCCTCGGACGTCGTGAGCGGACCTCGACCTGGAGTGCGGCGGGCCCTCGCCGCCCTGGTCAGCGCCGAGCGGTTTGCTCGCCCTGCCAACGGTCCTTCACCCGAGAGCGACTCAGCCGCCGATTTTTCCGTCGTTGGCGGCCTCCTGGCCGTGAGGGGGGCTCGGTGGGCTCTGGCCAGGGCGGTGACAGGCGACCGCGCTCCAGGTCGAGGTCCGTTCACGACGTTTGCTTTCCCGATGGGCGCCATCTCCTGGCGGACCCGCCCAGTCATCCCTCAGGGGGATGGCAGCTCACGATCCGTTCCGTACGCTTCCATTTGGCGTGGCCACTTCCACGCGCGGAGGTAGGGATGAAGAATCTGTTTGCAGCAGTGGCGCTCACGTTGGTGACGAGCACAGCGGTGGCGCAGGGCGTCCCGGGGCAGAAGAAGAATGAGCCGGTCCAGACCTACGACTTCTCCGTCATCGTTCTCGACGGAACTCGCACCGTTCCGGGTTGTGACTACATCCCAGCCCGGAAGCGAACCAAGTTCCGCAACATGATCGAGGTCCGTGCGAACTTCCACCCGGAGATGAACCAGAGCGCGTCGTCACTCTGACCTTCACGGCAGCGCGTAGGGCGGCGGTGTTCCTGACCGGAATGTGTACCGCGCCCCGTGCCAGTGCGTGATTTCCTCCAGCCGCAGCGCATTCATCTCCGCCATCGCGTTGCGCACCTCCGCCATCGTGCGCACCCCGGTGCGAACGGCCGCCTCCCAGACCGGCACCCCGCGCTCCAGGCTCATGCGCAATGCGGCGGTGACCATTTCCTCGTCGTCAGGAAGCAGCGCGTGCAGCACGCCGCGGTGCACGTCCGGTTGTTGCACGTAGACCAGCGCGCCTTCCCGGAAGAACGCCAGCGCCTCACGCAGGCCCTTGATGTGCAGCGCACCCGTCGAGCGCATGTCGCGCAGGCTTGTGAGCAGCTCGTCGGGCTCGGTGAGCTCGCCGGCAATCCCGGTTTCCCGGTACGGCGGCAGCGGCACGTAGGGATCCAGCATCCACAGGCGCGCCACGTCGGAGAGCGTGAGGGGCGGGAGGCCCGGAGCACGCAACGTCGTCGAGCGCGGAATGAGTCCCGCACCCAACCGCGCCAGCAGCTGCAATCCCGCCATGGGCCCAGGCGGCGAGCCCATCCCGCCCACCTCCACCTGCCCCTCACGTTCCCGCAGCGACGAGAGCTTCGCGCTGACGGTGCGCGGCTCCGTCGGCAGCATGGTGGCGGAGCGTTGCGGACGAGCCAGCGACGTCAACGTCTCCGGCCGCAATCCCTCGACGTAGCGGTCCACGCGCAAGGCCAGCTCCGCCTGGAAGTCGACGGAGAACCGGTCCAGCACGTGCGAGACCTGCTCCTCCAGCTCCCGCGCGGTCTGCACGCGCTGCGCCGGGTCGCGCTCCAACGTGCGCATCACCAGCCGGTCCAGCTCGACGGGAACCTCCGGGTTCAGCTCCCGCACCGACGGAATGGGCGCCTCCAGCACCGCGCGCATCACTTCGTATTCGGTCTTCAGGTTGAACAGCCGCTTGCCGGTGAGGAGCTCCCACAACGTCACGCCCGCGCTGAAGATGTCCGCGCGCTGGTCGAACGGTTTCTCCGAGAGCATCTCCGGGCACATGTAGCTGAGCTTGCCCTTCACCTCTCCGGTCAGCGTCCGACGCACCTGGTTGTTCGCCCGCGCCACGCCAAAGTCGCCCAGCTTGGCCTCGCCCCGACGGGTGAGCAGGATGTTCCCTGGCGTGACGTCGCGGTGGATGATCCCCAGCGCCCGCCCCGAGGGATCCCGCGCCGCGTGCGCGTAGGTGAGCCCCTTGAGCATGCAGGAGCCCAGGTACACGGCAACCGCCAGCGGCAACGCCTCCCGACGACGAGCCGCGCCCTCCATGAGCTGCCCGACGTCGCCGCCGTCCATCAGCTCCAGCACCATGGCAATCTCACCGTCGGGCAGTGAGAGCAGCTCCCGCACCTGCACCACGTTGGGATGACGGAGCTGGACCGAGAGCCGCGCCTCGTCGTCGAACATGGCGCGCAGCCGGTCGTCGGTGCGCAGCGCGGTGAGGAGGCGCTTGATGACCACCAGGCGTGGCGTCACGTCGGGGTCGGAGTGTTCCGCCAGGAGCACCTCCGCCATCCCGCCACGCCCTAACCGCGACAACACGGCCCACGGGCCGAGCACGTACGGTTGAAACGGGTCGCGGACGCTCACCCCGCGGATGTTCCTCCCGACGGGTTGGCCCGGCAACTGTCTTGACGTTTTCCGTCACCCCGCGATCCCCGCTATGACGGGAACCACAGGAGGCACGCATGCCCGCACGGGGTCACTTCACGCCGGAGCTCTTCCGTTTCATCAACGACCTGAAGAAGCACAACGACCGCGCCTGGTTCGAGGCCAACAAGCCCCGCTACGAGCAGCACGTCAAGGCGCCCCTGCTCGCCTTCATCGGTGACTTCGGCGGCAAGCTCCCGCGCTTCGCGCCCAGCTACCTGGCGGACCCGCGCCCCGTCGGGGGATCCATGTTCCGCATCTACCGCGACACGCGCTTTGCCAAGGACAAGAGCCCGTACAAGACGCACGCCTCCGCGCACTTCCGCCACCAGCTGGCGACGAAGAACGTGCACGCGCCCGGCTTCTACCTGCACCTGGAGCCCGGCGCGTCGCTCTGCGGCGTGGGCATGTGGCACCCCGAGCCGGAGCCGCTCAAGCTCATCCGCGACCGCATCGTGGCCAAGCCCAAGGAGTGGAAGGCGGTGCGCGAGGCCTTCGAGATCGAGGGCGACACGCTCAAGCGTCCCCCCGCCGGCTACGACGCGGCGCACCCGTTCATCGACGACCTCAAGCGCAAGGACTTCATCACCTCGGTGAGCTTCAAGGACGCCGAGGTGACGCGCGCGGACTTCCTGGAGCGTTTCACTGAGGCGTGCCAGGAGCTGGCGCCGCTCAACCGCTTCCTGGTGCAGGCGGTGGGACTGAAGTGGTGAGCGCGGAATGCGCATGCCCCGCCGGATGATTAGTTATCGCGCCTTGTGTCGGAGGACGGGGGCATGCATGGTCAGGCAGGATTGCGCGTTGTACCGGGAGGAACCGCATGAGTGAGCGTGTTGCCGTCATTGGCGCCGGAAGCTTTGGCACGGCCCTGTCCAAGGTCTTCGCGGAGAACGGGCACCAGACCACGTTGTGGGGTCGGGATGAGCACGTGGCGGAGCACATCCGCACCCATCACCGCCACCCGCGCTACCTCCAGGGCGTCCAGCTCCCCGCCGGCCTGCGCGCCACCTCCAACCTCGACGAGGCCGTCGCCGACGCCCAGGTCCTGGTCAACGCCGTCCCCAGCCAGGCGGTGCGCGAGACGTTTGGTCCGCTGGCCAAGACGCTCAAGCCCGGCACCGTGCTGCTGAACGCCAGCAAGGGCATCGAGGTCGGGTCGCTGATGACCATCTCCCAGATCTTCGAGGAGATCTTCCCGACGGAGATGCACGCCTCCTTTGCCTACCTCTCCGGCCCCTCGTTCGCGCTGGAGCTGGCGCGGCGCGTCCCCACCGCGGTGACCATCGCCTCGGTGAGCCATGAGACCGCGGCGCGCATGCAGCGCATGATCAGCAACGACTACTTCCGCGCCTACACCACCGACGACGTGCTGGGCGTGGAGCTGGCCGGCGCGCTGAAGAACGTGGTGGCCATTGGCGTCGGATGCGCGGAGGGCCTGGGCCTGGGGCACAACGCGCGGGCGGCCATGATCACCCGCGGCCTCGCCGAGATGGCGCGCCTGGGCGTGAAGCTGGGAGCGCAGCCCATGACGTTCGCGGGATTGGCCGGCGTGGGCGACCTCATCCTGACCTGCACCGGTCAGCTCAGCCGCAACCGCACCGTCGGGTACGAGCTGGGGCAGGGCAAGAAGCTCGACGAGATCCTGCAGAAGCTGGGCATGGTGGCGGAGGGTGTGAAGACGGCCAAGAGCGCCCATGACCTCGCCAAGCGGGAGAACGTGGACATGCCGCTGGCCGCCGCCGCCTACCAGATCCTCTACGACGGACGTCACCCGCGCGACATCCTCTACGAGCTGATGGGTCGCGCCCTGCGCAAGGAGACCGACGGATGAGCATGCTCTCGCAAGGACTCCTGGTGGCCGCGCTGGCGTTGGGCGCGCCGCCCGCGTTGGACCCCGAGCAGATGGTGACGGCGGGCGAGACGTACGTGCAGAGCGGGCAGGGTAAGAAGGCCGCGCCGCTCCTCAAGAAGGCCATCGAGACGGGGAAGCTGACGCCGGAGCAGCACGCGCGCGCGCTGTGCGCCATGGGCATTGCGCGCAGCCAGGTCGACGACCACGACGGGGCCATCAAGCTCTTCGAGGAGGCCATCAAGGTCCACCCCGATCACGAACGCGCGTACCTGATGCTCGGTATGACCTACGACATCTCCGAGCGGTTCCAGGAGGCGCGCGCCGCGTACCAGAAGGGCGTCGACCGCTTCCCCAAGTCCGCCGCGCTCTTGCGTGAGCTCGGCGCCACGGAGCTCCTTCTTGGCGACGCGCAAGGCGCGGTCACGCATCTCGAGAAGGCCGCCGCCAAGGACACCGAGGACCCCGAGCTGCTGCGGGACCTGGGTGAGGCGCTGTTGCGCACCGGCAACGCGGAGAAGGCCATCAAGATCCTCGAGGACGCGCGCTCGCTGGACCCCGGCAACGCGCACATCGCCGCCACCCTCGGTGACGCACACGCCGCCGCGGGCAACAGCGCCGACGCCATCAAGGCCTACGACAACGCCGTCTCCCTCGACTCCGCGCACGCACCCGCGTGGTTCCACAAGGGGCTGATGCTCGCCAAGACGGGCGACCAGGCCGGTGCGGTGGTGGCATACCGTCAGGCGCTGAAGGTGGATCCCAACAACCTCAAGGCGCGGGCGGCGCTGGGCGTGGCGTTGGGGCGCATCAAGGGGCAGGAGACGGAAGCGGTCAACGTGCTGCGCCAGGTCACGCAGAAGGATCCCAGCTTTGCGGAGGCGCACGCGCAGCTCGGTCTCCTCCTCGAGAAACAGGGGGACCTCGCCGGCGCGGAGCAGTCGTTGCAGGCCGCGGTGTCGCGACGGGAGCAGGACCCCGCGCTGTGGGATGACCTGGCCCGCGTGCAAGGCAAGCGCGGCAAGAAGAAGGAGGCCACGCAGAGCCAGAAGACGGCCAGCAAGCTCCGGGAGGGCAAATGACGCTGCTTCACGTCGTGGCAACCAGTGCGCTGTTGTTGGCGGGGCCCAAGGACGGAGAGCTGCAGGTTGACGCGGTGGTGAACGGGAGCCCGCAGACCACCGGCTGCACCGTGCGCGTGTATCCCGGCGGTGGACAATCCAGTGAGAAGGAGGAGGGCGACGCGCCCGTCGTGGAAGGAGAGGCGGGCAAGGCCCTCACCGTTCCCGCGGGCAAGTATGACGTCGCCACCGTGTGCAACACCGAGCGGCTCACGCTCGCTTCGTTCTCGCCGGGGGTGACGGTGAAGGCGGGAAAGACGCAGAAGGTCCCCGTCAACCTGGAGAGCGGCGGCATCATCCTGCACGCCATGCTCAACGGCACCCGCATCAAGAGCGAGGTGGCTGTGCTCTTCCCCGGCACCAACTACGAGGTGGCGCGCGGCCAGGGCAGCAACCGCATCGAGCTGGCCACCGGCACCTATGACGTGCGCATGACCGCGGAGGTCGAGGGGGACGTCGCCACCGTGCTGCTCGAGAAGCAGGAGGTGAAGGCGGGCCGCCCCACGCCGCAGCAGGTGGACATGAGCCCCGGGAAGGTGGAGCTCACCGTGCGTCGCAACGGCAAGGTGGGGGAGGGCGCCGGCGCCATTGCGCTGCCCGGCCAGGCCCGACGCATCAAGGAGTTCTCCACCGGGGAGCCCGTCTCGCTCGCGCCCGGCAACTACGACGTCATCGGCTCGCTCTCCAGCAGCTTTGACTTCGCGGAGAAGCGCCAGCGTCGCGTGGTGGTGAAGCCCGGCGTCATCACCAAGGTGGACCTGGACCTGCCGCGCGGCACCATCCGCACCACCTGCGAGCTCGACGGGAAGGAGACCGTGGCCACGGTGTACGGCTACATGCCCGGCGCGGAGGACTACTTCAACAAGGCGGAGTGCGGTCAGACGCTGGAGCTGGCGCCCGGGAAGTACCACCTGAAGTTCGAGCTGGATGCCGAGAAGGCCGGCTACAAGGTCCTGGGTGGGAGCAAGGCGCCGGAGATCTGGGTGCGCAACTTCGTCGTCGACAAGAGCAAGGAGAAGCCGGCCAAGGCGGACTTCACGCCGGCGCGTCTCAAGGTTGCCGCCAAGAAGAACGGCCAGCCCACCGACGCCGCGGTGACCGTGGTGCAGACCGGCACCGGCACGCTGGGCGGCGGTCCCTCCGGCGAGGTCCTCCCCATCCCGCCCGGTCGCTACGACCTCGAGGTCCTCTTCCCCGGCAAGCGCGCGCCGTCCAAGGAGACGGTGCGTGGCGTCGAGTGCAGGCCGCACAAGGAGTGCGTGGTCGAGGTCAACCTGGAGCGCGCCACGTTGGTTCTCGAGGTGTTCCAGGCCGGGAAGCCCGCCTCGCTCGCGGAAGTGGTCCTCTACAAGGGCGGGAGCGAGGTGCCGTACGTGAAGGGGCGCAGCGGCGAGGAGCTGGAGGTCCCGCCCGGCGACTACATCCCGGAAGTGCGCCTCGGCGACGCCAAGCGCCAGGTCAACAAGATGCGCCTCCGCCCCGGCGACCAGGAAACCCGCAAGGTGGAGCTCCCGTGACGACGGCGGGCGTGGTGCTGTGTGGTGGGCACTCGTCGCGGTTCGGGGCTCCCAAGGCGCTTGCTCCGCTCCTCGGGAAGCCTGCCGCCGCGCACCTGCTCGACGCCATGACCCGCGCCGACCTGCGGCCCGTCGTCGCCGTGACCGGGGAGGGCGGCGCGCCCGCGGAGGCCCTGCGCGCCCTGGGCTACTCCCTCGTCATCGACGACACCCCGCTCCGTCCCTCCGGTGCCTCCGGTCCCTTGTGCGGCGTGGTGGCCGCGCTGGGTGAGCTCGAGTGCCCCGTGGTCTTCTGGCCGGTGGATTGTCCCGTGCCGCCACCCGCGCTGCTGGTCGAGCTGGC
The DNA here is from genome assembly GCA_040752415.1 of Myxococcota bacterium. Taxonomy (GTDB): domain Bacteria; phylum Myxococcota; class JACRCW01; order JACRCW01; family JACRCW01; genus JBFMGU01. The sequence continues at coordinate 11,267 of JBFMGU010000222.1, forward strand.
CGCGGGGAGCGGCGCCGTCTCCGTCGAGGGGAATCCGCTGTGCGCGCGCCTGGAGCCGGCCCACCTGCCCGAGGCCCTAGCCATGCTTTCACAGGGACGAACGGGGGTGCGTGATCTGCTCGTGCAACTGGGCGCGAGCACGTTGGCAAAGGCGCGGGTGAACGCGCATGATCCCCACGCGCTGCACACCTGCTGCTTCAACACGCCGCAGGAGCTTCACGCAGCGGAGGAGCGCGTGCGGGCCACCCGTGCGCTGGAGCGGTGATGCGGCTGAACTCGTTTGGCCTCAGTGACCTCGGCAACAAGCGCCGCAACAACGAGGACCGCTTCCTGCGGGATGACCGGCGGGGCGTGTACATCGTCTGCGACGGGATGGGCGGGGCCGCGGCGGGGGAGGTGGCGTCGGGAAACAGCGCGGCGCTGGTCTACTCCGAGCTCATCCGCCAGCAGGAGGTGCTGGACGCGTTCCATGCCGGCGTCGAGGACAGCGTGCTGCAGCTGACCGTCACGCTGGAGACCGCGGTGCGCGCCGCCAACCGGGAGATCTGGGACAAGGGCCGCGCGGATCCCGACCGCAAGGGCATGGGCTCCACCCTCAGCGCGCTCTGCCTGGGGAAGGACACCGCGGTGGTGGCCCACGTCGGGGACAGTCGCGTCTACCAGCTCCACGCCGGTGAGGTGGCCGTTCTCACCGACGACCACACCTGGGTGGCCGACCAGGTCCGCAAGGGCCGGATGACGCCGGAAGAGGCCAAGACCAGCAAGAAGCAGAACCTGATCCTGCGCGCGCTGGGGACCAGCAAGGACGTGCAGGTGGACACTCGCGTGGTGCCCGTCTTCGAGGGAGACCGCTTCCTGCTCTGCTCCGATGGTCTGCACGGCTACTTCACCAGCGACGACGAGGCCCGCACCCTGCTCGGCAAGGGCAACAACCTGCAGCGCCTGGGCTGGGAGTGCATTGCGCTGGCGCGGGAGCGTGGCGGGAAGGACAACATCACCGCTGTCCTCGTCGAGGCGTTGGCCGGTTGAGGCCAGGGCCCAGGAGCCTCCTCAGCGCAGCGCCAGCCACAGCGTCGCCGCCACGGCGGCCAGCGCCATCCACCACTCCCGCGTGCCCCATGCGCCCATCGGTCGATCTCCCATCGGAGGATGCTGTCCCACCCCTGGTGGGGCCGCCAAGGCGTGCTAGGGTTCGGCGGACGTGCTTGGCGGAGGCGCTCCCTTGGTGATGCCCTCTGCAGAGGAGCTGGGATGAGCATCCAGGGAGGCGGCAAGGTTCCACCCGGAAGTGCAGGCAGGACCCACGGCGCGGATCGGCCACGTCGGGCCGCGGAGAAACGCCAGGCCCGCGAGGCCGGTGAGGCGCAAGAGGCCAAGGCTCCCAAGCGTGCCACCAACAAGGACGTCTTCGAAACCTCCACCCGCGCGCCCATTGCCACGCCGGGCACCGGCACCGCGCTGCCGCCGGGCATGATGAACACGCTCCCGCCCGGCACGCGGCTGGAGGACCTGGTGGGCACGCCCAGCCAGATCAAGCAGATGGCGGAGGCCATTTCCGCCCACGCCAAGCGCCTCTCCGGGGAGTTCGACGGCCTGCGCACCGACGCGCAGCAGGTGGTCAACAAGCTGGCCGCGCAGGGCTTCTCCGCCGACGCCGTGGCCGACAGCCGCGCCGAGCTGGGCGCGCTGCGCAAGCAGATGGCCCACCTGCGCGGGAAGATCGCCGCCGACGGACGCCGCCTCAAGCTTCTCAAGGCCGCCGCCCACAAGCTCGGTGACGCCAAGCTCAGCGAGAAGCTCTCCGGCCAGCTCAAGAAGATCTCCGACATGGAGCGCGGCTGGGGTCGGGCGTTCCTGGCGTTGGGCATTGCCGGCACCCTCACCGCCCAGTCCGACGAGGCGCGCGCCGCCACCCGCGTCAACCTGGGCGCGGGCGCGCAGCAGGGCGTGGACCGTCACGCGCTGGGCACCTATCTCGCGCAGCTGGCGCCGGGCACCGCGGCCAGCCAGCTCCTGGTCTCCCTCCTCGAGGAAGGGCCGCTGGCCCCCAACTCCCGCCTCATTGCGGAGGCGTACGCGGAGCTGCACGCGGATGTGCTGGCGGGCCGTTTCGGCAAGTCCCTCCAGAGCCTTGGCGTGTGGCGCCAGGCCATGGGCTGAAGCGTTCCGGTTGGCATCCCGGTCCCGCGCCCCTTCCCTGACGGCGCGCGCGGACCCACGCCAGGCGTCCCATGAGCAACCTGCTGCTCTCCGACGACGAGATTGCGCTGCTGCGCTGGACCTGCGAGCTCTTCTTCGTGCCGGAGAGCCCCGTCCATTTCATCGACGCGGAAGCGCGTGAGCCGCGGGACTTTGCCCAGACCTACCATGAGCTGCTGCAGAAGGGCGTCCTCGACGAGGCCAGCTTCCGCCTCACCGACGCCGCGCTCAACCGCCTGGCCCCGCTCACGGAATGCGACGCGCGCGTGCTGCTCCTCCTCCCCGGAGACCGCGACCGCCTCAAGGCGCGTGACTACTACCTGCTCGACGAGATCGCGGTGGAGTACGAGGAGCTGGACCAGGTGCACAGCGTGGGGTCGGACCTGGACCAGGGGGAGCTGGTCACCACGTTGGCGCGCCGCTTCATGCCCCGTCGCGCCGCGGGCGACTACCTGAACCTCAAGCTTTCCCCGTCGGAGTTCATGATGATGGCGGTGTTGTGCCATCGCGTGCGCAAGGGGCAGGGCCCGGTGGCGGTGGACGCGTTGGTGGCGGAGCTTCGTCCCGCGTTGTCGGAGGGGCGTACCGACGGGCTGGCCGGGGTGAAGAAACAGGCGCGGGAGCCGCTGCGCACCCCGGAGGTCCGACACCGCGCCGCCGCGCTGCTCTCGGTGGCCGCGCATGAGCCTTCCCCCGCCAAGGACGCCACCGCGCGCAGCCAGCACCCCGTGGCGGCGTCGGAGGCGGAGGCCACGCTGGTGGCGCGTCGACAGGGATCCCACCCGCTCTCCCCGCCGGAGGACGAGGTCACGGCGCTGGACGCCCCACCGCCCAAGAAATCCTCGACGCTGCGTAAGGTCGGCGACGTCACGGACCTGGCGGAGGGCGCGCTCAAGGGCCTGCTGGACAAAGGCGTGGCGCTGCGCACGGACCGGGGCGTGGAGCTGCGTCCCGCCGTGGCGGCCTTTGCCCAGGGCGTCAGCGAGCGGAGCCGCCACACCTTCGTCCGCTTTGACTACGGCGACGACGAGTGGCTGGTGCGCGAGACCAGCTTCCTCGCCGTGGAGGGCAGCCTGTTCGTGGTGGCCGCGGAGGACGGCGGCGGGCTGACGGTGATGGAGCTGGACGGGCGTCGGCTGGAGACGTGGCTGAACCGCGCCGTGGGGCCATTGCCGGAGGGCAAGGACGACAATGCGCCCGGCCGGTCGGCCAAGGACTTCCTGCTTCGGGCATGAGGCGGGCACCGCACCTGCGCGGGGATGCGATAGACTGAGGGCCATGACTGTCCCCCAGCGCTCCCCAGGCTCCCTGGCGTTCTCCGTGGTGTTCGCCGTTGCGTGCGGCGCGGCCCTGTCCCACTGCGGCCGGGTCTCGTACATCGAGGACGGCATGGAGGGTGACGCGGGCCAGCCCGTGGTCAGCAGCAGCAGCCGCGGCGGCGGCAGCACTTCCTCCAGCGGCGGGACCAGCACGTCACAGGGCGGGAACTCGTCGAGCGCGGCGGTGTCGTCGTCGAGCAGCGGCGGGGGCAGCAACAGCAGCAACGGCGGCGCCGGATGTCCCGGCCAGCCCCAGCGCCCCGACGCCGGCCCGCCGCCGGAGTACGATCTCGTCGCCGAGGACTTCACCGCGGAGTTCGACACGGCGTGGACAGGGGGCAACCCGTCCAACTGCGCCGGTTGTCACGCTGGTGTTGGAACCTCCTACGACTTCAGCCCGGTCTTCCCCACCGACCGCACCACCGACCCGGCGCGCGCGGTGAATTCGTTCCGCACCTACTGCACGCCGTGGGACGGCACCGTGCCCTCGCCTGTGCAGCCTGACGGTGGCCTGCACAAGGCGCGGATCATCTGCCCGCTGCTGCCCCTCGAGGCGGGCAGCGATGATCTGTGCAGCCACGGCGCCGGATTCCCGGTCAACAACCAGACCCTGGACGACGTGCGGAACCTGGCGCTCCCGTGCATCAACGCCGCGGACCGCTACTGGACCGCCTACGGCGCCTGGCAGCAGCGCGTGGCCGAGGCGCAGGCCTTTGACGCCGGCCCCTGCATCCTGCCGGACGCGGGCGGCGGTGCCTCGTCCTCCTCCGGCGGCGGTGTTTCATCCAGCGGCGGCGGGGGCAGCACCTCTTCCTCCGGCGGCGGCGCCCTCCCGGACTGCCCCGGACCCGACACCTACGCGGCCTACAACCCGGTCTGGGACGTCTTTGGCCCCCCAGGTGAGATCTGCCTGGGCTGCCACACGCCAGGCGGACACGGGCCCGTGGACTGCTTCCTGGGGTCCAGTCGCAATGAGGCCCACGCCACCATGTGCGGCTACCGCTACCAGGACGACCGGACCAGCGTGGGCCCCTACGAGAGCAGCATGTTCTACCGGGCCATGTACGAGGACGCCCGCTACAACTGCCCCTCCGCCGACACGCCCCACTCCGGCTTCTACGAGAGCGACCCCAACTTCGACGCCGTGGTCCGTGCCTGGTACGCCGCCGCCACCGGCCAATAGGAGATCTCCGCCTCCGTCGTTTTTCTGATGTACGACAGGGTGGGATATGCCGATAATGCCCTCTTGGACCATCCCCTGCCCGGGGGTGGCCGCGGGAGATGGCATGTCCATGAGCATGGTGCACAGGCCCCTGGGGCAGCTGCTGGTTCAGGAACGCCTCATTGACGAGTCCACACTGGGTGACCTGCTGCGCGAGCAGCGGCAGACGCAGCGCCCGCTGGGGCGCCTGGTGGTGGAGAACGGGCACTGCACGGAGAAGGACGTGTGGCGCTGCCTGGCCAAGCAGCATGACCTCTCCTGGGTGGACCTGGGCGACGCCTCTCCGCAGCCGGAGGCCATCTCGCTGCTGACGCCGGAGGTGGCCAAGGAGCTGGGCGTGCTGCCGCTCTCGGTGCGGTGGGAGGGAAGCGCGCGGCGGCTGCTGGTGGCGGTGCGTGAGCCCCAGGACGTGCGCGCGGTGCCGGCGCTGGCGGAGCAGACGGGATGTCGCGTGGAGGCCGCGTTGTGCGACCCCGCCCAGCTGCGCCTGGCCCTGGACCGCTACATGGATGCTCGCACCGTGCTGGGCAACCACTCCACCGACGAGGATCTGCTGCGTCCCATCGGGGATGTCGACGAGGTGGATACCGGGATCCGTCGCGCGGTGGACCAGGATCTGCGCGCGGCGGGCGTGCCGGAGGACTCCCTCGTCGCCGCGCAGCCGGTGCTGGACCCGGAGGACGTGGAAGCCCTGCTGCTGGAGCCCGGTGACTTCGACGAGCTGCTGGAGGCCGAGCCGGAAGCGGTGGCCGCGGCCATGGAGGTCCTCGAGGCCGACGAGGTGGGCGCCCATGAGGAGCCCGCGGCCGAGGGTGAGCCGGTGATCCTGCTGGAGCATGGTCGCAATGCGCCGCGCGCGCCCAGCCCCGGCGTGGATGACGTCTTCCCGGACCCCGTGGAGCTGCCCGCGCTCCCCGCTGACGACGAGGTGATCTCCCTGCGCAACCAGGTGGCCGGTCTGCGCGCCCGCCTGGAGGAACTGACCCTGCAGGTGGCCGAGGTGGAGCCGCTGCGTCGTCGGGTGCGGGAGCTGGAGGCCGAGCTGGCCGCCGCGCGCGGGAACAGCTGGGGCCGGGTGGAGGCCGTGGAGGTGGAGCCGCGTGCCGACCGTGCCGTGCGCGAGGATCCCACGCCGGTGATGCGCGCCGGTCGCGTGATCCAGGAGGACCCCACGCCGGTGCTGCGCCCGTCCCGCGGGGCGCGCGGCGTTTCCACGTCGGGGACCACGGCGCAGCCCGAAGGTGTGTCCCCCGCGCTGCAGGCCTCCGACCCCACCGCCGACCGCACCCTGGACCGCCCCGCCCCCACCACCGACC
>JBFMGU010000223.1:0-17268 GCA_040752415.1 Myxococcota bacterium
ACGATGGTGACCCCCCCCCTTCCCCGGATTGGTGACGACGGCAGAACGGTTCTGGGGAAGGGGGGCGAGCGCGCAGAACGGCTTGAAGGTGGGGGGGTTAGGTGTTCGACAGCCTCGGACCGAACTGGCCAACGTGTTCTAACGCAGCCCCGCTGGCGCAGCGCGTGGGCTGGCCCGGGGATTCCCGTGGCCTCGTTGGCCTTGTGGCGGGGAGATGGGAGTGCGAAGAACCGGCCCCATGATCGAGGTCCACCTCACCCGTCACCTCTATTCGTTCTTCCCCGCGCTCGAGGGGCGTGAGCTCCGGGTGGAAGCGAAGACGGTCCGCGACGTCGTTGATGGTCTCGAGAAGCTGGCGCCGGGCATCCGGTTCTACATCTGCGACGAGCGTGGCTGTCTGCGCACACACGTCAACATCTTCGTCGACAAGCAGATGATCCGGGATCGCAAGGGGTTGAGCGACGTGGTGGCCGAGGCGGCGGAAGTCCACATTCTCCAAGCACTCAGCGGAGGTTGATGTCAGATGCCGAGCATTCTCGTGGGTACGCGCAAGGGCACGTTCATGGTTGAGAAGCAGGCGGGTACGTGGCGGCCCCGGCTGGTGGGGCACGCCGGGACGGGCGTCAACTTCGTCGCTCGCGACCCGTACACGCAGCGGCTGTGGGCGCTGCTGGGGCACGGCCACTGGGGCGCCAAGCTGTCCCGCTCCGACGACAACGGCGCCACGTGGAAGGATGCGCCCGCGCAGATCAAGTACCCGGAAGGCGCGCGCTTCATCGCCCAGGACATGTACGAGGACGCCAAGTCCGAGCACGGCGTGGGTTGGCGCATCTCCACCAAGCCCGCCACGCTGGCCAAGCTGTGGGTCATGGGCTTTGGACCCCAGGGCGGCGTCTACGTGGGCACCATTCCCGGCGGGTTGTTCGTGAGTCGCGACGCCGGAGAGTCCTTTGAGCTCAACCGGCCGCTGTGGAACCACGAGTCGCGTGGCGGAGACCTCTTCTCCGGCGAAGGCAAGGGTGAGACCAAGTGGTTCGGGACGCCGGCGTCGGAGGGCGGGGATTTCGCGCCGGGGATCCACTCCATCGTGGTCGACCCGCGGGACCCGCAGCGGATCCTGGTGGCGGTGTCGACCGCCGGGGTCATTGAGACCCGCGACGGCGGACAGACCTGGCATCCCCGCAACAAGGGCATGACCATGGACCACTCCCCCGAGCCGGAAGCGGAGTGGGGCCACGACACGCATTTCATTGACCAGTGCCCCGGCGCGCCGGACCACATCTGGCAGCAGAACCACGCGGGCGTCTTCTACAGCAGCGACGGCGCGGCCACGTGGCGCAAGGTGAGCGTACCGGCGCAGGGCGTGCATTTCGGTTTCCCCGTGGCGGCCGACGACAAGGATGGTCGCGTGGCGTGGCTGGTGCCGGGGCGCGCGGACAACCAGCGCATGGCCATTGACGGCGGGCTCTTCGTGGCGCGCACCGAGGACGGCGGTCAGACCTGGACCCAGCTGCGCAACGGGCTCCCGCAGACGTGCGCGTATGACGTGGTCTACCGGCACGCGCTGGCGCAGCAGGGCGGCGTGGTGGCGTTTGGCTCCACCACCGGCAACCTCTACGTCAGTGAGGACCGCGGTGATCACTGGACCGCCGTGGGGAACAACCTGCCGCCGATCTATTCTGTGCGCTTCGGGTGAGGGCCACGGCGGGCTCGCGGTCCTTCCGCTGCGCCCTCTGGCGAATTAGCGCCACTTCGTCTGGACTTCGAGGGTGCGTAACGCCGGGCGGGTGGCGGTCCCGCCGGTGGCACCAGGGGCGCGCTTGACCCCACCCCTCCGTCAGCGTTGCGGCAGTGGCCACTGGTGTTGATGCGTCGAGCGCGTGGACTTCATGCGGTGGTCGACCTAGGCGTCAGGCACCATGACCGCATCTCCCGAGCTGCTGGCCCAACTGGAAACCGAGATTGCCGCCTGGACCCTTCGCAACGCCCTGGGCACGCGCGAGCACGCACGTCGTGCGCACGAGGACGTTCTCAAGGACGCGGAGCTCATGCAGCTTGCGCAGGCGGACCTCCCGCGCTTTGCCGAGCACGGCTTCCCCATCACCGAGGCCCACCTCGAGCGCCTCCGCGCCCTCCTGGACCTGCGCCTGGACTTGATCGGCCAGCGCGCCGCCAGCCGGGTGGGCCTGCACGACCCCGATCCCGATGGCAGCTTGGAGGTGGCCGCCGCGCAGAAGAACGTGGGCCAGCAGCAGCGGCGACTGCTCGCGCTGCTCCCGGAGCTGGGCATCTCGCGGCGGGTCATCCAGTTCACCCCGCTGAGCCGCACCAGCCTCTGGGGTGACGCCGCGGACGCCGAGCGGCTGGTGGCGCGCATGGACGTGCTCATCGCGGCCGGCGCCGGGGACGCCCTCAAGCCCATCCGCGACTCCGTGGCCGAGTCCGCGCTGGTCCTGCGTCGCGCTGCGCTGGCTGCGGAGCGCGTGGCCGCCCGGGAGCCGCTGCTGGACACCCGTGAGGCCGCCATCCACGCCCTGCTGTGGGACCTGATTCGCCAGATCGCCCGCTGGGGCCGCCTGCTCCCGCTTCTGACCCGCAAGGTCCCGCGCCACTACCGCCTGCCCCACACCTCGAAGGCCAGGAATCCACCGGGTAGGCCCGGCGACGACCCAGAGGACCCTCACGAGCCACCCGCGAGAGGGCCGGAGCCCCCTCGGCCGGAGGGCGCCGACGCGCCACCACCCAGCGCCCGCCCTGAGCTGCCTCCCGCCATGGATCACCAGGCCGCCGCCAGGCCACCTCGCTCACCCGCCAGGCGGAAGCGAAAGAGCGCCGTGGATGGTTGAGGCAGCGCCAATAGGATCCCGACCGCGCCAGCCAGAGGCGGCATCTGGCGCTGGTAGGTATGTCTTCGGCTCCACCGCACAAACCCGTACACAAGCTCGCTGTCAATGGACGCTGGGTCGCCATGGCGCGCTCCGGTCTCCGTGAGGGTGAACCGTGGCCTCGCCAGACAGAACACCATGGGCCGCGGTGATGAGCCTCCCACAACGGCGGCGGGAACTGGGCATCCGTCGCGGCACTCCCCCGGCGAGTGTCCCAGGCGCGCACCGTCGCAGCCCTTCGCGGCGCACCGAGGATGACGGCACCGGCGCCGACGGTCTCCCCCGCCAGCGACAATGCATCGACGAGCGCCAGTTCGAGGCCACCAACTCCATCGCAAGGTTCATGGGATGAGGCTCTGACCCACCCCCCACGTTGCGAGAACCGTTCGGCGCGGACACACTGCCTCGCGCTTGAAGCTCATCCCTCCCAGCGCCGCCCTGCGTGACCGGGTCTCGTCATTCCACGTGACCGAGAACCACGGCGGCACGCGCGTGATCACGCCGCGCACCGGGGCCGTGTTGGCACTGCAGCTCAGCGGTCGCATCCGTTACAGCGAGACGCTGCTCTCAAACGTGGGCGTCACGGGCATCCAAACCGCCCCGCGGACCTATGGTTACGAGCAGAATACCCACACGCTCCTGGTGCGCTTCACGCCACAAGGCGCGTCTTGCCTGGGCGTGCCAGCGGCGGAACTGGCGTGTCGGTCTGTGGCCCTGGATGAGCTCCTGCCCGCGGCGCAGGTGCGTGAGTTGCGTGAGCGCCTCTTGAGCACGCGTTCCCTCGACGAGCAGGTGCGCCAATTGGAGCAGTTCCTCATCCAGCGTCCGTTCCTGCGGGATCCGCTGGTTGAACGCGCTTTGACGTTGCTGTCCACCTGCCGCGACGAGGAGCTCTCCGTTGCCGGCGTGGCGCGCACGCTTTCTCTCAGTGAACGCCAACTGGAGCGACGCTTCCTGGACCGCGTGGGCCTCACACCGAAGAAGTACGCCAGCCTGCGCCGCTTTGAGCGTGCGGTGGAGTTGGCCCAAACCGCTCCGTCGTTGACCCGCGTGGCCCTGGATGCGGGGTATTACGATCAATCCCATTTCATCCGGGATTTCCGCCGCTTTGCCGGGACCTCGCCCAGCCGGTTCCTGCGGGCAGCCGGTTGATCATGTCGGAAATATCCAAGTCGCCAACAACGCCCACGCGCATGATGCCCTCACACCACACGAGGACACCATGAGCACCACCAAGACCCCCGACATCTTCGCCAACGTCCACAAGGGAATCCGCCGCGCGCTCTTTGAGGTGTGCACCGCCCTTGGCCGCGCCGGCACCGACGAGACCAAGGGCCACAACGCCAAGTCCCAGCTCAAGGAAGTGCTGCATCTCGTCGCATTCCATGGAGAGAATGAGGACGTGGTCCTGCTGCCGGTGCTGGCCCAACGTGCCCCGCAGGTGTTCCAGCGCATGCAGGCCGCGCATGAGAAGGTGGGCGCCGCCCTGAATGCCCTCCGAAGTGACGTGGACACCCAGCCAGCGTGGGAGTTGTACCCGCGATTGGCCGCGTTCATATCCCAGTACCTGGAGCACATGCGGGAGGAGGAAGAGGATCTCCAGCCGCTCATCCGCGCGGTCATTTCGTCTGAGGAGATTGCGGGATTGGGTCGTGCTTCGGGCGAAAGGACGGCCACCGCGGACCGGACCATGATGCTCACCTGGATGCTACCGGCCCTGCCCCGCGCCGACGCGGAGGAGTTCCTCTCCAGGATGCCCCCTGCCGTGGCGGAGCGGTTGCGATCATTGACCGGGGCGTGACCGACTCCAAGAACCTTGGGGGGCAAGTCCGTCGCTGCGCGGTTCGGAGGCAAAGGTAGACGCGACGGCATGACGCGTCGCGAGCGGTTGCCAGTCACCACCGGACGGACCAGAGTGCGCTCCCTCCCCGGCGGGCGGATGAATCCCGCGCGAGAAGAGGAAGGAAACGCATGGGTACGCGCAAGGTTGCGGTGGTGGGCGGGGATGGCATTGGTCCGGAGGTGACGGCGCAGGCGGTCCGGCTGCTGGAGATGCTGGACAAGAAGCGTCCGCTGGGACTCACGCTGGTGCAGTTTGACTGGGGCGCGGAGAAGTACCTGCGTGAGGGCGTGGGGCTTCCCAAGGGCGCGCTGCAGGACCTCAGCGACAACTACGCCGCCATCCTCTTCGGCGCGCTGGGCGACAAGCGCATCCCGGACATGGCCCACGGTCGCGAGATCCTGCTGGGCATGCGCTTCGGGTTGGACCTGTACGTGAACTACCGGCCGGTGACGCTGCTGCATCCCTCGCTCACGCCGCTGAAGGGCGTCACGGACCTGGACTTCGTGGTGCTTCGGGAAAATACCGAAGGGCTCTATGCGAACGTGGGCGGCATCTTCAAGGAGGGCACTCCCGACGAGGTGGCGCAGGACGTGGAGGTCAACACGCGCAAGGGCGTGGAGCGCATCGTGCGGTACGCGTTCGAGCTGGCGCGTAAGCGTCGCAAGAAGGTGTGCATGACCGACAAGAACAACGCGGTGCGCTACGGCGGGAGCCTGTGGCAGCGTGTGTTCAAGGAGCTCAAGGCGCAGTATCCGGACGTGGAGGCCACGCACCTGCTCTCCGACGTGGCGGCCATGGAGATCGTGCGCAACCCGGCGCGCTTTGACGTGGTGGTGACCAACAACTTCACTGGCGACATCCTCACCGACCTGGGCGCGGCCATCTGCGGCGGCCTGGGCGTGGCGCCGAGCGCGAACATCAACCCCGGCAAGGTCAGCCTGTTCGAGCCGGTGCACGGCAGCGCGCCGGACATTGCGGGCAAGGGCCTGGCCAATCCGCTGGCGGCGTTCCTCACCACCGGGCTGATGCTGGACTACCTGGGCCACCCGGACCTCAACGCGGCCATCGTCGCCGGCGCGCGCGAGTGCGTGGCGGCGGGCGAGACCGCGGCGGACCTGGGCGGGAAGCTGGGGACGGTGGCGGCGGCGGACGCGTTGATGGAGCGCATTGCGCGCAAGGTGTGAGGGAGGTCAGCGGGGCCAGCGTGTTCGGTTGGCCTTCCGGCTGGCGGCGGTGGGAACGCGGCCGTGCCGTGCCGCCAACTCCGTTTCCAGCTTCTCGATGCGCCGCGCCTGCAGCCTCTGCCACACCGCTGCGTCAATGAACGCCGAGAGACCGCGGGAACCGGCCACGCGACGAGCTTCAGCCAGGACCTCTTCACGCATGGAGATGGAAACCCTCGTGGTGGCCATGCACAAATCCTACTGAAGGTGCGAATCATACGGAACGTGCCGGGGGCTGCATGCGGTGGTGACGCGAATACCTGGTGGAGATTCTCCGACACCACCGGAGATGACTCGCGCATTTGGGACGCATTACGCTTGTCGGGACGTTGGCACTTCACGGAGGTCACCATGGCCCGCCAGAAGAAGCCGGATGAGCCCATCCTCTTGACCCGCCGCAAGGACAAGCAGGGAGATCCCACCGAGGACCTCTCGGCGGCGTTCAACCGCGCGCTCGTCGAGGCGGCGGAGGACCCGGACGGGATTGACGAAGACCGCCCCGTGGACGTCTCACGCGTCCTGCAGGCGGTGGTGGATGAGCACGAGGAGGAGGTTCGTCGTGAGGCGGCGGCGAAGCGGAAGAAGAAGCGCTGAGCGCCACCCGCGCCGTCGTCACGCGACGACGCGGATGGCATGCCTGCCTCAGCGACCCAGCGCGTCCAGCACCGGCTGCGGAATCTGCCGCTTCCACTCCCGCACGTGCGTCATGTTGCCGGAGTAGTCGTGGTGCTCCTCGTCCAGCAGGCTGCGGATGGGGGCGAACGGAATCTCCGCCGGCAGGCCCAACGCCTTCAGCAGGTTGGTCCAGATCGTCTCGTCGCGGCCCCAGCGCGCCTCGTCGTACATGATGGAGAACGCGGCGAAGGTCAGGCCCATCAGCTTGCGGTCCACCGTCGAGAGCCCCTGGTCCTGCCCAATCTGCTGGATGAACTCGTAGTGCGCCACCGCACGCAGCGCCTCCACCGACATGTGCGCGTAGTGCGAGTTCACCGACATGTGCAGCACCGTCTGGCCATCCACCTGCGTACGCTCGAACTTCACGATGGCCTTCTCACCCGCCTTGGGCTCGAAGTAGCCCGCGCCGATGACGTTCTGCTTCTTGTAGTCATGCGTGACGCCGTTGTAGCCGGTGGCGGTGTTGAGCGCCTGCGCCGCCAGGTGCGGAACCGTGCCCTCCAGCGTCTCCGCCGGGTGTGACGGCGGCAGCGGCTGGAACTCGCGCGCGGTGTCGGTGGCCACCTTGAACGTGTCAAAGTTGGCGAACTTGTCCAGGTAGTCCGCCTGTCCGTCGTGGTCGGTGTCCAGCACCTTGCGACGGATCTCCGTGTGCGCCGGCGAGATGTAGTTGGTGCCGCCGGGCATGACGTGGCTCCACGGGAACAGGACGGCGTTGTCGCGGATGTTCTCGTTGATCTGCTCCCAGTCCTGCTTCTTCACCGCGCCGTTGATGAGCTCCATCAGCGTGTTGAAGTTCTCCGAGCGGCTCATCACCTTCCCGCCGTTGCGCTCCTCCGTGTTGAAGTAGCTGGAGGTGAAGGTGGTGATGACCTGCGCGTCGGGGAAGCGCTCCCGCATGTTGTGCAGGTTGTCCTTGCCCGCGCACATGCCGGTGAAGATGAGCTTCTTGCCCACCTCGTTGGGCGCGCCGCGCAGCGAGCCGGGCACGGTGCGGCCGATGTCGGAGTGACCGTCGTAGCCGACGATGTGCACGTCCTCGCGGTTCATGTCCTTGAAGATGTTGTTCTGGTTCACGCCCACCTTGATGCGGACCTCCACCTCCTCGCCGTTGGGACGACGGTAGGTCTTCACCATGGTGGCGGGACCGCGGGAGGGCACCGCGCCGTCGGCGGTGTAGCCCTGCTTCTTCAACAGCTCGATGGTGCCGGGAAAGAATTCCTCGTCGGGGCCGGTGGTCCAGGACACGTTCAGTGTCTTGTTGCCGTTCTTGAACCAGTCGTCATACGGCGGGCTCTTGGGCGCCATCCCGTCGACGAGCGGTTGCGCCACCGCCTTGAGGGCCGTGGGCAGCGAGCCGCTGACGCGCGAGAGGTTCCACACCATGGAGTCGCGCAGGATGGGGTTGGTCTCCGCCTTGAGGACGTCCACGTACTGGTTCAGCGCCTGCTCCTTGAGCTTCAGCTCGTCGCCGGTGGTGCCGCTGGCCTCCACCAGTGACATCAGCACCGTGGCCGCGCTGGAGCGGAGCTGCAGGGCCTGCTTGTCGGTGATCTCGGCGGGGACGGTGCCGCCGGCGGGCACGCGGGAAAGCGCGGTGGCCAGGTTGGCCATCACCTTCTGCCGGTCGGCGAGCGGGACGTTGGTCGCGGTGAGCGGGTTGTCCTTCATGTCGTCGACGAGGTCGGCCATGCGGAACAAGCCGCTGCCCAGCTCGGAGAGGTTGCGCGGGCGGTCCAGCGCCTGGTCCTCGACGAAGAAACCGCTGGCGGAGAGGAACACCGGGCGGTGCGTGCCGGAGGGGTCCAGCGGCTTGGCCTGCCCGCCGCCGCCCACCTCACGACCCAGCAGCGCGTCCACCTTGGTCTTGGCCTCCGGGCTCATGCGGTTGGCCACCATCAGCGCGCCCAGGGAGTACTTCTCGTTGCGGCTGATCTTCCCGTCGGCGTTGACCAGCTCGGCCAGCTTGTCGGCGTCGGCGGCGCTGATCACGCCGTCATCCTTCTCCAGGGTGTGGGCCAGGTTGCGCAGCCGGGCGGTGGAGATGGAGAGGAACGCCTGCAGGCGCTTCTCCGTCTCCGGCGAGTCCAAGTGGTCCTTGTACTCGGCGAGGATCTCCTTCAGCTCCGTCTTGGCGACGGTGGAGAGCGTGCCGTCCGACATCGCGGTGTCGATGAGCTGGCCCACGTCCTGGGCGGAGAGCTGACCGTCGGTGGCGAGGCGCTGGGCGAGGGCGCGGAGCTGACCCGGTTCAATTCGCGGCATGGTGACCTCCCGAGAAGGCAGAAAGCCTTGGACGGCCGGCAACGGTGCTTGAAGACACGGGATTCTGCAACCGGCCCGCCGCCCCGGGATTTCCTCCGGCGGACGACGGCCGGGGCCGCGACACCCACCCCGGAGTTTGGTGGTGATTGCGATTTACACCAAATGTGTTTGGCGGTAATCGTCATTCACATGAAATCGCCGCGCTCGTACACCATGAAGGCTCGCGCCCAGGCGGTGGAGCAGACGCGGCGTCAGATCCTCGACGCCACCGTGGCGCTGCACCTGGAGCGGTTGGTCTCCGAGGTTGGGCTCGATCACATTGCGGAGCGTGCGGGGGTCAGCGTCCAGACGGTCCTGCGCCACTTCGGGAGCCGGGCGGAGCTGATTGAGGCCACCTTCGCCCATGCCGCCCCGGTGGTGCAGGAGGAACGACGCGCTCCCGCCGGCGACGTCGACGCTGCCGTGCGGTCGATCATGGCCCATTACGAGGCGCGTGGGGACGGTGTCCTGATCCTCCTGGCCCAGGAACGGACCGAGGAGCTGGCCCGCCGGATCACCCAGGTGGGTCGCAAGACGCACCGCACCTGGGTGAAGGAGGTGTTCACGCCGCTGCTCAGGGGTCGCGCTGACGCGGAGCAGCTCCTCGACCTGCTCGTCGTTGCCACCGACGTCTACACGTGGAAGCTGCTCCGTCGCGACCGCGGCCTCTCCCGTCAAAACACCGAGGAACGCATCAAGCACCTGGTGAGCGCGCTGCTCGCCGACACCAACTCCAGGGGGAAACATGTCTGAGATCCTCTTCGTCACCTGGGACGGCGGCGGCAATGTTCCGCCCGCCGTGGCGATTGCGCGGGAGCTCCGGACCCGTGGCCACACCGTCCGCTTTCTCGGTCATGCCCGACAGGAAGCAGCCCTCACCTCCGCGGGATTCGAGTTCGTGCCCGGCCGGCACGCGCGCAAGTTCTCCGCGCTCGACGCCAACTCGCCGCTGACGATGTTGGCGACCTTTGGCGATGCCGGGATGGGACGCGACCTGCTGGACGCCGTTGCCGCCCGGCCCGTCGACCTGGTGGTGATTGATTGCCTCATGTTCGGCGCGCTGCATGCCGCGCAGCAGGCGGGTCTGCGCTACGCCGTCCTCGAGCATCTCTACGACGCGTACTTCAACAGGGGCTGCTTGTCGGGGCCGTTGGGGCTGAGCTTGTGGCTGCGCGGGCTACAACCGCGGAAGGCGCTGGAGCAGGCTGCGCTGCGGGTTCTCACGTCGCTGCCGGAGCTGGACCCGGTTGCTGCTCCCCCGCCGAACCTACGGCAGGTGGGTCCCGTCGTCGAGTTTTCCCCGCGCGTCACGGCGGAGCGGCCCACCGTCCTGGTCAGCTTGAGCACGTTTGGCTTTCCCCGCATGGCGCGGTCCCTCCAAGCCATCGTCGACGCAACCTCCGGCCTGGACGCACGCGTGATTGTCACCACCGGACCCGCCGTGGACCCGACGACGATCCGGGCGCACGCCGGCGTCGAGGTGCACCGCTACGTTCCGCACGTGAAGCTGATGCCAGGGGTGAGCCTCCTCGTGGGGCACGGCGGCCACGGCACCACCATGCAGGCGCTTGCCCACGACCTGCCGGTGCTGGTCATGCCGATGGAGAAGCTCTCCGATCAGCCATGGGTGGGCCGAAGCCTGGTTGCCGCGGGTGCGGGGCGGATGATTGGGAAGACGGGTTCCGCCCTGGAGATTGCGCCACTCGTCGCGGAGTTGCTGTCTGACGGACCACATCGCGCGGCCGCCGCTCGGCTGGGCGCCGCGGTGCGGGCAAAACCCGGCGCGGTCCTCGGCGCGGACGCATTGGAGGAGGTGCTCCGCAACGGAGGATCAACCCGCTCCACGACGAGCTCCGCGGACGGAACCTCCCGCGCATCCGCCGGACCCGCCGCGGCGTCCATCCGCTAGGTGCCAGCCGCGTTCGCAGGGCTGCGCGGACGGAACCGGGCCCCGAAGGTATTGTCGAACATCACGCCCCGATGCTCATCCGGCTTCTCCCCCTGGTTCTGCTGGGCGCCTGCTCGACGACGGTGACGCCAGTGGCGGACGAGTGCCTGCCGCTTGCCGGGAGGGTATCCGCGCAGCGTCTCGAGGTGGACGTGCGACAGCTCACCCGCGAGGGTCCCCGTCGTTCCCCCGCACGACGTCAGGCCACGGCAGCATGGCTCACCGCGCAGCTGACGGACGCAGGGTGGAGCGTGCAGCGACGTCCGTACGTCGTGGCGGGAGTGGCCGGTGAGAACGTGGTGGGGCGTGGGACGAACGCCCGCGTCCTCGTGGGGGCGCACCTGGATTCCGCGCCACAGTCCCCCGGCGCCGACGACAACGCTTCCGGCGTGGCCGCCGTCCTCGAGCTGACGCGCGTGTTGGGTCCCGGCGTCGCCGTCGACGTGGCCTTCTTCGATACCGAGGAGCCGCACTCCGGGACCGTGGGACGCGACGGGCGCAACTTCGCCTACGGGAGTCAGGCGCTGGTGGACCAGGGAGTGGCCTACGACGTGGTCTTCGTCGTGGAATCGGTGGGCTACACGTGTCGGGACGTCGGTTGTCAGCGCCTTCCGTCGGGGATTCCGCGCACCGCCGCCACGGAGAAGGGTGACTTCATTGCGCTGGTGGGGAATCACGGGGGCGCACGTCGCTGGGCCACGGCCGCGGATGGGTTCCGGAAGGCATTGGGCTCACGCTACGGCGTGGTTCCCGTGACGGTGCCCGGTACCGGCCGGTCCATCCAGCAGTCCCGCTTCTCCGACCACGCGCCGTTCTGGGACGTCGGCGTCGACGCGCTCATGATCACCGACACCGCGCTGCTCAGGAACCCGCATTACCACAAGGCCAGCGACACGCCGGATACCCTGGACCTCGCGTTCCTCGTCGACGTCACCCGCGCCACGGTGATCGTGGTGGCGGATGCGGCACGTGCTTGCGGATCCGGTTCCACGCCCACGCCGTGATGGGAATGCGCATCTCCCGCACGGTGGTTGCCGCCACCGATGCCAAGCCCTTCCCCGCGCGCTCCGTCGTGGCGCACCCTTCTCGTCGGGTGGCTGGGATGCGCGCTGGTCCTCGGCGTTGCGCTCAGCGTGCCGGTGGTCAACAACGTGGTCCGCTTCAGCGTGGTGGGCGCAACGGCGGCGTTGTGGTTGATGGCCCTCCGCTACGCATGGCGTGGGAGGGTGCTCCGTGTCGTCGTGGTTCTTCCGCTCCTGGGTGTCGCTGGCGTGGCGGTTGCTCCGGGCGGGGAGCGGAACGTGGAGGAGCTGCGCGCGCACTACCTCACCGCGCTGCCGACGTATGACGGCGTGCCCTACGTGTGGGGCGGGGAGAGCCCCGACGGCATTGACTGCTCCGGCCTGGTGCGACGCGCACTCCGCGATGCGCTGATCGAGCACGCGCTCCGTCACCGGGATGCTCAAAGCGCGCGGGATGCCTTCCTGCTGTGGTGGGTCGACGACGCGGCGGTGGACCTGCGCGATCACCGCAACCGTCGCACCGTCCTCGTCCGGGAGGCGCGCAGTCTCAGGACCTTGGACCCCCACGAGGTGCAGCCGGGAGACCTGGCGGTGACGGCGTCGGGCATCCACGTGCTGGCCTACCTGGGGGAGGGGCAATGGATCGAGGCAAGCCCGCAGCGCATGAAGGTGGGCACCTTCCACGCGCACGACGACAACCCGTGGTCCACCGTGCGGATCCACCTCGTGCGGTGGCGCTACCTGGCGACGACGATGTGACTTCTCGCCGCGAAGGGTAGAACGGACACGAAGACGCGCCGCAGATTCTGCACCGGCCCGACAGACTTGCCGCACGCACCGGGTCTAGAATGCGGCCACGGGTTGCGACGGCGGGGGCATGGCGCACGGCATGCGGGCTGCAAAGTTGTGGGATGCCACCGGACACCCCGGTGGACGCAGGCGGACTCCTTGAAAGAATCTCGCCGCCTCGAACATGCATGGAGAGGACATGAAGCAGGATCCCAACTGGTCTCAACGCGCCGTCAGCGCCAGCGACGCCGTGCGTCTGCTGCAGAGCGGCATGAAGGTCTTTGTCCACGGTGCCGCCGCCACGCCCACCACGTTGCTGGAGGCCATGGTCAAGCGCAAGGACCTCGAGAACGTGACGCTGTACCACCTGCATACCGCCGGGCCGTGCGCCTACGCGGACGTGAGCCAGTCGGGCCGCTTCTTCTCGGTCTCGCTGTTCGCGGGGCCGCCGGTGCGCAAGGCCATTGAGGAGGGTCGGGCGGACTTCATGCCCATCTTCCTCTCCGACATCCCCGAGCTCTTCCTCACCCGCGTGGTGCCGCTGGATGTTGCGCTCCTCCAGGTCTCTCCCCCCGACGAGCACGGCATGTGCACGCTGGGCACCAGCGTCGACGCCGCCCGGGCTGCCGCCGACAGCGCGCGCATCCTCATTGCGGAAATCAATGAGCGCATGCCGCGGACACACGGCAACACCGCGGTGCCGCTGAGCCGGTTCGCCGCCTTCATCCACACCAACCGCCCCCTGCACGAGGCCGAGGTGGCCGAGGAGACGCCGGTGGAGGCGCGCATCGGTGAGATCGTCTCTGGCCTTGTCGAGGATGGCTCGACGCTGCAGATGGGCATTGGCGCCATTCCCAACGCGGTGCTGACGCGCCTGAACAACAAACATGACCTGGGCGTCCACACCGAGATGTTCAGTGATCACCTCATCCCGCTCATCCAGAACGGCGTGGTCACCAACCGGCTCAAGGCGGTGCACCCGGGACGGACGGTGACTTCGTTTGTCAACGGTACCCAGCGCCTGTTCGACTTTGTCCACGACAACCTGCTCGTGGAGTTCCACTCCTGTGACCGCACCAACGACACTGCGCTCATCCGCAAGAACCCCAAGGTGGTGGCCATCAACTCCGCGCTGGAGATTGATCTGACCGGGCAGGTCTGCGCCGACTCGATTGGCCACCGCATCTACTCGGGCATTGGCGGGCAGATGGACTTCATCCGCGGCGCGGGCGTGTCCAAGGGCGGGAAGCCCATCATCGCCATTCCCGCCACGGCGGCGAAGGGGCAGCTCAGCCGCATCACCTTGGAGCTGAAGGCGGGCGCCGGGGTGGTGACCACGCGCGGCCACGTGCACTGGGTGGTGACCGAGTATGGCGCGGTCAACCTGCACGGGCTCACGCTGCGCCAACGCGGGGAAGCGCTCATCTCCATTGCGCATCCCGACTTCCGCGCCGATCTTCGCAAGCAGCTCTATCAGCTTCGCCACTATCCGCTCCCGGCGTGAGCGCCGGAGGGGGTTCCCGCGTGACTTCGCGTCTGCTTCGTCTCGGATTCGTCCTGCTCCTGGCCGTCTCCGGCTGCCGCACCACCAACCACCTGCCGGAATACCGGGAGCGGTTGCGCCGGGTGGCGGTGACCGTGTCCGGCAAGCCCAACGTGCGCGTGGACCTGGGCCAATCCACGCAGAAACACGGGTTCACCGCCGCGGTCAGCCAGGGCATGGCCGCCGCCGCCAACGCCAAGCTCGCCGTGAAGCTGCAATCCGCGTTCACCGCGGACCAGATGAAGGCCGCCATGCGGGCCGCGGCGGAGCGCATGCTGGTGGAGCAGGCCGGGCTGGAGCTGGTGGCGCCGGAGGCGGCGGACGCGGTGCTGGACCTCTCCCTGCGCGGCTACGGCGTGCTCGCCGACAGCCCGGAGAGCCCGGCGCAGGCCGCGGTGGACCTGGGCGCGGAGATGACCTTCCTGGCCGAGAAGAAGCTCATCTGGGAGCGCCAGCGTGCGTACAGCGCACCCATCGGCATCAAGGCCTTCGCAATGGGTTACGTCGGGGGTGTGCCCGGCGTGGAGTATGACAAGCTCATCTCCGGCCAGAAGAACATCTCCAACCTGCTCCTGCTCGACGACGCCAGCCTGCAGTCCACGTTCCTGGCCTACAGCTACGACGCCACGTGGACCCTGTGTGAGAACCTGGTGAAGGGCCTCCGTCCCTGATCCTCCTCGGTGTGCCAGGGGTCACAGGGCGCCCCGGTCAAGCGGGAAATCACGCCGCCCACGTTTGACGAAGGTGCGCAGCGCATGCAGCGTTGCTGCTCACCCTCACGCCCGCAGGAGGCGGCGCATGCTCAATCCGCAAGAGCTCCTGATTGACGCGCTGGTGGCGCGCATGGAGCAGTCCTACACGCGCATGTACGGGAACATGGAGGCCCACTTCAACGGCATCCTCAGCTGGGCCGCCCGCATGGCGCTGGAGATCATCTCCAACAGCGACGCGCTGTATCACAACGTCGAGCACACCGTGATGGTGACGCAGGTGGGCCAGGAGATCCTGCGCGGCAAGCACATCACCGAGGGCGGCGTGAGCCCGCGGGACTGGCTGCACTTCACCATCTCCCTGCTGTGCCATGACATCGGCTACGTGCGCGGCATCTGTCGTGACGACGGGGATGGCCGCTACAGCACCGGCAAGGCCGGGGAGACGGTGGCCGTCCCGCCCGGCGCCACCGACGCGTCCATGACGCCGTACCACGTGGAGCGCGGCAAGCTGTTCATCCGGGAGCGCTTTGGCGGCCACAAGATCATCGACGCCGAGGAGATCGCGCGGAACATCGAGCTGACCCGCTTCCCGGTTCCCAACGACGAGGACCACCGCGGCACCGCCACCGTGCCCGGGCTGCTGCGCGCCGCGGACCTCATCGGGCAGCTCGCCGACCCCAGCTACATCCGCAAGCTCCCCGCGCTGTTCCACGAGTTCCAGGAGACCGGCGCCAACGAGAAGCTCAACTACAAGAACCCCGGCGACCTCCGTCGCGGCTACGCCGGCTTCTACTGGAACGTGGTCTCCCCCTACATCAAGGACGGCCTGCGCCACCTTCGCGCCACGCAGGAAGGCAAGCTCTGGATCGCCAACCTGCACGCGCACGTCTTCAGCGTCGAGCACGATCTCGGTCGCGTTTGAGACGACGCCGGTCCCGCCCGCGCCCGGGTTCCCCGCGATTCCGCGGCCTGGCGGTGCGCCGCTCCCGTCGACGACACGCTCCAGCGCAAAAGGTGCCGCACGTTCCCGTCCCTGCGCGCGTGCTGCGCAGCGGCGCGGATTTTCCGTCGGGGAACGCCGGGCACGGTGGCTGCAATGATGCCGTTTGGATGCGGAGCAATGGGTCTCTCCAGCACGACGGGAACGTTGGCTGGGGCGCGTGGCGGCGGAGCGGGGTCATGGAAGGGTCACCTCACATCACGGCCGGGGAGTTGTGGCGCCGACTGTTCCGCGGACACCACACCCCGTTCTTCATCCTGGACCTGCGCACCGAGGAGGAAGCGCGTGCGCGGCCGCTGGTGGGCAAGCGCAACGCGCGGGTGATCAACATTCCCGCGGCCCACTTCCAGGCGGATGAAGCGGAGGCGCTGGCGCACATTCCCCGTCGTCAGGGTGAGGCGGTGGTGGTGTGCCGGGAGGGAAACCTGTGCCGCACGGTGGCGGAGCGCCTGCGCGCGGATGGCCGCGCCGCCGTCTACCTGCACGGAGGCATGCGCGCCTGGCTGGACCTGCACGTGCCGCTGGCGGTGCCCCTGCGCGCGCAGGAGCAACGACGCTTCGAGCTGTGGCAGGTGAACCGCTACGGGAAGGGTTGCCTCTCGCACGTCATCATCGCCGGGGTGGAGGCGGTGGTGGTGGATCCCTCCAGCTTCACCGACGAGTACACGCGCCTGGTGCGTCAGGCCGGCGCGCACATCACGCTGGTGCTGGATACGCACGTCCACGCGGACCACGTCTCCGGCGGCCCGGAGCTGGCGCGTCGGTTGGGGGTGCCCTACCGCGTGGCGTCGGGAACGGGGCCGGAGCCGGCGCTGGGCCTGCCGGTGATTCCCCCGCGTGAGGATGAGCGCGTGCTGCTGGATGGCCCCGACGGCATCTCCATCCGCGTGATTGCGGCGCCGGGGCACACGCCGGGCTCGGTGATGTACCTGGTCAATGAGCGCTACCTGCTGAGCGGAGACACGCTGCTGGTCTCCGGCCTCGGCCCGCCCGACGGAGCGGAGGTGACCGCGCCCTGGGCGCGCCAGGTGCACCGTCGGCTCCACGACGTGATGCGGGCGCTCCCCGTGGACACCCAGATCCTGCCCACGCACTTCACCTGCGTGGAGGAGCTGGACGCCAGCGGCCTGGCGCGCACCTCGCTGGCGGTGTTCCAGGAGATGGTGCCCGAGCTGTGGGACCCCGACCCCGAGCCGTTCATCCGCGCCGTGACCGCGGTGGTGACCCAGCTGCCGCGCGTGGACGAGCGCATCCGCAAGGTGAATCTGGGACTGCTCCTCCCCGACGCGCGCACCGGCGACTGGGAGTTGAGCAGCAACGCGT
>JBFMGU010000224.1:0-17222 GCA_040752415.1 Myxococcota bacterium
CTCGCGGCGCCCGCACCTTTGGGAGTGCGGTCTGAAATACCGCTTTGGCTCGGGCTGTCCGGGCTCAACCGGAGCTCCTCTGGGAAAGAGCTTCTGGCCAGGTCCTTGGCTCAGCGCGACCATGTTTGC
This sequence comes from Myxococcota bacterium, assembly GCA_040752415.1. Taxonomy (GTDB): domain Bacteria; phylum Myxococcota; class JACRCW01; order JACRCW01; family JACRCW01; genus JBFMGU01. Next base: position 130 of record JBFMGU010000224.1, read on the forward strand.
GGTCAACTGCAGCTGCCGGCAAGGTGCGGACCTGTTTTCCGTCGTCATGACAGCGCCGCCCGGGGCTGACCATTGCCGGCCATGGGGCCTTTTCACGCAGTGCCGGCAACGGGCAGCCCCTACATTGCTGGCCGCTCCTCCGTCGCTTCGACAGGGTGAACGGGGCATGCGTGGGCCGGTTTTCCCTCGTCATGAGTGCGCCGCCCGGGGCTGACCATTTGCCGGCCACCTGCGGATGTGCTCACCCCTGCGGCCAAACGTCGTTTCAAATCCGGGATTGGGATTGGGAAACCGTCGCGTTGCCCATCCGCCTGGGAATGATGGTTCTGTCGGCGGGGGAATCTCACGACGGGGAGCTGGCAGCGCAGGGTGGGATGGCAGCAGGAACCCGCCACCCCACCCGGGAACTGCGTCAGCCTTCCACGCAGCCGCCGCCAGGCACGCAGACCGAGCCGCACCCGTCGGGGTCACCGCAAATGCGACAGAGACACTGCGGCGTGCACGGACCGCCACCACCGCAAATCTGGCCCGGTCCACACGCCTGACCATTGCAGCACGGACGGTTCGGGTCACAGGGCTCGCCGTCGGGCGCGCACTGACCGCCGCCGCCACAGTAGCCCTCGGGTGGGCACGCCTGGCCGTTGCAGCAGGGATGCGTCGGGTCGCATTGGGCGCCGTCGGGAGCGCAGGCTCCACCGTCGGGGAAGCACTGCATGACAGCCGGGTCGCAGCGGTAGCCGGGGCAGCACTCGGCGTCGGCGGCACACGCGCGTGCATCACACTGGTTCTGCGCACAGATGCCGTTGGCGCAGCTGCCACTGCAGCAGGGACGGTTCGGGTCGCACTGCGCTCCGTCGGAGATGCACTCGTTCTCGCAGATGCCCTGCGGACCGCAGTACCCGTTGCAGCACGGGATGCCGGCCTGGCACTGCGTGCCAATCGGTGTGCACTGGCTCTCGCAGATGCCGTTGGCGGAACAGGGCTGGTTGTTGCAGCACGGACGGTTGGGATCACACTGCGCTCCGTCGGGCGTGCAGGCGCCGCCGTCGGGGTAGCACTGCTGGGCCGCCTGATCACAACGGTACCCTGCACAGCACTCCGCGTCCGTGGCGCAGGGACGGTCGCACTGATTCGGCATGCAGGTGCCGTCGGTGCAGTTTCCGCTGCAGCACTCGGTTGCCGCGTTGCACGCCTCACCCTCGACGCGACACTGCCCACCGCCGCCACAAGTCCCGTTGGCAGAGCACGACTGGCCGTTGCAGCAGGGACGGTTGGGATCACACTGCGCACCGTCGGGCGTGCAGCCTCCGCCGTCGGGGAAGCACTGCATGGCGGCCGGGTCGCAGCGATAACCCGCGCAGCAATCCGCGTCGGTGGCACAGGTCTGCGCGTCGCACTGGTTGGGTGAGCACACGCCGTTGGCGCAGTTCCCGCTGCAGCACTCCGCATTGACGGCGCACGCCATGCCCTCTGGGCCACACCCGCCGCCGCAAATGCCCTGTGCATCACACGTCAGACCGGCACAGCAGGTTCCATTGATGCACGGCTGACCCGCTTGCGCACAGGCTCCACCGTCGGGGAAGCACTGCATGGCGGCCGGGTCGCAGCGATAACCCGCGCAGCAATCCACGTCGGTGGCACAGGTCTGCGCGTCGCACTGGTTGGGTGAGCACACGCCGTTGGCGCAGTTCCCGCTGCAGCATTCTGCGTTGACGGCGCACGCCATGCCCTCTGGGCCACACCCGCCGCCGCAAATGCCCTGTGCATCACACGTCAGGCCAGCACAGCAGGTTCCATTGATGCACGGCTGACCCGCTTGCGCACAGGCTCCACCGTCGGGGAAGCACTGCATGACAGCGGGGTCGCAGCGATAACCGGCGCAACACTCGGCGTCGGTCACGCAGTTCCGACCATCACACTGGTTCTGCGCACAGGTGCCGTTGACGCAGCTGCCACTGCAGCAGGGAAGGTTCGGGTCGCACTGCGCTCCGTCGGGGATGCACTCGTTCTCACAGACGCCCTGCGGACCGCAGTACCCGTTGCAGCACGGGATGCCGGCCTGGCACTGCGTGCCAATCGGTGTGCACTGGCTCTCGCAGATGCCGTTGGCGGAACAGGGCTGGTTGTTGCAGCACGGACGGTTCGGATCACACTGCGCTCCGTCGGGCGTGCAGGCGCCGCCGTCGGGGTAGCACTGCTGGGCCGCCTGATCACAACGGTAGCCCGCGCAGCATTCCGCATCCGTGGCGCAGGGACGGTCGCACTGATTCGGCATGCAGACCCCGTCGGTGCAGTTTCCGCTGCAGCACTCGGTTGCCGCGTTGCACGCCTCACCCTCGACGCGACACTGCCCACCGCCGCCACAAGTCCCGTTGGCGGAGCACGGTTGGCCGTTGCAGCAGGGACGGTTGGGGTCACACTGCGCTCCGTCGGGCGTACAGCCTCCGCCGTCGGGGAAGCACTGCATCGCCGCTGGGTCACAGCGGTAGCCGGCGCAGCACTCGGCATCGGTCACGCAGTTCCGACCATCACATTGGTTCTGCGCACAGGTGCCGTTGGCGCAGCTGCCACTGCAGCAGGGACGGTTCGGGTCGCACTGCACGCCGTCGGGGAGGCACTCATTCTCGCAGATACCCTGCGGACCGCAGTAACCGTTGCAGCACGGGATGCCGGCCTGGCACTGGGTGCCGATCGGGGTGCACTGGCCCTGGCAGATACCGTTGGAGCAGGGCAGCCCGTTGCAGCACGGACGGTTCGGATCACACGACGCGCCGTCAGGCCGGCAGGTTCCACCGTCGCCGCAGATGCCATTGACGCACGCTCCGCCACAGCACTCGTCGTTCACCGCGCACGGCTCGCCCGTCGGACGGCAGCCATTGGGCTCGCAGAATCCGTTGGCCGGACACGGCTGCCCGTTGCAGCATGGACGGTTCGGATCGCACTGCGCCCCGTCGGGGGTGCAGGCGCCGCCGTCCATGCACACGCCGTTGATGCACGCCAGGCCCGGTGCGCACGGAGCCTGCGCGGAGCACGGCTGACCCGGCCCTCCGCACATCACCACCACGCACTGCCGCGCCGCACCACACATCTCCCCGGCACGACACGTCCCACAATCCAGCACCTGCCCGCAGCCGTCGTCGACGACGCCGCAGGTGGCGCCCATCTGCTGACAGGTGCGCGGCTGACACTGCGGCTGCTGACAGATGCCCTGCGTGCACTCCATGCCGGAGCAGCAGTCCGTTGCCGACGCACAGGTCTGCCCGGCGCTCCCACACGCGTTGCACGAGGATCCCTGCAGCGGCACACACACCGTGCTCATCCGCGTGGCGCTGCACTCCAGGCGCCCGTCGATCTGGCACCCATCCCGCACCGTCACGCAGGGCTGTCCCACGCCCCATCCCTCGTCGACACTCGTGTTGCAGTTGTTGTCGCGCGCGTCGCACAGCTCGCTGTTGCCGGGGCGCACGGAGGGGTCGGTGTCATCGCAGTCACCGCCAGCGGAGGGCAGGCCGTCGCCGTCGTTGTCGCACTCCGCCGCGGAGGTGTCGGCGCCGGAGCAGTCCTGGTCCACGCCGTCGCCGCACAGGTCGCGGGTGTTGGGGTGGATGGAGGGGTTGGTGTCGTCGCAGTCACCGCCCGCGCCCGGACCGGCGAAGTAGCCGTCGCGGTCGTTGTCGACGGGGTTGTCCGGGAGATCCACCACCATCAGGTGGACCTCCACGCCCGGTCCACGCTGATTGCTCGCGTCGGTGGCAAACACCACGAAGCGGTACACGCCCTCCCCGCCCGGCGTCACCTGGAACGCGCGGCCGGGGAAATTCGCCGGCGGAGCAACCTCGACGAGGTCATGCTGCGGCGTGCCCGGAACCGGCTGCCACGTGAACGAGATCGCGCCCCCTTCGGGGTCCGTGGCGTAGGCCAGGTAGAGCTGGTGGGTGGCGCCGGTGCTGGGGTCCAGCACGCTGGACAGCGGGGAGACCAGCGGCTGTCCCGGCGGCAGGTCCGCGTTCTGCGCCACGACGAGAATCCGCGCCTCACCCGGCGAAGAATAGTCCGCACCGTCGTAGGCGAAGCAGGTCACCACGTACTCGCCGGGGGTGGACGCGGTGAACCAGGCGCGGCGTCCGTCGTGCTGGAGGGACGCGGGCTGCGTCACCGTCCAGGAGTAGGTGAGTCGAGCGGGATCGCCGTCGGGGTCGTGGGCAATGGCGTCCAGGAAGACCATCTCGCCCGCGCGCAACTCCACGGCGCTGGCGGCAACCTCGCAACGCGGCGGGATGTTGTCGGGCGGGGGCAGGAACGCCACCACCTCGAACGCGTACGTGATGGTGGCCGGCGCGTCCCCCACGGTGGCCAGGACGCGGTAGAGGCCCGGCTCCTGGGCGGTGACGTCGACGGAATCACCGGCCGGGACCAGCGTGACCGCGCCGTCGGCGCTCCACTGCACGGGCAGCGGGCCGTTCTCCACCACCACCGACAACGACGCGGAGACCCCCACCGGCACCGCCACCACGTCGCCGGGAACGCCGAACACCACGGGGCGCGGCACGTCGAACTGCGGGTCAAACGACGTGGCCAGTCCGTCGCAGTCGTCGTCGAGACCGTCGCGGTTGACCAGGTCCGTCACCACTACACGCTGGCCACCCAGCGGGGAGCCCGCCACCGAGGAGACGCGGTCCGCCTCCTCCGCCGCCACCACCTGCACCACCACCTCCGCGGTGACCTCCAGCTCGGCGCCCGGCGCGGCGTCCACCCGACGAGCCACCACCACCGCGCGCTCATTGCGCAGGTAGGAAGCCACCACGTCCAGCGCGCTGCCTTCCACGCTTTCCACGGCCAGCACGCGACCGCTCTCGTCGGCAACGGACAGGCGCAGGCGTCCACCGGCCTCCGGCACGGCGGAGGAAACCAACGCGTGCATCTCACGGATGCCGTCGGGCCCCGTCAGCGTCACCCGCGTCAACACCTGCAGCGCCCTTCCCTCGGTGAGGCTCGCCAGCACGTCGGCGGCATTGCTGGCGCCCGGCGGCGCACCCGCCACGCCGGAAGCGGGAATCTGCTGCAGCAAGGGAACGAGCAACGGCTGCACCAGCACATCCGAGGCGCAGGTGCTGTTGGCGCTGCCGTGGTCGACGTCAATGCTGACCAGCGTGGGGTCGGAGGAGGCCAGGTACGTGCTGAAGTGCTGCACCTCCGCCACGGCAATCCCCGCCGCGGTGTCGACGGAAACCAGCGGCACGGTCTCCCACCGCCCCGAGGCCTGGTCGAACGTCTGGACCTGGATGTTGCCCTGCGCCAGCACCGCAGCGGAGACGGGGATCTGGATGTGCACCGGCTGCGCGAACACCAGGCCGGAAGGGCCGAACTCCACCGGGATCAGGTCGGTGGCCTGCAGGCCCGCCAGCAACGCTTCCGCGGGCGGCACCAGGTTCGCCACGGCGGAGATGGTGAGGTCCACGTCGCTCTCCAGCGCTCCTGGCGGAATCACCAGCGAGGTGCCGGCAATCTCGGAGAGCGGCGCGTCCACGCGAACCACGGCGCCGTCGGGGTCGGACGCGCTGACGGTCTGCTGCGTTTCCACCGTCACGCCCGCCACGCTCACCACGAAGGACTGGTCAATGACCTCGCCATCCAGCACCGCCTGCACGGTGAAGGAATGGGAACCCATCTGGTTGGCGCTGGGCGTCCAGGTGATGCGGCCGCTGGAATCCACCGCTGCACCCGTCGGAGCAATGGGCAGCGTCCAGGTGGCCACTCCCGAGCGCGAGAGCGTGGCCTGGTAGCTCCACGGCTGGTCCTGGAGGCCCTGCGGCACGGGGAGGGAGCGGAAGTACAAGCGCGCCGCCGGCTCACCCGAGCTGCTGCTTCCCGACGAGGAAGTGGAAGAAGACGACGAGGTGGATGCCGCCCCGCTGGTGCTCCCGGACGTGGCCCCGCCCCCCGACGACGAGGACGCTCCGCTGCCGCTGCCCGCGCCCCCCGACGACGACGCGCCGCTACCCCCGCCCGAGGACGTAGCCCCATTGCCGCCCGACGAGCTCGACGCGTTGCCGCCCGAGGACGTGGAGCCGTTCGCCGCGGATGAGCTGGACACCACGCCGCTGCTCGACGACGATGACTGGCCCGAACCACTGCCGCCCGACGAGGAAGAACCCGTCTCCGCGGAGCTGGAGCCCCCGCCGGTCGACGAGCTGGTTGACGAGGAAGCGGGGTCGCCGCTGCTGGATGACCCGGTACCGCCGGAGCACGCAGCAAGGGACAACAACGTCATGACGACGAGCGAGGAACGACGCATTGTGGACTCCCCTCGAGGCGCGCATCCGCATCACGCGCGCGAAACGGGCCCGAGGCTAGAACGCGAAGACAACACGAAACAACGCCTTTTTTCCCGGCGCGCGCGGCCAGCCGTGTGGGCCAAGGTGGTGTTGTGGCGGAGCACCCGTCCGTGGCGTCACGTTTGCGCCGGCTGGCGCGCGTGGGCTACCGAGCGCCGCGTTCCTGAGCGACCTGGAGAATTCCCGAAGGAGAAACCATGCGCACCTTCCCTCGCCTCGCCTTGCTGTGCGGCCTGGTCCTTGTCCCCGCGTTTGGCGTGGCCGCCACCCAGGCCATCAAGGCCGCCTTTGTCCCCGACGCCAACCTCGAGCGCGCCAAGGTTCCCGAGCAGTACAAGTGGAAGCTGGACCCGCTCTTCAAGGACGACGCCGCGTTTGAAGCTGCGCTGTCCGCCATCCCCGGCGAACGCGCGAAGATGCGCGAGCTCAAGGGCAAGCTCTCCCAACCCGCCGAGCTCAGGAAGTGCCTGGACCTCTACTTCCAGACCCGCCTGGCGCTGAACAAGTTGACCCTCTACGCACACCTCCGCGTGGACACCGACCAGAAGAACGCCGCGCTGCAGGCCATGGACGAGAAGGCGCAGAAGGCCATGGCGGATTTCTCCGCGGACGCTTCGTTCATCCGCCAGGAGGTCCTCAAGCTGGACGAAGCGGCCATGAAGGACGCGCTAAACAAGGAGCCCGGCCTGGCGCAATACAAGCCGTACATTGACGAGATGCGACGTCGCCGCGCGCGGGTGTTGGATGAGCAGGCGGAGCGGGTGCTCTCCCTGGCCGGCGACAACCAATGGGCGGAGATCGACCTCAACGAGATTCCCTCCGACCACGAGAAGACCTTCAAGGCCGCGCTCGCGGACGTCCCGCTGCCCAGGATTGTCGACGAGCAGGGCAAGGAGGTGCAGCTCACGCTGGCCAACTACCCGCGCTTCCGCGGCTCCAGCGACCGCCGGGTGCGCCAGGACGCCGTGGCCAAGCTGATGGGCACCCTGCGTCAGTACCAGCACATCTTCGCCAGCACGCTCTCCGGTCAGGTGAACTTCAACATCTTCCTGGCCCGCTCCCGCGGCTATCCCACGGCGCTGGCCGCGTACCTCGACAAGGACAACATCGACACCGCCGTCTACACGAACCTCATCCAGGCGGTGAACGCCAACCTTGCGCCGCTGCACCGCTACGTGGCGCTGCGCAAGCAACTCATGAAGCTCCCGGATCTGCACCTCTACGACCTCTACGTCCCCATGACCGCCGAGACGAAGATGGATTTCACCTACGAGGACGGCGCGCGCATCATCCCGGAAGCTCTGGCCCCGCTGGGTCCCGACTACGTGAAGGTGCTGAAGGAGGCCCTGGCGCCGGGCTCCGGTTGGGTGGACGTGTTTCCCAACAAGGACAAGGCCAGCGGTGCGTTCTGCGCCAGCGTGTTCGGCATGCACCCGTTCATGAAGCTCAACCACCTCAATGATTTTGACGGTCTCTCAACGCTGGCGCACGAGCTGGGCCACGCGCTGCACAGCCACCTGTCCATGAAGCACCAGCCGTACGTGACGTCGAGCTACGTGCCGTTCATCGCGGAGATTGCGTCCACCATCAATGAGAAGCTGCTCAGCGACCACCTCGTGAAGAAGGCCAGGACGCCGCAGGAGAAGGTTGCCGTGCTGACCAAGCTGGTGGAGTCCATCCGCACCACCATCTACCGGCAGACGCTCTTCGCGGAGTTCGAGCTGGCGGTGCACACCGCGGCGGAGAACGGCACGCCGTTGACGAGCGAATTCCTGGACAAGACCTACGGCGACCTGGTGCGCAAGTACTACGGTGCGGGCTTCACCGTCGACGAGAATGACGGCATGGAGTGGGCGTACATCCCGCACTTCTATTACAAGTACTACGTCTTCGCGTACGCCAACGGCCTCTCCGCCGGCATCGCGCTCGCGGAGAAGATCCAGACGGGGAAACCCGCCGCGCGCGACGCATACCTGGGCATGCTAAAGGGCGGCTCCTCCAAGCCCCCGCTGGACCTCCTCAAGGGCGCCGGCGTGGATCTCACCCGTCCCGACGCCGTGGAGGCGGCCGCGCGCCTCATGGACAAGACGTTGGCGGAGCTGGAGAAGCTGCTGGCCGCCAAGAAGTGACCCGCCGACGAGAACCAGGCAACCGATCGTCGGAGGAAGGGGGTCGGGATCCGCGGTTCTCGAGGACACGTTGTCGGATTCCAACGCGCGTGGCATGAAAACCCGCCGGTGGGGATGCTGGACCTCCGCCCCACCCAGGACGCGCGGAATCCATGCTCAACGTTCGCACTCTGCACACCTTGGCAGTGACGGCACTCGCACTCTCGTTGTGGGCATGCCCGACGCAACAGACGGATGACCCCGAGGTGGAAGGCGGCGCCTCGGAAGGCTCCCCGTGCGTGGCGGACACCGACTGCGACGGCATGCTGTGCATTGGCGGGACGTGCCAGCGACAGGGAGCGAGCACGTCGTCGGGAGGCTCGTCGGGGAACGCGTCCGGGTCGGGCGGGTCCAACACCTCCAGCACCAGCGGAGGCGGCGGGGACGCTGGCCCCACCGACGCGTACGTGCCCGCGGGATTCATCGAGCTGGACCCCGCCGAGGGACCGCTGGAATTCGGCGCCACACGCGTGGGCGCTTCCGTCACGCTGAACGTCCTCGTCACCAACACCGGCAATGCCCCCGCCAGCCTCATCAGCCTGGCCTTCCGCAACAACCCCAGCGGCGAGTTCACGCTCAGCGTGGTGGGCGGGCAGCCCGCGGTGCTCAACCCCAATGAGCAGATCACCGTCCGCATCACCCACGCCGCCACCGACGCCGCCGCCGACCACGCGTTCCTCAGTGTGGTGACCAATGCATCCAATCCGCTCGTCGAGCTGGAGCTGGTGGCGGAGTTCAAGGGTGACCCGGCCCTCTCCATCACGCAGACTCCCGACGACACCACCGAGGTGACGACGTGGGCGCTGGATCCCACGCCGGTGGGCACCCCGGTGACGGGTCACCTCTACGTCAAGAACGTGGGCCAGGCGGACAGCGCGCTCACCATCTCCAGCGTCACGCTGGACCCTCCGGCCTCCGCGCTGTTCAGCGTCGCGGCGGGCCCGTTGCCGCGTGCCATCAGCTCGTGGTCGGGGTTGTGCGTGGACCTGGGCGGCTGCGACCCCACCGCCACCGAGTGCACCAACGGGCTGTGCCTGGGCAGCGGCTCGGGGGGAACGCTGTATCCGCGGGACGTCGTCGACGTGGCGCTGACCTTCAACGCGGGCGCCGGTGGCGAGGCCACCACGGAGGTGGTCATCGTCGCCGACGTTGCGGGCACGCCCACCACGCGTCGCATCCCGGTGGCGGCGTTGGCGCAGGATTCCCGCCTCAACGTCAGCCCCAATCCCATTGCGTTTGGCAACGTCTTCGTCGGGCGCGACAAGACCCTGCAGGTCACGTTGGAAAACCCCGCCGACGCCACCAGCGTCCTCAACATCACCGACATTGGCATCCGCTTCACACCGAGCCCGTACGAGGTGCAGCTGGGTGGCGTGAGCTTCCCGTACCCGCTGACGCCGGGGAGCAGCGTGGTGGTGGCCGTGAAGTTCTCGCCGCAGAACCCGGGCAACTTCGGAAACAGCCTGGCCATCTCGCGTGAGGGCGGCCTGCCCATCTACGTGCCCATCACCGGCGTGGGCGCCAATGAGCCGGATGCCGACGTGCCCGCCAGCCTGGACTTCGGCGGCGTGGTGCCCGGCACCTCCAAGACGCTGCCGCTCACCATCGGCAACGTGGGGCTGGGGCCGCTCATCACGTCGCAGGCGGAGGTGACGCCCTCCGGGACGCCGTTCACGTTCACCCCCGCCACCATCCCCGACGTGGATGCCAACTCCAGCACCCTTGTGCAGGTGACCTACGCGCCTCCGCTCGAGGGCGTCACCGACGTGGCCACGCTGCTTCTGCAGACCAACGACCCCAATCAGCCGGTCATCCAGGTGCAGCTCTCCGGGCAGGGCGTCATCCCCGCCGCCGAGGTGACGCCGTCGGGGTTGGACTTTGGCAGCGTGCTGGTGGGCACGGCCAATCCCCCCACGCAGAACATCACCGTGCGCAACACCGGCATGGGGTACCTCAACGTCAACAGCCCGCTGCGCGTGGTGAACGCGGGTGGCGCGAACATCCCGGAATACACGGTGACGGCGTCACGCACGCTGCCTGCCGACGTGGCCAGCGGGGACGCCATGACGCTCACGGTGCGCTTCGCGCCCAGCGCCGCCACGTCCTACAGCGGCAACCTCACCATCACCACCAACGACCCGAACCGCCCGGAGATCACCGTGCCCGTCACCGGCAGCGGGAACAACTGCACGCCGCTGCCCAACACCAGTGTCACCGTCGTGAATGGCACGCAGTGCGCGTATCAGTGCGTCCCGGACGCGGTGCAGTGCGCGGACCAGAGCTGCGTGATTTGCCCGCAGCGCCACGGTGCCACGCCCTCGTGCACGTCGGGGAATGCGTGCCAGTACACCTGCCCCGCCAACAGCGGTGAGCCGATTGATCCGCCCGGCACGTGCAACAGCGGCACGGCGTACAACCTGGGCAACATCCAGGACGGCAGCACGCAGACCACCAGCAACTTCCGCGTCTACCCCGGCGGCGACAACGACTGGTTCAAGTTCGTGGCCGCGGACCGTCTGGGTGGCTTCTACGAGGGTGTCCCGTTCCGCGCCTTGCAGGTCTTTGTGCGGCTCTCCGGCGTGCCGCAGGGCGAGCAGCTGGCGGTCGAGCTGGTGCAGAACACCTGCGGCGGCGGTGGCACGCCGGTGGTGGTGGGCGCGGGACAGACGGGAGAGGTGGAGAGTCCCCAATGGTGTGACACGTACAGCGTCAATGACAACGGCACACCGGACAACCCCGACGACGACTACACCGAGCCCATCGACGACAGCCGCACGTTCTACGTGCACGTGTACCCGATTGGGGACAGCTACGCGTGCAACAGCTACACGCTGACGGTGGAAGTGGAAGAGCCGTTCTTCAGCGCGTTCTGCTTCTGAGCGGACGGCAGTACGAAGGAAAGCGTTTTTTTGTCGCCCTTCCGTCGTCGACGCTGCGGGCGCCAGCCCTTTGGGAGTGCGGTCTGAAATACCGCTTTGGTTCGGCTCCGTCGTCGATTGGATGCACCACGGGAGTTGCGTGGCAACGCACACGTCGTGGGCGGGCGTCAGCGGGGAGAAGCGCTCCACCGAGGAACCGAACCAAAGCGGTATTTCAGACCGCACTCCCAAAGGGCTGGCGCCCGCTGCGTCGACGACGGAAGGACTGCGCGCACCGCCCCATTGAAGTGCCGCTCTCGCTCGGACCAGCGCCGCGCATCCTGCCAGACCAACGGCTCGGCAGGAACGGGAACGCCGCTCAGTACTCGTACAGGTCCTTCGCCACCTTCACCACGTCGTCAACCTGGGGGAGGAAGAACTTCTCCAGGCTGGGCGCGTAGGGCACCGGCGTGTCCGGCGCGGTGATGCGACGCAGCGGCGCATCCAGGTGCTCAAAGCATTCCTCGTTGATGATGGCCATGATCTCGCCCGCGGGACCGCCGGTGCGCGTGGCCTCGTGCAGGATGAGCACCTTGTTGGTCTTCTTCACCGTCGCCACGATGGCCTCGCGGTCCATGGGCAGCAGCGTGCGCAGGTCCACCACCTCCACGTTGATACCGTCGGCGGCCAGCTTCTCCGCCGCGTCCAACGCCACGTACACCATGGCGCCGTAGGTGATGACGCTGAGGTCGGTGCCCTCTCGCGCCACGCGCGCCTTGCCAATGGGCGTCAGCTCCTCCGTCACCTCGCCCTTGATGCGACGGTAGAGGAACTTGTGCTCCAGGTAGATGACCGGGTCGTCGTCCTGGATGGAGGCGCGGATGAGACCGTACGCGTCCTGCGCGGTGGCGGGCGCCACGATCTTCAGCCCCGGGATGTTCATGTAACAGGCCTCCGGGTTCTGCGAATGGTACGGCCCACCGCTCACGCCGCCACCACACGGCCCGCGAATGACGATGGGAATGCCCACGCCCCAACGGTACCGGCTCTTGGCCGCGTAGTTGACGATGATGTCGTGCGCGCAGCCCATGAAGTCGATGAACTGCATCTCCGCCACCGGCCGCATGCCCGTGATCGCGGCGCCAATGGCCGCGCCCACAATCGCGCTCTCGCTGATGGGCGTGTCGACGATGCGGTCCGGACCGAACTCATCCAGGAACCCCTTGGTCACGCGGAACGCGCCACCGTAGGTGCCAATGTCCTCACCCAGCATGAACACGCGCGGGTCCCGCACCATCTCCTCGTGCAGTCCCTTGGTGAGCGCCTCGATATAGGTCATCTGCGCCATCATCAGCTCCGAATCCGGTAGTGCACCCCGGTCCTGGCATCACCCGTCAATTCCATCGCCGCGTACACGTCGGTCAGTCCGTCGACACCGGTGGCCGGCGCGCGCTTGACCGCTTCCTGCACGGCGTCACGCCACTCCGTCTCCACGCGCTCCTCCACCGCCTTCAAGCCGTTCTCGTCGAGGATGCCCAGCTCCGCCAGCCGGTGCTCCAGTCGGCACAGCACGTCCTCGTCGGACCGGCGACACCGACGCACGCGCTCCGCGTAGTCGTCGACCTCGTCGGTGGTGTGGCCGCCGGCGCGGATGGTCTTGCATTCCACCAGCGTTCCCCCGCCACCCGAGCGCGCGCGCTCAAAGGCCCGCTGGCACGCCAGGTACACCGCTTCCACGTCGCAGCCGTCCACGCTCTCGAACGGGACCCCATACGCCTCCGCGCGCGTGGCCAGGTCTGGGAGGAGGCAGTCCAGCTCCGTGGCGGTGCCGCCGGCAAAGCCGTTGTTGTTGCACAGCATGACGTAGGGCAGTCCCTGCGCCGCCACCAGGTTGATGGCCTCGTGCCAGGTGCCGGTGTTCATGACGCCGTCACCAAAGAACCCCAGCGCCACCTGCTTCTGCTTGCGCACGCGGAAGGACAGCGCAATGCCCGCGCCCACCGCGAAGTTGTCGGCGGTGGGACCGAGCGGCGGCGTGGTGTGGAGCGCCAGGCTGCCCAGGTGCGTATGCCCCGTGCGTCCGCGGCTGGGTGACTGCGCCGCACCCTGGAACTGCGCCACCACGTCGACGAGCGGCAGGCCCCGCATCAGGTGCGCGCCCAGCTCACGCTGCGTGGGACAGATCCAGTCATCCTTGGCGGTGTGGATCACCGAACCCACCACCGCCCCTTCCTGTCCCAGCGCGGCGTGCAGCGGCCCCACCAGCTTCCCCTGCGCAATCCCTTCCGCCAGGTGCTGCTCGACGAGGCGCGTGCGCACCAGCGCGGCGTGCATGGCCCGCAGCTGCTCCACCGGCACCTGGCTGGGCGTCACGTCGGGAGCACGACCATTCCTGGCCTTGCGCGCACGCCCCGCGGACTCCGTGATGCTTTCCTTGCTCTTGGCCATGGGCTCGCCTCACATCGGGGGGACGGCGGGACGCTTCTCGCCGGCGTAGACACCGCCCATGGCGCTCTCGCCACGCGGCTGGGGAACGGTGAGCGCGCGGTCCACGCACTCGGTGAGCAGGTCCTCGATCTTCGCGCGCATCGCCTCGCGCTCGGCGCGGCTGGGGGCGCCGGGGGTGGCGTCGCAGGTCTGCTCGAAGCGCAGCAAGGGGTCCCGCTGCTTCCACTCCTCGAAGAGCGCGGGCGGGACGTAGCCGGCGTCATCATGTTCGGCGTGACCGCGCATGCGGAAGGTCACGGCTTCCAGCACCACCGGGCCCTTCCCCTCCCGGCACAACGCCGCCGCACGACGGGTGGCGCGCACCGCCTCCAGCACGTCGTTCCCGTCGAAGCGGATGCCGGTGACGCCGTACGCCTTGGCCTTGAGCACGAACTCCTTGATGGGCGTCTCGCGCTGGTTGGGCGTGCTGTACGCGTAGCCGTTGTTCTCGATGACGCAGATGAACGGCAGGCGCTTCACGGCCGCCAGGTTCATGGCCTCGTGGAAGTAGCCGTTGGTCTGGCCGCCGTCGCCAATGTACGTGAGCGCCACCGCGTCCTGGCCGCGCATCTTGATGCTCATGGCCACGCCGGACATCACCGTCATCAGCGCGCCGAGCATGGAGGTGCAGCACACCAGGCCCTTGCTGAGGTCACCAAAGTGCGTGTTGACGTCGCGGCCCATGGTGGGTCCGGTGGCCTTGGCACAGTACTGCGCCATGATGGCCTCCGGGCTGATGCCGCGGACCATGAACACGCCCAGGTTGCGGATCATGGGTCCCACGTAGTCGCTGGGACGGAGCGCATAGGCCGTGCCCACGCTGCACGCCTCCTGCCCCAGCGAGCGGTACAACCCGCCGACGATCTGGCCCTGCCGGTACAGGCGCGTGAGCCGCTCCTCGAGGAGACGGTTGAGGTTCATGAAGTAGTAGAGGTCCGCCAGCTCCTCCGGCGTGAACTCCACGGTGGTCTCAGGGGCGGGTTTCACCACGGGGCAGCTCCTTCCCGAGGGGCGAGGGTCCTAGGGCACCCCGGGTCCCGCCGCAAGGGCCTGGCCACGGGCATGCCCGCGCAGATGCTGCGGAATGACACCATGGGCGCCAATGGCCGCGCCGGAGCGGATCGTTAGGATTCCGACGAGGAGATAGGGCCATGAACGTCCATCACGCTCCCAATGCGCCGCAGTCCCGCACCAGCACGTCCCAGGAAGAGCAGGACCTGGCCGCGCTCCTCAAGGAGATGGCGGACGACGCCCGTCACGCCGCGGCGGAGTACCTGGAGGACAGTCTGGTCCGTGAAGGCGGAGAATAAGCCGTCCCATGTTGCAGCGACTGCTGGGCCAGGAAACCGAATACGCCATCCGCTTCACCCCGCGGGATCGGTCACGTCGGCCCAGCAATGAGGTCGTGTACAACGCGCTGTCGGCTGCCGTGTCGTCGTTGGTGTCCACGCGGCCGGGTGAACGGCAGGCCGTGCGCAAGCAGTTCTTCACCGAGAACGGCGGCGCCTTCTGTTACGAGTTCTTCCCCTACGCCACCGACGCGGGCCTCATGGAAGGCGCCACGCCGGAATGTCGCGGGCCCGGCCAGCTCCTCCTCTACCAACGCGCGCAGGAAGCGCTCCTGCTGCAGGCCATCCCCATTGCCGAGCAGACGCTGGCCATGCAGGGCTACGGCGGCTCGCTCGGGCTCATCAAGAACTGTCGCGACGCCCAGGGCCACGTCTACGGCGCGCAGGAGAACTACGAGGTGGAGATTGCCCGCGGCGTGGGGCTGTGGCTCTACCGCGCGGGGCTGGTGCTGCTCATGCCGTTGCTGGCGCTCACCGTGATGCAGATGTGGATGGGCGTGGCGCTGTTCTTGGTGGCGGCGGTGGCGGTGCTGTTGTCCTCGGTGGTGCTGAGCACGGTCATTCCGCCGCTGCGTCGGGTGCCGCTCATCCGCCAGCTCCGCGATGGCGACGACGATCTGGCCTCCGATCCCACCCTGGGGCGCCTGAGCTGCCTGGTGGAGCGGGTGCTGGGCTGGCCGGTGATGGCCCCGTTTGCGCTCTTGTTGCGCGCGTTGGCGTTCCGCCGGGTCCGTCGGGACGTGCTGGCGTTCCTGGTGAGCCGGCCCATCATCTCCGGAACCGGCACGGTGATGCCCGACGGGAGCTTCTGGCTCAGTGAGAAGGGCGTGGCCACGCTCCGCGTGATGCGCAGCAGCGTGAGCCCGGCGGACCGTCCCATCCTGGACACCGGGAACCTGTTCAAGGACCTGGCGGCGCCGGTGCTGGCGCGGGTGCCACCGCTGTTCAGCCTGTTTTCCCGTCGTCAGCGGCTGCAGCTGGGGCTCAGCGACTCCAACCGCGCGCAGGTGGCGGAATACCTCAAGGTGGGGACCACGTCGCTGGTGCTGGACATGATGCAGGCGGGCGCGCTGGCCGACGCACCGCGCTTCCGCGACCCGGTGGCCGCGCTCAAGACCTTCATCTCCGACGCCACGCTGCGCGCCACCGTGCGCACCACGGGCAACCGCGAGGTCACCGCCCTGCAGGTGCAGCGCTACTACCTGGAGCGGGCCCGCGCCTTCGTGCGCAGCTCCACCACCACGTCGCTGGAAGCGCACGAGATTGTCCGGCACTGGGGTCAGGCGCTGGATGCGCTGGAGCAGGATCCCGGCACGCTCGTCGGGAAGATTGACTGGGTGACCAAGCGGCACCTGCTGCAGACGCTGGGGCGGGACTCCCCGCATGAGTCGCTCAAGAAGATGGACCTGCGCTACCACGAGCTGGGCGTGGGCTACCTGGACCGGCTGGAGCGCGCGGGCCAGGCGCCGCGTCTCGTCGACGAGGAGCAGGTGCAGGAAGCCGTGCGCACCCCGCCTTCCGGGACGCCAGCGCGCCTGCGCAGTCGACTCATCCGCATGCTGCCCAACCCGGATTCCATGGTGACCGTGTCGTGGAGCAGCGTGCGGGTGGGCGGTCCGGTGGGGGGCCAGGTCATCCGGCTGGACGATCACCGGCCGTGCCCGTGAATGGGTTGGCGGGAAATCCCGAGACAAGGAAGTCAGAAGTCAAGCGATGTCGGGGAATCCCCACAGGGAGTCACGAAGCGGGTGAGCGGAAGCAGCGGCGCCCTGGAGTGCGGTGCGAAGCGGATCAAGCGGTCGACGACGTGAAGCACCGCCCTGGATCGGGCCGTCCAGACGGCGCGGACGTCGTTCAGTCCCCCGGGTGCCTCGTGCTCTCGACGCTCCCCATGGC
>JBFMGU010000225.1:0-17095 GCA_040752415.1 Myxococcota bacterium
CCGACGGGGGAGGGCTGCTCTCGGCCACCGTCTTCTCCTCGGCGGGAGGCGGAGGATTGGCGGCGGGCACGGCGGCCTGCTTGCTGGTGGCGCTCTTGCGCGGGGCGGCCGGGCTGGTGCTGGCGGAAGGCGCTGTGGACGACGCCACCGGCGCATGCGCGCCCGCCTCCTTCACCGACTGGATGAGACCTTCCAGCCGCTTCAGCGAGTTCTGGAAGTCCGCCATGAGCTGCTCTTCCCGCTCACGGATCTTCTGCTTGAGGGCCAGGACCTCTTCCGCCTGACGGAGCTTCTCCGCGCGGAGGCGCGCCTCGAACTCGGCCACGCCGGGCTTCCACGGTCCCACCAGGCCCAACAGCTTCAGCGCGCCCAGCAGACGGGAGACGCGCTCCATGGGCTGGCCGCTGCGCTCCACCGCCTCCTCGACGGTGTACGCCTCGCTCATCATCTTGAGCACGCGCTCGTCGTCGGGCTCCAGGCCCAGCTCAGGGCGGTAGGCGGCCAGCTCCGGCTTGGGGCAGTAGTAGGTCTCCTTGAGGGCCGCGTAGAGCTCCTTGATCTCGGAGTCCGGCGCGTACTTGCGGTAGCCCTGCAGGAAGATCTCGCCGGTCTTGAACTCGAACTTGGTGACCTCGTCGGGCGGCGACTTCCCCGGCTCGACGAGATACGAGCCCTGCGTCAGCGAGAAGCCGTTGATGATCTGGTCCTTGGTGAGCTGACGCTGCTCCTGCTGCAGGCGCGCGCTGTCGACGGCGCCCATCTCCAGCAGCGCCTCGGTCAGCTTGGCGCCCCGCTCCACCATGGCGCGCGCGGCGGCCAGGTACTGCTCCTCGGTGATGCAGTTGCGCGTCACCAGCACGCGGCCCAGGCGCTCACCGGGCTCACTGCTGGAGTAGGCCGCCGGTGCGCCGTTCTCGAAGTACACCTCGCGCTTGGCGCTGCCGGTGCGCAGCGAGAGGCGGCCGGTGAACCGCTCCTTGAGCAGTCGCACCAGGATGCGCGCGTAGGCCACCTGCTCCAGGTTGCCTTCCTTGGGCAGGGGGCCGGCGTCGTCGCCAACGGGGAGGGCGGGAGCCCGGCCGGGGCTGGCCAGCTGGGCCTGCAGCTGCTGGATCTGCGCGCGAGCGTCCTCGAGCTCACGGGTAAGCTGGTCGGTCTTGTCACTGGACTTGGCGGAGGTTTGCGCGGCGGCGAGCTCCTTCTTGAGCGAGGCCACCTCCTCCTCCAGCTTGCGCGACTTGTCCGCGGCCTTGCGCTCCGCGTCCTGCGTGGTCTTGAGCTGCTTCTCCACGCGCTCCTTGTCCGCCTCCGCCTTCTCCTTGGCCTTCTGCGCGGCCATGAGGCGGGCCTTGGCGTCGGTCTCGCTGGTGACGTTGGACATGGCGGAGGCCGCCGCGGACGGCGTGAAACCCGGCTTGACGGGAGCCAGGGGCGGCAGCTCGAGGTTGGGAACTTCCTCCTCGGCCTTCTCCTTGGGGGACTCTTCCGCCCCCAGAAGCTCGAGAGCCTCCTCAGGATCCAGCGACGTGGTTGCCATCCGAGTCTCCCGCGACGACGTGCCCAGCCCCTTGACCGCGCAAGAGTCCGAGTGGTCGCCGACCATACCAAAGGGCCCCCGGTCACAAAAGAAAGCTGAGCTGGACCGGGCGGATCCGGGCTCACGCTCTTGTCAGCGTTTTTTTCGCTTGACGCGATCCCCAGAGAGCCGTAGAAGGCCCGCCCCCGCCAAACACGGGTGTGTAGCTCAATTGGCAGAGCAATGGACTCTTAATCCATAGGTTGAAGGTTCGATTCCTTCCACACTCAAGCAGAGAGAGCCCCGGCCAGTCCGGGGCTTTTTCTTTGCGCTCGCGCCCGCTCGGCGGCGGGGACCAGCGCCAACATGAGCAGGGTGAGCGCGGCGGCGCCGGCAAACAGCGGCGCGTAGCCGGTGCGCTCGGCCACGAACCCGCTGAACGTGCTGGCGCTCCCCGTCCCAATCACCACCAACGACGCCAGCAGCGTGTACTCCGTGCCGCCGAAGCGCGGATCCACGGCGTCCATCATGAACGTGAAGAGCACGGTGGTGAGGACGCCGGTGCACAGGTGCTCGACGACAATCCCCAGCCCCAGGGCCTTCCCCGGCGCGTCCAGCAGCGGCCAGAGCACCAGGAGCCCCGCGGCCTGCAGCACCAGCGCCACCACCAGCGCGTTCCGTCGGGACAGCAGGGTCACCACCACGCCACCCAGCGCGCTCCCGACGAGGGATGCCACCAGCCCCGCGGTGCCCACCCAGAGCGCCACGTCCTCCGTGGTGAAGCCGCGGTCGACGAGGGCGGGCTTCAGCATGGCACTGGCCCCGCTCTCACCCACCTTGCACAGCAGCGTCAGCCCAAGCAGCGCCCACGCCCCGGGCCGGTGCGACAGGTTCCGCGCCACCACGCGCCAGACCACGCGGGCGCCCTCGTGGGTGGCCGGGGTGTCGTCGGGGGGCTCACGCAGGCGCAGGCCCACCGGCATCAAGAGCGCCAGCAACGCCGCCAGTGCCAGGCACGCCACCGGCCACCCGTGGCGACCCGCCACCCACAGCAACAGGCCGCCGGAGATGACGCTGCCCAGCTTGTACCCGCACACCTGGATGGCGTTGCCGTAGCCGCGCGTGCGCTCATTGAGCAGACTCACCGCGTATCCGTCGACGGCGATGTCCTGCGTGGCGCTCAGCACGTTGATGACGGCCACCAGCGGCAGGATGGTGACGACGTCGCCGCCGAACAGCGTGCTGGCTCCGAGCAGAAGCGCCACCAGGCCCGCCTGGGTGCCGACGATCCACGTGCGTCGTCGACCCATGCCTGGCACGGACACGGTGTCCACCCAGGGCGCCCACAGGCCCTTGAGCGCCCAGGGCAGGAACACCAGGAACGTGAGGCCCACCTTGGAGAGCGAGGCGCCCTGCTGCCGCGCCAACAGCGGGATCCCCTGGGCAAACAGCCCGTACGGCAGCCCCTCCGCCACGTACAGGAGCGAAAGCGCCACGAGGGAGCGCACGTTGCTGCGCGGAGCTGGGGGGCTGGGCGGAGGCATGGGCAGGGAGGCTAACGTGTGACGGCGGTGGGTGCCTTGGCGGCGGCGCGCAGGCTCGTTAATGGGATGGAACCATGGATGTGAAGGTCCTCTATTTCGCGGTGTTGCGCGAGCGGTGCGGGCTGCCCGAGGAGACGGTGGCGTTGCCCGCGGCGGCCAACGTGGGTGCGCTCAAGCAGCTCCTGGAGTCGCGGCATCCCTTCCTGGCGGGACGCTGGGGCAGCGTGCGCGTGGCGGTGAACATGGATTTCTCCTCGGACGACGCGCCCCTCCACGACGGCGACGAGGTGGCGCTGATCCCGCCGGTGGCCGGGGGCTCGGGACATCCGCGCGTGCGCCTGACCACGGAGCCGCTGTCCCTGGACCGGGCCACGCAGGAGGTGATGACGTCGGGGATGGGCGGATTGTGCATCTTTGCTGGCATGGTGCGTGACCACGCCAAGGGACGGAAGGTGAAGTCCATTGACTACTCCGCCTACGACGCCATGGCCGCGAAGGTGATGGAGCGCATCGTCCGTGGTGCCGAGGAGCAGCACGGGGCGCGCGTGGCCTGTCACCACCGCCTGGGGCACCTGGAGTTGGGGGAGATGGCGGTGATCATCGCGGCTGCTGCGCCGCACCGCGCGGAGTCGTTCGCGGCGTGTCGGCAGGTGATTGAGGAGCTCAAGAAGGACGTGCCGATCTGGAAGCACGAGTACGGCGAGGATGGCGCGGTCTGGGTGGGCATGGGGCCGTGAGCAAACGCGCGAAGGCCATGGTGGGGCGGGTGCTGGAGGTGCCCGTCTCGTCGCTGGATGACCACGGGCAGGGCGTGGGGCCCGCCGACGGGCGCACCGTGGCGGTGCATGGCGCGCTGCCGGGTGACGTCGTGAAAGCGCGGGTGACCTGGGCCAGCGCTGCCAGCGCCTGGACGCGCGCGGAGCTGCTGGAGGTGCTGCGTCCGTCGGGTGAACGGGTGCACAACCCCTGCGCGCACGCTCCGCGCTGTCCCGGCTGCCCGCTCATGCCGCTGTCCCCCGACGCGCAGCTGCGTGAGAAGGGTCTGCGCCTGCGTCGCGCGCTCGACGACGCGGGCCTGCAGGATCTCCACTTTGACGACGTCATCCCCGCGCCGCAAAACCACGGATACCGCAACCGCGCCAAGTACGTGGTGGCGTGCACGCGCAACACCGTGACGCTTGGCGCCTACGCGCCCGGTACCCACGACGTGCTTCCCACGGACCAGTGTCGTGTCACCGCGCCGGCGATCACGGAGGCCATCCAGGCGCTCCGGTCGCTGATTGCGCCCGAGCTCGTCGGTGAGCTGCGCTACGTGGTGGCACGCTGCAACCGCGCGGGAGAGGTGCTGGGGACGCTGGTGGTGCGTCGACGCGGGGCGGTGGACGCCTTGGCGCAAGCCTGGGTGACGACGAGCCCACGCGTGCTGGGCGTGGTGGAGCACTTCAACGACAGCCCCGGAGACAACCTGCTCTCCACCGCGCCCGACGCGGAGCGCACGTTGCAGGGCCATGCCGAGCTCACCGAGCTGTTCTCCGGCGTGCCCGTGAGCGTGCCAAGCACCGCTTTCACGCAGCTGCACGCGGATGCGGCGGAGCAGCTGTGCACGACGGTGGCGCAGCTGGTGCAACCGCTGGCGGGTCGCCACGTGATGGACGCGTACTGTGGCCTGGGCGCGTTTGCGTTCGCGCTCAAGGACGCCGCCAGCGTGCTCGGCATCGACGACAACCCGGCCTCCATCCACGCCGCCAACGACGCTGCCGCGCACGCGGGGCTGGGGCACCTGCGGTTTCTCGTCGGAGATGCGGCGGGGCACATGGCGCAGTGGCAACACGGGCAGCGGCCGGACCTCGTCGTGGTGGACCCGCCGCGCAAGGGCCTCTCTGACGAGGCCATGCGCGCGCTCCAGGCGCTGGCTCCCGAGCAGCTGGTCTACGTGGCGTGTGAACCCCGCTCCCTGGCGCGCGACCTGACGACGCTACGCGCCGCGGGTTGGCAGGTGAGGGCGCTGCAACCGTTTGACCTGTTCCCGCAGACGCCCGAGGTGGAAACCGTGGCGCTCCTGTCTTCTCGCTAGCGCGCGACGCCGCGCCGTTGCACGCTCCGCCGCATGCGCTGCTGTGTGCTGGCCCTTCTCACCCTGACCCTCGCGTGTCGTGGCAGCGCGCCCGCCGGCGTGGATGCGTCACGTGGGTCCGCGTCCGACGGGGGGACGCCAGGCGCCACGTCGTACAGCCGCATTGACGTGCACGTGCACGCGGACCCGCGTCTGTACCCGCTGGTGTTCCGCATCCTGAACCGCGTGGGCGTGGAGCGGCTGGTGAACCTCTCCGGCGGACCACCGGGAGAAGGCCTGGAGGGCGCGCTCACCGCGGCCATCCCGTATGGCAACCGCGTGCTGACCTGCACCAACCTGCAGTGGCAGCACCTTGTCGAGCAGGACTTTGCGGCGCGCATGGTGGCCGACCTGGAACGGGCACGCGCCCTGGGCGCGGTCTGTCTCAAGGTGCCCAAGGCGCTGGGACTGGGCATCCGGCGACCAGGCGAGCAACTGATGCGCGTCGACGACGAGCGGCTGGACCGCGTATGGCAGGCCGCGGGTCGGCTGGGAATGCCGGTGTTCATCCACGTTGCCGATCCCGCCGCGTTCTGGCTCCCCGCCACGCCGCAGAACGAGCGCTACGACGAGCTCAGGATCCATCCCGCCTGGAGCTTTGCCGACCCGCGCTTTCCGCCGCGTTCCGAGCTGCTCCACCAATTCGAGAACCTGCTGGCCCGACACCCGGGCACCACCTTCGTGGGCGTGCATTTCGGCAACGACCCGGAGGACGTCGACGCCACGGACCGGCGCATGGACGCGCACAAGAACCTGTGGATCGACACCGCGGCGCGTGTGCCGGAGATTGGGCGACGCGACCCGGAGCGGCTGCGCGCGTTCTTCCTCAAGCACCAGGACCGCGTGCTGTTCGGGACGGACCTGGGAGTGACCGGCGGCGGCATCATGCTGGGCTCCACCGACGGCACCGAGCCCAAGTGGCCCGACATCGCCCGGTTCTTTGCGCTGCACTGGCGCTTCTTCGAGGGCAGCGAGCGCAACATCCCGCATCCCACGCCCATCCAGGGTCGCTGGACGGTGAACGCGGTGGGGCTGCCGCCGGAGGTGCTCCGCAAGTTCTACGCGGACAACGCGATGCGCCTGCTGAAATGGCCGGAGCTCATGCCGGTGGCGCCGGGCGCGTTGGAGTGGCCGCCCAAGGGAACACGCGCACCGTGACCCGGGTCACGGCGGGGTTCCGGGTAGGGGAAGAGCGTGTTGTCGAGGAGAGATGAGGGAGTTCCCGCGAGGAGGGCGGGATTACTTCTTGGCAGGCGCGGGAGCGGGGGCCGCGGGCTGCGCGGCGGGAGCGCCCTGCTGCGGCGTGAGGACCTTGCGCACCGCACCGGGCACGCGGTCCACCACGGCGGACAGCTCGCCGGTGACCTTCTCTTCCACGCGGTTGAGCTGCTGGCCGCTGACGGGGTCCGCCACCATCAAGGTGAGCAGGTACTGCTTCTCCGCCACCTTGGCCACGCTGCCGCTGAGCACCCACTTGGCCTCCACGCCCTTGGCCAGCGCACCCATGCAGCCCTGCGGACCGCAGTTGTCGGCGAACTCCGAGCCCTCCGCAAAGCCGAGCTCAGCCTGCGCCTGACGGTGCTGCATCAGGGCCTGGGTGGTGTCGCGGCACTTGACCACAAAGCGCTTGTCCGACGTGGCCGCGGTGCACACGCTGGACTCCACCGCCGCGGCTTCATCCTGCGCCAGCCCGTTGGCTGCAAACTTGCCGACGAGCAGCACATCCGACTTGTTGGCTGCCCAGGCCGTGCCGCACAACGCGCCGACCACACCCACAGCTGCCAGGAACCGCTTCATGTTGGCTCTCCTCTGCCGCGCATGGCCCGCGTCTTGTCGGGCCGCCGGCGTCACTTGCCCTTCTTCTTCTTGCCCTTGACCTTCTTATCTTCCGCCCCGGCCTTCTGCTGCTCCGGCTGCGGCTCCACGGTGTTGGCCGGCGTCTGCTCCGCAGCGGGAGCGGGCGCGGCGGCCACGGCGTGGGGAACGGCCGCAGGATCCACCGGCACGCCGAGACGGTTCTGCACGGCGGCAAGCAGCTCACCGCTGAACTCCTCGGAATAGCCGGTGCTGGCCATGGTGATCTTCCCCGTGCCGTCCAGCATATACAGACACGGCAGACGCTTCACGCTGTAGCGCTTGGCCACGATGTTGAAGCGGTCCGAGAGGACCGGGTAGGTGACGCCCTTCTCCTTGACGAGCTCGGAGACCTTGGCGATGTCCTCGGGCTTCTGGTCAATGGAGACGACCATCACACCGAGGCCCTGGTCCTTGTACTTCTCGTGCAACGCTTGCAGGTACGGGAGCTCCTTCTTGCAGGGCTCACAGTAGGTGGCGAAGAAGCTGAGGATGAGCGCCTTCTTGGCGGGCTGCGCGGTGCCGCCCACAACCTGGTCCAGCGCCACCTGCTTGACTCCCGCCACATCCGGGTTGAGCACGCGACCGGTGAACACCGGCGCGAGGTCTCCTTCCTTGAGCGCGCCTTCCTCGGCCGCCCCCACCACGCCGGCACCGACCACGAGGACCGCTGCCGCCAAACCCAGTGACCACGCCACGCTACGCATCTGTCCGCTCCACTCCAGTGTCATTGCGACGAGGCGTGCTCAGCCCCGCTCCGCCGTCACGGCGTTGCGGATCTGCTCGGGGTCCAGGCCCAGGTCCTTGGACGCCCCGCCGCGGAGGTTCTTCAAAGTGATCGACTTCGACTCCAACTCCCGCCCCCCAAGTACCACAGCCCAGCGACTTCCCACCCTGTCCGCGCGCCGCATCTGGCTCTTGAGGCTCTTGCCCTGGTGATCCAGGTCACAGCTGAGGCCCAGGGCGCGCAGCTGTTGGGCCAGCACCAGTCCTGGGACGCGCGCGGCGTCCTCGGCAATCACGATGCTGACGTCCGGCGCGGGGAGGGCGGGCTTCTCCTTCTGGAGGAGGAGCAGGCGCTCAATGCCCAGCGCAAAGCCAATGGCGGGCGTGGGCTCACCGCCCAGCTGCTCGACGAGGTTGTCGTACCGGCCGCCCGCGGTGACGGCGGACTGCGCGCCCAGGTCCGACGAGGTCACCTCGAACACGGTGCGCGTGTAGTAGTCCAGGCCGCGCACCAGGAGCGGGTCCTCCTCGTACGGGATCTTCAACGCGTCCAGCCCGCGACGCACGTCGGAGTAGTGGGTGCCGCAGCCGTTGGAGCAGGCCATGACGGCGTCGCGGATGGTGGGAGCCTTCTGTGCCAGCGCGCGGTCCTTCTGGACCTTGCAGTCCAACAGGCGCAGCGGATTGCGGTCCAGGCGGCGTTGACAGTCGGCGCACAGCTCCGCGCGGTGTTGCTCGAAGTACGCCTTCAGCGCGGCCACGCCCTGGGGACGACACACGTTGCAGCCGATGGTGTTGAGCTTGAAGGCGAGCCCGCCCACGCCGGCCTGGGTGAGGAACATGTGGATCATCGAGAGCATCTCGACGTCCATCCACGGGTCCGCCACGCCAAAGGCCTCACAGCCAATCTGGTGGAACTGCCGGTAGCGACCCTTCTGCGGCCGCTCCGCGCGGAACATGGGCCCAAGGTACAGGAAGCGTCGCTCCGTGCCCTGGCCGTGCATCTTGTGCTCCACGTACGCACGCACCACCGACGCGGTGCCTTCTGGTCGCAGCGTCAGGCGCTCCGGCTCACCCTTCTCCGGCTCACGACCCTCGAACGTGTACATCTCCTTCTGGACGATGTCGGTGGTGCCGCCCACGCCGCGCTCAAACAGCTCCGTGGCCTCAAGCAGTGGCGTGCGGATCTCCTGGTAGCCATGCGCGCCGAACACCTGACGGGCCAGGGCCTCCACCCTGAGCCACGACGGGATGTCGACGGGCAGGATGTCATTCATTCCCCGGGGCGCTTGCAGTGACACAGCAGGACTCCTTGGTTGCGGTGGGGGCGGTGCTTGTCTCGCGTGGGAGGTGGGCGGTCAAGCCGGCTTGACGCCGAACGGGGAAGACCCCATAGGACCAAACCCGTTTTTGGACGTCTCCAACAGGTTGAACGCCATGCCACTGCATCCCTCCCGAATCATCGGCGCCATGAGCCAGGCCAAGTTCTCTGAGCTGATGGCCAAGAGCCCGCGCCAGGTCCGCGAGACCCTCTTCAACCGCCTCCAGATCAAGGCGGAGAAGAAGAGCGTGGTGCCCCGCCCGCACCAGAAGAACGAGGAGCGGATCAAGAAGCTCCACGTCCGACTGGCGCAGTGCCCCGCCAACGCCAAGAACGAGCAGGAGCTGTGCGAGGAGCTCATCCGCAACTGGCTGGTGGGCAAGACGCCGATGCTCGTGGCGACGCTGGACCACTTTGGCGTCAAGCACGAGAACGGGCTGACCGAGACCGAGATCGACTTCTTCGAGAAGCTTGAGCCGGCGAAGGTCAAGGAGCTGGTGGGCCTCCTGGCGCCCAAGTTCGACGCCGAGGAGATGGCGATCTACCTGCGCTTCCTCAAGGTGCCCCACCTGCGCGGCATGCTGCCCGCAGGGGCCTACCCCAAGGACGCGCCGGCGCCGCTCACCGAGGAGCCGGAAACCGTGGTGGAGAACCAGGCCGCGGCAGGCTGAGCGAAGTCGTGGCGACGCGCTGAAAGGCCGTCCGCGACGTCCCTGCGGCGTCGGGATGTTGCCCCGTCGACCGGGCCGCAGACGTCGATGGTCTCGCGGCGTCGGCGGAGGGACGGCTCAGCGCCCCGCGCGCGCCTCGACGACATCCAGCAGGATTCCCTCCGGACAGGTCCCGTCAAAGCGCCCCATCTCCTGCATCCCCGTCGGGCTCGTCACGTTCACCTCGGTCAGCTTCTCGCCGATGACGTCGATGCCCACCAGCGTCAGCCCATCCCTGCGCAACGTGGGACCCAGGGCCTCGCACATCTCCCGCTCCCGCGGGCTCAGCGAGGTCTTCCGCACGGTGGCGCCGATGTGGATGTTCCCGCGGTTGTCATCCTCCGGCGGAACGCGAAGGATGGCGCCCACCGGCTTCCCGTCGACGAGGATGATGCGCTTGTCGCCCTGTCGCGCCGCCGGGAGATAGCGCTGCGCCATGATCCACTTGCTGCCAAAGCGCGTGAGCACCTCGATCATGCTCTTGAGGTTCCGGTCCCCCTTCATCACGCGCAGCACGCCCTCACCGCCGTGCCCGTCGAGCGGCTTGAGGATGATGTCCTCCCCCATGTCCCGGTAGAACTGCACGATGTCCGCGCTGCTGCGCGTCACCAGCGTCTCCGGCGTGAAGTCCTTGAACTGCAGCGCGTAGAGCTTCTCATTGGCCGCCAGGATGCCGCGCGGCTCATTCACCACCTGCGTACGCGCCCGGTCCACCCGCTCCAGGAGCAGCAGCGAGTAGTAGAAGGCCTCGTCGACGGGCGGGTCCTTGCGCATGAACACGACGTCAAAGTCATGCAGCGGCACCACCGCCCACGGCTCACGCTTGAAGTGGTTGGGCCGCTCCGCGCGCTGCACGCGCACCGGCGCCACCCGCGCCAGCGGGACGTTGTTGCGCTCCGAGAGGCCCTCGATCCACGCCTCGAAGACCTGGTGCCCCCGACGCTGCGCCTCCAGCATGATGGCAAACGTGGTGTCACGGTCCACCAGCATCGTCTCGGCGGGGTCCGCCACGAACAGCATCTTCAACGCCATCATGTGCTCCGTGCTCCGCCGGTGACGACGGAAGAATGGGGATTCAGGGAAAGGAAGAGCAGCGTCCCGCCGGTGGCCAGGAACGGCATGGTGAACGGCAGGATCATCATCAACCACGCCGCCAGGCCAAAGCCCGCGCTCACCGCCTTGTGGCGACGAACCAGGGCCATGCGCTCGCGCGGTCCCATGAGGCGTCGCTCCGCCGGCCATTCCAGGAACTGCACGCACAGGAAGGAAAGCGTCACCGAGGCCTGCACCAGGGGCCCCAGCAGACTCCCCACGACGGGAACCAGGTACGCCAACGCCCCGAACGCCAGCGACACCGCATACATCAGCAGCAGCGTCAGCTGGCCGCGCAGGGCGCGCATCACCGCGTCCACCACGCCGGGGCCGGCCGGAGGCTCACGCCCGGTGAGGATCTTCTCGGCGCGGGCACTGATGGCGTCGAGCACCGGCGCGGCCAGGATGCTCCCCACCAGCGCCACCAGCATCAGCGCCGTCAGGAACAGCACCGCGGCCAGGATCAGCCACGCTGCCGCTCGCGACGCCGTCCACAGGAACGCGTACCAGGCATCCGGGGCGGGACCGGGGAAGAGCCACGCGTGCGCCGGCCCCAGCAGCTGCCAGGCGCCATAACCAAAGGCCACGTACAGAAGGACGTTGATGATGACCGGGACCACCGCCAGCCGCAGCAGCGACGGAGAACGCAGGGTCAGCAGCATCCCCTGCACCACGCACCACGCCCCGGTCCAGGCGCGACGCAGCAGCGTGCCCTCGGCAATCCAGCGGCGGACGAGCTCCACGGTTCCCACGGGAGCCGTAGCTAGGGTTTGGCTGGCCGCGCGTCAATTTGTGCCCACCGGCATCCAAGCAGAAAACCCGCGCACACCCCCGCGCGTTGGCGTATGAGGCCGTTGTGACCCAGATCCTCCCCCTGCCGCCCGGCGCCGTTGATCCTGGTGCCGCCCCCGTCACGTCCGTGGACCAGCTGGTGGAGCGGTTGGCGCGTGGTGCCAAGACCGGGACCCTCAAGGTGGGCACCGAGCACGAGAAGCTGGGCATCCGCCTCAAGGACGGATCCCGCGTCCCCTACGAGGGCCCCGACGGGCTGGGCGCCATGCTCGTCGAGATGGCCGAGAAGTATGGGCACACCCTTGTGGAGGAGGCGGGGAGGCCCATTGCGCTGTCCCGGAGGGGCGCGGCGGTCAGCCTGGAGCCCGGCGGCCAGCTGGAGCTCAGCGGCGCGCCCCACGTCTCCCTCCACGACGCCGAGAAGGAGCTGGACGAGCACCTGCGCGAGGTGGCGAGCGTGGCCGGACCGCGTGGCGTGGCGTTCTACGGCGTCGGGTTCGACCCGCTGCACGGGAATGACGCCATCCCGTGGATGCCCAAGTCGCGCTACCGCACCATGGCCCAGCACATGCGCGCCTCCGGCAACCTGGGCGTGGACATGATGCTGCGCACCTGCACCGTGCAGGCGAACCTGGACTACCGGTCCGAGGCGGACATGGGCCTCAAGCTGCAGACGGGCCTGGGCATCAGCAGCGTGGTCACGGCGCTCTTTGCCGCCAGCCCCTTCGTGGAGCGCCACCCCGCGGGCTGGCAGAGCCACCGCATGCGCACCTGGCTGGACACCGACAACACCCGCGTGGGCCTGTTGCGCTTTGCCCTGGAAGAGCCCGCCACCTTCCGCGCGTACGTGGAGTGGGCGCTGGATGTGCCGCTCATCTTCATCCGTCGGGGCGCGGACTACCTGCCGCCTCCCAAGGGGCTGACGTTCCGTCGGTGGATGGGCGGCGTGGACGGGCTGGAGCACCCCACCCTCAACGACTTTGACGACGTGCTCTCCACCCTCTTCCCCGACGTGCGCCTCAAGACCTACCTGGAGGTCCGCACCGCCGACTGCGGTCCGCGCGCCCACCTGCTGGCGCTGCCGGCGCTGTGGAAGGGCATCCTCTACGACGAGGGCGCCCGCAAGCGCGCCTGGCCCCTGGTCTCCCGCCTCACCTTCCGCGACCACGTGGAGCTGCGCGAGGCCGCCGCACGCCACGGGCTGCGCGCCCGCGTGGCCGGGCTGGACGCCGCGGAGGCGGCCGTGGAGCTGTGCCTGGCGGCGCAGGACGGGCTGCGGGCCCAGGGCTGCTCCGACGAGGCCGGCTACCTGGAGCCCATGCTGGCGCGGGCCCGCTCACGGCGGACGTTGGCGGACGAGATGCTGGACTACCGCCAGGGCGAGTGGCCCGAGCTGGGTGGCAACCTGACCCGGTTGTGCTGACCCCTCCCACTGCAATTGCGCGCGGAGGGGGCTCCCTTTAGCCTTGCGCGCCTTGCTGCCCCGGTACCCCATGCGCCACTCCTTCCTTGCCCTGCTGGTGCTGAGCCTCGCCGCGTGCCCGGAATGCCCCAGCCCGGGGCCCGGTGACGCGGGCGGCGGTGGGACCACCAGCTCGTCGTCGTCGTCGAGTGGGGCGTCCGGTAGCAGCTCCTCCGGCGTGGTGGGAGACGGCGGCGTGCAGGATGGCGGCCCCAGCGGCGGAGATGGCGGCACCGGCTGCGGGCCCAACACGGAAGGCTTTGGTGAGCCGTGCGGTGATTGCGGCGCCATGTTGTGCAACCAGCAAGGTGAGCTGGCCTGCGCGGATCCAGGCAAGAACGCGTGCGACGCGTGCGGGGAGCTGGACACGTCCAACGGCATTGTCGGGCGGGAGTGCGGGAGCTGCGGCATTGTGGGGTGCGCCGACGGCGGACTGGCCACCGTGTGCACCGGCGAGCACCCGCCCAATGCGTGCGGCGGCTGCCTGGACTTCCCCGACGGCAAGGGCCCGCCCGACGCCGGCTGCAGCGAGTGCAACACCGGACGCTGGCGCTGCCAGGTGAGCCTCAATGATCTCTCATGCTGGGAGGGCCGCGGCACGGACACGTCCTGCGGAGACTGCCAGCGCTGCATCCGTTACACCGCCGACATGAGCGACCTCAGCCAGGGCGCCTACATCCTGGCCGGCACGCGGGCCATCATCGAGGACGTGGGGGCGGACACGGACATGGGCACCAGCCCCACCAGCACGCACGTGCTCACCTTTGACCCGCTCATCCTGGGCCCCGGCGGCGCGGTCATGGAGGGCGCCATCGTCTTCCTCAGCCCCTCCGACCGCCACGACGACCCGAACGCGTTCGCGCTGCCGGAGTTCTTCAGCGCCTATGACTTTGGCCAGCCCGGCGACCCGGTAAGGCAGTTCCACATCGATTTTGACCTGGACCAGATGAACTACGTGATCATCTACGACGGATTCCTTGATCAGGTGGTCAGTCGTGGGGAATTGATCCCTTCCTCCAATCCCTGAGATCACGCCCCGCGCATGCAGTCGTTCTCCAACGCGTTCAAGGTCGGACTGGTGATGGTGCTCGCCATTGGCGTGTCGCTGTACTGGTTCTTTGCCACGTCGAAGGGAACGCTGGGGCAGGAGGAGGCCTACCGGGTCTACGCGTATCTCCCCGACGCCTCCGGCCTCTCCCTGAAGAGCAAGGTGTCCCTGGGCGGTCTCACGGTGGGCCAGATCGAGGACATCCACCTCGTGGACATGGATGGCCCCGAGGTGTCGCCGGAGGACCGGCCGGACTACCTGGGCCGCGTGCGGCACGGGTACCTGAGCAAGGTCACCATCTGGGTCAAGAAGCAGTACCCGCTGCGCTCCGACGTGCGCCTGGCCAAGGAGACGGAGGGCCTCATCGGCTCCAAGATCCTGCGCATGTACCCGGCGGAGGTGGACTGGGCCAAGCCGGAGACCATGGCGCCCGTGCTCAAGGACGGTGAGCAGATCCGTCACGTGGAGTGGGAGAGCGACCTGGACAAGGTGGCCGGCCTGGCCAAGGGCATTGGCGGCCAGATCCAGACGCTCATCGACGTCAACAAGGACGAGATCACGGACATTGTGAAGAGCGTGCGCGACTTCCTGGGCCCCGACCCCGGAGGCTCCCCGCCGCCCAGCTTCCCCGCCGTGGTGCAGCAGCTGCGCGACACCATGAAGGACCTGGACAAGAGCCTCACCAAGGTGCTGGGCAGCGCCGACAGCGTGGTGAAGGACAACCGCGAGGCCATCCGCGAGGTGCTGGAGAACATCAGCCGCGTCACCACCGAGCTGCGCAACATCTCCGAGGGGCAGGGTGAACGCGGCGTGGCACTGGACACCATGGTGCGCAACGTGACGCAGGTGACCGAGGACCTGCGTCGGGTGGTGGCGGACGTGCGGACCATTGTCTCCGGCCAGACCACCGAGGACGGCGAGACCGACCCGAGCAAGCAGTTCGACGGCGTGAAGAAGACCATCGACAAGCTCAACAAGAACCTGGAGCACCTGGAGCAGGTCACCGCCAACCTGGAGAAGGGCGAGGGCACCGTCGGGCGCTTGTTGCAGGACGACAAGATCGTCAACGACCTCGAGGACACCGTGGACAGCGCCACGGAGTTCGTGGGCGGTCTGACCGCCACGCAGACGCACGTGGACATCCTGGCCTGGTACAACTTCCGCCAGAGCGCGGCGCACTCCGGCATCTCCGTGAAGTTCCAGCCCAAGCCGGACAAGTACTACCTGTTCGAGCTGGTCAACGACCCCAAGCGCTCCTCCAGCGAGAAGGTGGTGACGACGAGGAACCTCACCGACGGGACCACCAAGGTGGAGCACGTCAGCGAGGTGACCGACAGCTTCAAGGCGACGCTCATGTGGGCCAAGATGTGGGGCCCGCTGACGCTGCGCATTGGCATGATCGAGAGCAGCGGCGGCGTGGGTGCCAACCTGAACTTCTGGGATGACCGCATCCAGCTGCGCACCGACCTCTTCCAGTTCAGCATGAACCGCTTCCCGCGCTGGCGCACCTATGGCCAGTTCAGCCCCATCCCGCACATGTACGTGCTGGCGGGCTTCGACGATCCGCTGAACGCCAACTTCATGGGCGCGGTGCCGGTGCAGTACCTGCCGTACCAGATGCGTCGGGACTACGTGCAGCTGGACTGGCGCAACAGCAACACCTGGGGCGCCACGGACGTGTTCCTGGGCGGCGGCATCTTCTTCACGGATGACGACCTGCGCGGCGCGTTCACGCAGCTCCCGACGAGCTTCCTGAAATGATGGGTGGTCGGGGGGGGCCCGGGATTCCCGAACAGGGAGTCAGAAGTCAGAAGTCAGAAGTCAGAAGGGGGCGGCGAGACGCGGACCGGTGTGCACGTTCCGACCTCCCTTCAAGCGAACCGCGACACCCCAAGAGACGGTGGTGGCCGATCATCCCCCTGGGACTGCTGGTGGTGGGCCTGATGGCCGCCGCGGCGGACCAGGATGGCGACGGCGTGCCCGACCCCGACGACGATTGTCCCGCGCGCGCCGGTCCCGCGCCCACCGGCTGCCCCAAGGATGACCGCGACGGCGACGGGCTGTGGGACGGCGTGGACAGCTGCCCGGGTGAGGCCGAGGACATCAACGGGCTGCAGGACGGCGACGGCTGCCCCGACGACCCCGACCTGGTGGAGCTGGAGGGCGCGGTGCGGGCGCGGGCGCCGTACGTGTTTCCCAAGGGCCGCAGCGCGCCGCCCCGCGACGTGCAGAACCTGGCCAAGGCGGTGGCGCGCTGGATGAAGGGCGACCCGCGCGCGCAGCAGGTGGAAGTGGTGGTGGTGCTGGACCCCGCCGAGAAGAAGGACGCCAAGACGCTGGCGCAGGACCGCGCGGCGGCGGTGGCGGTGATCCTGGGCGCCGCGGGCGTGCGCAGCGAGAAGATCATCACGCGCGTGGAGAAGCCCGCACGCAAGGGCGGCCCTCCGCCCAGGACGCTGTTGGTGCGCATCCTGCTCGGCACCGCGGAACGCGCCAAGGTGGAGGCGGAGGATGGCGGCGCGGCGCCCAGGGGTGTCGACGGTGCCGCGGCGCAGGGGCTGGTGGATGGGGGCGTGGTGACGTCGGCAAAGGCGGACGCGGGAAAGCCGGTGGCGGCGACGGGCGCGGCCAAGGCGGACGCGGGAAGGCCCACGACGGCGGGTGCCGCCAAGGCCGATGCGGGACCCGCGGTGACGACGAGCGCGAAGGCGGATGCTGGGAGACCGGCCCCCGTCACGACGACGGTGGACGCGGGCAAGCCTGCGCCGGCGACACACGCGGATGCCGGGAAGCCTGTTTCCACGACGGGGAAGACGGATGCGGGACCGCCGCCGGAAAAGGCCCCACCCCCGGCCGCGAAGGCGGACGCGGGCCCCGCGACGTCCGGGAAGAAGCCGCCGCAGTCGGTGGATGCGGG
>JBFMGU010000226.1:0-16974 GCA_040752415.1 Myxococcota bacterium
CCCGACGTCCTCATGCTGGTGGGTGGGGGCGTGATGCTGACCGCGCTGGTTGCCGCGGTGGTCTCCCTGGTGGTGGCGCGGCCGCTGGTGCTGGTGGGGGCGGGATGGCTGACGCGCCGCGCGGTGCGGGAGGAGTGACCGGAGGCGTGGGGCTGGCGTAACGGTGGTGGCGTGAGGTCGTTGATGATGCGTGTGCTCCTGCTTTGCGTCGTGGCCGCGGTGGTGTCGTCATGCTCCCGGCCGGCGAAACCCACGCCCACGCCGGACATGAAGCTCCTCCTGGGGGACGAATGGTTCCGGGCGCGTGCCGCCTACCTGGGCATCACCGAGGAACAAGCGCGCGCCCGCGACGCCGCCCTGCCGGAAGACGCTCCGCCCGACGGGATCTGGGACAGCCAGACCGGTCCGCAGGCCGCGTTGATCTTCGCGGCGCAGTGCGCCGGGTGTCACGGACCGGAGGGCTCCCTCGAGGGTGTTCCCGTCACCGACCCCGCGCCGCGCAAGTTGGGCACCATGGGCATGCGCATGGGCTTCCTGTTCGGGCGGGACAAGATGCGCGCCGGGCTGTACCAGAAGATCTCCAACGGCGGGAAACCACCAGCCAAACCCTCCCCCATGCCCAAGTTCCAGGGCGCGCTGGCGCGCGAGCAGATCTGGGCGCTGGTCCGCTACATCGAGAGCCTGTGATGCTGCGCCACGTCTTTCTCGTCGTCACTTCCCTGGCCGTGCTGGCCGCGTGTGGCCCTTCCTCCTCGGGGGCGGATGCGGGCACGGACGTGCGGTTCATCAACGTGCGGGTGGAGGAGATTGCGGCGCGGCGCGCCGTGGTCCGCTTCACCACCAGCCGGCCCACCACCTGTGAGGTGCACTTTGGCCTGACCCCCGACGCGCTCACCCGCACCGCCACCGACCCGGACATGGCGGAGGGCCGCCTGGAGACCGAGCACGAGGTGCCCCTGGAGGACCTCACGCCGGTGACCACGTTCCACTTCCGGCCCGTGGCCACCGACGGGGAAGGCAGGCAGTTCCAGGGAGACCCGGGCTCCTTCACCACGCTCGCGGAGTCCGGCACCACGGAGGTGAACGCGGCGCTGCTCTCGCGCGGGGCCAACGTGGCGGAGGTGAGCTCCAACTACGGTGGCGGCGACAACACCTCGGGCTGGGGGGCCAACAAGGCGCTGGACGGCGAGATGGCGACGGAGTGGGCCAGCAATGGGGACGGAGATGGCGCGTATCTCGTCGTCGACCTGGGCGCGGACGCGCTGGTGAGCGCGGTGGGTTTCCGCAGCCGCAAGATGGCCGACGGCACCTCCATCATCCGCAGCATCCGCGTGCGTCTCGACGACAGCGCGCCGCTGGGCCCCTTTGACACGCCGGACCCGGACACCACCTACCGCTTCCCGCTGGACAGCCCCACCACCGCGCGACGCGTCCGCTTTGAAGCGGTGACCACCAGCGGCGGCAACACCGGCGCCAAGGAAGTCCAGGTCTTCACGCCGGGGCCGTGACCTTCACGGACGCTTCGCCACCAGCTGCGTGGTGAAGACGCCCTCGTGCTCGCCCTCATCCACGGACAGCACCGAAAAGCCCGCGTGGCGCGCCAGCCTCTCCGCCTCCCCGGGCTCCAGGCAGAACGCGCGTCGACGCGGATGCCCGCGCCGCAGGTGGTTCTCGACGTGGAAGGTCTCCAACAGCCACACGCCTCCGGGCGCGAGCACGCGGAACAGCTCCGGGATGAGCGGCCGGTAGAGGAAGTACGTGGTGAGGACCAGGTTGAACCGGGCGGTCATCTCGTCGGGAAGGCCGTCCCGTTCCACGTCGCGCGACACCAGGATGGCCTGCGGCGCAACGCGGGCCGCCGTGGCAAGCGCCTGGGCATCGTGGTCCACTCCCACCGTCTCCCAGCCTGCCGCCACCAGCACCTCGAGGTGACGCCCGGCGCCGCACGCCACGTCGAGCGCGCGTCCCGGCGGAAGCGTCCGGATCCGCGTGGTGATGAAGGGGAGGGGAGCCATGGGGGCACTCGAACGCGGAAGCCGCCAACGCGCAAGCGCTGCGTGGCCCGTGGGTTCATCCTGAAATCCATTTTCAAGATGGACCCCCTGATCAGCAATTTCCGACGGGATGTCTTCGAGATGGTCATTTTGAAATTGACTTTCATTTTCAAGATGGCTAATCCTGGGGCCATGGACAACACCGCGCAGTGTCGGAGGACCTCGTTGGCGCAGAGCCCCCTGTGTCGGATTGAGGTCTGTGGTTGTGGGCATCTTCACCTGACCGTGCAGGCCGTGACGCTGCGGCTGGACGCGGGAGCGTTTGAGCACCTGACCGCCCAGATGGGGGAGGCGCTCTACCAGCTCGTCGAGCTGCAGCGACGTGGCGAGGTCACGGACCTGGAGCACGCCGTGCATCCGCCGTGGGGCGCGCCGCCGGATGGAAGGATGTGAGCCATGCGGCGCTGGGCCTTGGTCACCGACGGGACGGGAAGCCTGGGGCACACCTACGCGCGCCTCCTGGCGCGGTGCGGGTACAACCTGCTCCTGGTTTCCGACGAGCCCGCCCGCCTCACCGTGGTGGCCACCGAGATTCGTCACCGCCAGGGCGTGGAGGTGCGCGAGCTCCCGGTGGGACAGGGCTGGTGGACGGGCATGGGCACGCTGCTGGACGCGGTACGTGAGGAGCGCAACCTCCACGTGGCGTTCCTGGGCAAGGACACCTTCGCGCTGCCGCGTTGCCTCTCCGGGGGCGGGCCCATCCTGCTTACCGCGTCGTCACGTCGACGGTTGATCCGCGCTGCCCTGCCCAACCTGGTCATGAACCGCGGCGCGCTCGTCCAGACGCTGGAGCTCCCCGCCTTGTGGACCGCGTCAGGCAGGAGATTGGGACGGCTGGGCGCAGCATTGTTGGAATGCACCACGCGCTTTGATGACGCTGCCGCGGTGCGCACGCAGTGGCTGTGCGTGGGGCGGGATGGTGCGGGGGCACGTCATCCCGGGTTCCTCCCGTCGTCGGAGGCGGCGGCCGCCCGGTCCTGGGAGCAGGTGCAGTCACACGGCGGGACCTGCTTCGCCTCCATGTGGCACGCGCCCTGGTTCGCGGCGGCGGTGCTGCTCAGCGGAAAGGAGGATGCCGCCGCCACACGCGCGGGCAGCTCAGGTCAGCCGGGAATGGGTTCCCTGGTGTGATGCGCGCGGATCACTGCACCGCAACGTGACACGTTCCGCACTGGTTGGTGTACCCGGTAGGCAAGTTCGTACCCGAGGTCACCGACAGGGACTCGCTGGGCATGTCGAACAGGTGCGAGCTGATGTCGTTCTCCCAGTACTGCGTGGTGTCCACCAGGATGCCCTTGCGACCGGCGCCGGTCTTGGCGGTCTTGGGCATGTGGCACTCGGTGCACAAAGCGTTGTTCATCAGCGTGCCCATGCCGGTGCCCAGTTTGTCGTCGATGTGGGCGACCAATCCGGTGGGCGAGGTGTCCGGGGCCGTCAAGTTGGCGTGACAGGAGCCGCAGCTGCTGGCGTTGTCCAACGGGTCGCCGCGCAACTGCCGTGGGTTGGTGGTCTTGTGCGGATCATGACAGCTGGAGCAGGTCACCAGCTGGCTCGCATTCTTGTACTTCCCGCTGCGGATGAAGTCCGTGTACTGCTGGTGATGTGACTTGGAGTGCTTCGCCTCGTCGACGTAGAAGTCCGCCTCCTCACCGTCCAGCTGCGTGACCGCATGGTTCTTGAGGAAATCATTGCGTGAGGTGCCCGCCACCATCATCTTGCCCGCGGCGTTGACCGGGCTGTCCGTGGCAAAGGCCCCCTTGGGCCGGCTATGGCACTGCCCGCAGATCAGGGACTCACGCTCCGGCGTCAGCAGCGAGGGCGAGACGATGTATTTGCCCTGGCCCGCGGCATCCCAGTGCGCGGAGCCCGGACCGTGGCAGCTCTCACAGCCCAGGTTCATCTCGTCCTTGATGCCATCGCCGTTGTAGTCCCAGTCCCCCCACAGCGGGTCGCTCACCACGGACGCATTCCAGTTGGTGGCATCCGACCCGGTGACCGTGGCCCCGTTGGCGTGACAAGACAGGCAGTTCTTCTCGAATGACTTGGACGCGGCGGGATTCTTGAAGACCTGGTTCGTCTCGTCGTACCAGTTGCCGGCGTTGTAGTCGCGCCAGACCTTGCGCGTGCGGTCGGAGTAGGTGTCGTCGCCCTCATGTTGGTACTGCACCGGAAGCATGGCGTGGAAGAAGCCATTGGGACCGGACACCCGCGTCATGTAGCGCTGCTTCAGCACACCTCCGCCGTACACCGCGTCCACGCGGTAGAATCGGTCCGGGTCCGCCGGATTCCTCACGTTGTGCAGTTGCATGGAATAGCTATCCGCCTGGTAGCTCAGCGTCAGGGTGAACGAGACGTCGCCGGTGCCGGGGTCCGACTCCAGGGTCTTGTACTTGTCCATCTTGCGCGTGCCGTCATAGGCGTAGAACCAGATGGTGACGGCGCCGGTGAACTTCTGGGTTAGTGGCCCATAGACTTCATCATAACGCCCGGAGAAATCCTGCAGCATGCCATGCTCATACGGTGACCAGATGCCCAGACGATGCATGGTCCGGGAGATGGACACGTGGCCGTGACAGGTCACGCACCGGCCGCTGCCGATGTACTCCGCATCCACCGGTGTTGCCGATGACACCTGGATGTCCAGCCGCTTGCCCGTCAATGCGTCGGCGGTCTGGGCCGTGCGGCAGGAGCTTCCGCCAGGCAGGTGCTCCACGTCGGTGACGTCGGGGACAAAGGTCACGAAGTAGGAGCCGGCGGTCAGGGAGGTGAGCCGGTACACGCCCGTGTCATCCAGCACGGCCTGCTGGTAGGTGCTCCCGTTGGCCGCAATGACGTCCTCCAACGGCTCATCGTCCGGGGAGTCCACGGCCACGGTGGTCCTGGGCAGTGCGGCCACATCCGCGGCGGGAACAAAGTACACGATGCCGCCCTTGACCGTCTGACCCGCGCGATCGACCACACGCCCGACCACGCCGCCAGCCTCGGTGGCCAGGTAGCCCTCTCCGGCGGGACCCGCGGGACCAGGTTCACCAGCGGCACCGGGCTCACCCGGAGCACCGGGCTCTCCGGGCTCTCCGGGCTCACCGGGCTCACCGGGCTCTCCAGCTTCACCCGGCTCTCCCTGCTCTCCCGGAGAACCTTGCGGGCCCACGGGGCCTACCGGGCCAGTGGGGCCCTGCGGACCCGTTGGCCCCTCGGGTCCCTGTGGGCCCTGGGGACCCGCCGGACCGGTTGCACCGTTTTCCCCGGCACACGCGGACATGCCGAGGACAGCGGGAAGAAGAACGGCGAAGGAGTGCTTACGAAGACTGCGTAACATTGCTAGCCACCCTTTCCGGACGTCGGTGGCGCGGGGAGGAACGTTCGCGGAATCAGGCGCGCCAACCCGGACGTCTCATTCATGAAGTCGTCTCAAACACGTTCCAACCTGAGTCTTCTGGCCCGTCACGCGTGTGCCCTTCCTGCGGTCCTGCTTTCCTTGCGCCTGCAACGAAATGAATGCCGGCCCCTGCGACGACGAGCGCCCTTCGCCGCGCGTGATACGCATACGCCGCGCCATGGCTCCGCCCTCACAGCGCACACCCAGGACGACCGGGAAGGAGCGCAAATGTTCACGTCCGTTGCGCGCGTGTCGGAGGGTGGCCGCTGGCCTCTTCATTGCACCCGTCGACGGCATGAACCGGATCGTCGTCGCGTGTGTCTTTGGCGCGGTGCTTGGCGTGGCGTGCAACAGCGACTCCGCCGCGACCGTCCGCCAGTACACCTACAGCAAGGACTTCCACTACTACGACGAGAAGCAGGTCAACTCGTCCATGCACCGCATCTCCAAGGCGGCACGTGAGCTCAACGCCCTGCTCAAGCAGCAAGAGCTGACGCCGGAACAGCAGGCGGAGGTGGTGCGGTTGCTGGGGGAAATGGAGCGGGGCGCGCGGGAGCTGAAGTCGGCGGACCCGGCGTCCAACCACCCGCGCATCACCGACAACGTGGACCAGTTCATCCGGGACATCGAGACGGCGCGCGCGTCCGCGCAGAGGACGCCGCCGAACTACTACCTGGCCGGGAGCATCACCGGGTCGTGTTTCTATTGTCATTCCCCCACGGGAATCCCGTAACTCCCACGTGATGGCGGCCGGTCCTGTCGCGTCGTCGTCAGATGTCGTCGATGCCCGCGCCGCGCTGCTGAAGCGTGTTGGTCCAGGTGCTGATGATGGTGCGTGCCGCGTAACCCGCGGCCAGGGTGAACACCACCGCGCCGACGAGAGCGATGGCCCGCTGCGCCGCGCGCTGCGCCAGGTCTTCCTGTTCCACGGCGCAGCCCCGCAGCACCTCCGGGAGACGACCACTCTGCTCTCCCACCGCCACCCGCGCCACGACGTCACCGGGAAAGACAGCCCGTATGCCCAGCACCTCCGCCAGCGTGGCGCCACGATCCAGCGTCGCGACCCAGGTGGCCTGCGCGTCGAGGAGTCGTGCGTCGTGGGTGGCGTCCGCGGCGAGCACCAGGGCTTCACGCGCGGGCAGCCCCGCGGCCAGACAGGTGGAGAGCACGTCAGTGAAGGTGGCGTTGGATTGGTGCAGCACCACGCCACGCGCCAGGGGCAGGTACAGCGCCAGGCGACTGAGCACGGACCGCAACGTCGAGCCCGGCGGCAGCGAGGGCAGGCGCGCCACCAGGAATCCCAGCACGACCACCACCCCCACGACGGGCGCGGCCGTGCGCAGGTACGCCGCCGGACCGGACGTCACCCAGCTTGGCAGCGGGAGCACCAGGCCCGCCACGGTGAGCAGGAGCAGGGGCTGCAGGAGTCGCGCTTGCAGGGCGCGCATGGCCTTCCGCCGTTCCCGCATCCGCGCCACGACGTGACGGAGCGCCTCCGGCAGCCGCCCGGTCCTCTCCCCGACGACAACGAGCGCCTTCCCCGCGTGATCCAGCACGCCCAGGCGGAACAGCGCCTCCGACGGCACCAGGTCGGTGCGTTGCAGCAACTCCCGCGCGCTCGCGGGAAGGTCACTGGCGCCCGCGCCCTGGGCGAATGCCGGCACGGTCAGTCCCGCGTCGAGCACCTGCGCGCAGTTGGACAGGAGGGTTTCCACCTGTTGCGCGTCCAGGGACACCCGCGCGGTCCCAGCGACAGGAGCGCGCACCGCCGGGACGGGGGCGGGTGACGTCGTGGCTGGTGGTCGATAGCGCGCGTAGATGACACCGCACGCGGGACACTCCATGGCGCCGGGAGGACGGGGTCGGCCGCACCGGGGACAGCCCGACGACGATGATGGCGGCGAAGTGCTCACGCTGGGCCGGGACGGTAGCCGTCGCAGCCCGGTTCGTCAGCTCACTGGAAATTGCAGCCTTCCGCCACCCACCGATAGATGAGCTGGTAACGCGGGTCGGTGGTGTCGGCGAAGAATTTCACCGGGTGCACGGCGCCACTGCCCTGCAGCGGTTCCACCAGCACCAGGCTGCGCTCCGGGTAGCCATTCTTGTTCACCAGGAACGCCTCACCCAGGTTGTCGGGGTCGGTGGCGGCCTGGTTCACCATCTCGTCGTAGAGCTCGGTGGGGTTGTTGCCCAGGAAGAACCCGCCGGGCGCGTTGGTGGCGTTGCGTCCCTCGAAGTGGCACGAGCGACACCCCGTCCCGCCCTGCTGCGGCGTGTTGGCGATGAGCGGATAGATGTCGTTGGTGAAATGCACCGGTTGCACATTCACCTGCCGCTGCGCGCCCTCCGCAATCCATGCACGAATGGCCTGGTAGGCCGGGTCCTGCGTGCTGGCGAAAGCAAAGATGGGGTGATCCTGGATTCCCGACGCCTCATAGAGAGGTCGCACCAGCAGCGTGCTCTGGTCGGGATT
The DNA here is from genome assembly GCA_040752415.1 of Myxococcota bacterium. GTDB lineage: Bacteria > Myxococcota > JACRCW01 > JACRCW01 > JACRCW01 > JBFMGU01. The sequence continues at coordinate 7,907 of JBFMGU010000226.1, forward strand.
CTGCACGTTGACGCGCGAGGGGTATTGCGCGGGGTTGAGCTGGGCGTACGCCGACGCCGCTCCACCGGACAGGTTCAATCCGCCTGCCGGTGTGTTGCCGGAGTGACAGCCCTGGCAGCCGAATCCGCCCTGACTGACGGGCAGGAACAGCGGATACACCTGGGAATCAAAGTCCACGTTTCCGGATGGCACCGGCGCCACGCCCGTTTCCGGGAGCACCATCCAGGTCACGCCATTGGGGCGGAAGGCCTTGGCACCCACCGGGCCAAAGTAGCGCGTGGTGCCGCGCGTGGCGTCGTCGTAGGCAATGGAGAGCTGGAAATCCAACGACGCGCTCCCCGCCGTCTGCGGAATCTCCACGAACGCTACGAAATACCCACCGTGGATTTCATGGTTCTGCGAGACGGTGAAGTTGCCCGGGGTTCCGTTGTTGTCGAGGAAATACGGGCCGCGCGTGAACCATGAGGCACCGTTGGGACCGCGGATGGTGAAATCACCCGCCGCCACGCCGCCCACCGGGTAGGGCACGCCCTGGCCCACGGTCCCGTCGTCAAGGATGCGGCCCACGATCATGGCGTAGATGCACTGGTCCAGCGGATTGAGCCCCGGCGCATGACACGCAAAGGGAGCATCCAGGTTGACGGAGTGTTGCGTGGCCACGGCGGAAACCCAGCTGTTCTCCGCGAGATAGATGTTGGTTCCCAGCAGGTTCTGTCCCTGCGCGGTGACTTCCATGTAGCTGGGGTAGTAGCCCGCCTTGTTGGCGAACAGCACCACCTTCCCGTCGGCGGGAATCTGCATGTTGTATTCGCCCAGCGTGGTGGCGTCGGAGCTGGAGACGGCGGTGCGCACCGGGTTGGTGCCGTAGGTCATGATGGTGGCGCCTGCCACGGGGGTGTCCGTGGAAGCCAGCCAGGCTCCCAACGCCGCGGCCTTGCCTTCCAGCACCACGGTTTGCGGCGGCGGAGGCTCAAAGGCGTGCACGTGGGCTTCCGTGGTGCAGCGCACGTTGGGATCCAGCTCGGTATGGTCGTTGTTGTGCAGCGTGATGATGATCGGGTGCTCGCCCTCGGTGGCGTCGGCGGGGACCTGGAAGCGCATCTGCGGCTCGGTCCCGGCGCCCAGCAGGTATTCCGGTCCCACGGCGTGGAAATACACATGGAAATGCCCGTGCCGGTCCACGTTGGCGCCGCCCATGCCCACGGCGTCGAGCACGAAGTAACGGACGGCCACGTTGATGTCGAGATTGCCTCCCGCCTCCAGGTGCTCATTGGCGAGCGTGACGCTCACGGTGGGCGGAGGCGGCGCGGTCACGTTGATGGTCACCGCGGCCTCGGTGGAAGGCTCACACGGGGAGTGATCATTGTTCATCAGTTTCACGACGAGCTGATGGCTCCCCACGGTGGTGTTCAGCGGCAAGGCCAGCGTGAGGCTGGGTTGCGCGCCCGCGCCCAGCAGGTTCCCGTCGGCCACCGAGTCCAGGTACACGTGGTAGTGCCCGTGTCCCGCCTGGTGCGCTCCCCCAACGTGAGACGCGTCCAGCTCGAAGTTCTGCACCGCCACGTTCAGCGTGAAATCGGTTCCCGCGGGGATGTCCGAGGTTCCCACCGAGGGGGTCACCGCGGGAACGCCGGCGGACCCGGTGACCTCGACGTTGACCGAGCAGGAGACGTTCAGCGCCGTGTGATCATTGCTGTGCAACGTCACGATGATGGGATGCGGCCCCGCCGTGGCGGTGGGCGGGATGGTGACGGCGACGCTGGATTCCGCTCCGGCAACCAGCAGGTTCTCCGCGCTCACGTCGTGGAAATACACATGGTAATGCCCATGTCCCTCCACGTTGGCTCCGCCCATGCCCGCGGAATCCAGCGTGAAGTTCACGGTCTGGATGTTGACCTGCACCTGGCCGCCCGGGGTGGTGGTTCCCGGACTGAGCGTGGCGGAGACAGCGGGTCCCGTGGGCGCCGTGACGTCGACGTTGACGGTGTAGGAGACAGGTGGGCTCAAGGCCGTGTGGTCATTGTTCTGCAACGTCACGATGATGGGATGCGAACCGGTGCTGGCGGTCAGCGGGATGGTGACAGCCACGGTGGAATCCGCGCCGGCGGCCAGCAGGTTCTCCGTGCTCGTGTCGTGGAAATACACATGGTAATGCCCGTGCCCTTCCACGTTGGCGCTTCCCACGGCCGCACCATCCAGCGTGAAGTTCACGGTCTGGATGTTGAGCGTCACCTGGGCGCCCGCGGTGACTGCAGCGGGAATGACCGTGGCGGTGACCACCGGCCCGGTGGGCGCGGTGACCTCCACCTCGACGGTGCTGCTGGCATCCGGCTCCACCGGGGTGTGGTCATTGTTGTGCAGGGTCACAATGAGGGGATGGCGCCCCGGCGCGGCATTGGCGGGGATGGCGGCGGTGAAGGTCTCCTCGGCCCCCGCGCCCAGCAGGTTGGTCTTGTCATGGAAATACACATGGTAATGGCCGTGGCCCTTCTTCTTGGCGCCACCCATGCGTTCCTTGTCCAGGGTGAAGTTCTGCACGCTGATGGAAAGCGTCACCTGGCTGCCCGCCGCCACGGGCCCGGGTGTGACCGTGGCGCTGACCGAGGGGTTCTGCTCTTCTTCCCCGTCCCCTTCCGGTTCCTGGCAGGCGGTGAGGGTCAGCACAACGGACCCGATCAACAGTGAATGGCTGAGACGCACGGTTCTCTCCTCCGGCCATGCTCATGACCGCAATGTGTTCCGGGTCCACCGACCCATGCTGCCGATGCCCGCGGGCACCGCTTCTTGACCGTCCCCCGTTCACTCCCGGCACGTGGCGTGCAGCCAGGCCGGGAGGAACAGCGCTCAGCGCACAAAAACGCGCAACCTCGTCGTCATGCGCTGACACCCCGGAGCGTCAGGCTCCGAAATCGCGAAACCATGCAAGTCCGGTGCAAACGCGGATTGCGCCAGTTTGTGCGCCGGAATCGCGCAGAACGATCACGACATCCGGGATTCCACGCGAAGCCGCTGCAATGCGTTCGCGATCCAGGAAACCATATGCCAATGAATCGCTGGTTTCCGGCCAGACGCAGGGGATGCGTTGCGCGGAGGTTCTGCGCGATCGTCGCGCACAATTGAGGACCGAATTTGCGCGACCGCGCGCTCAACCCGGTGGTGCCACCCGCTCCAGGAAACGCGCCATGGCGGTGAGCACGCTGAACGGAATGGTGTGCGGTCCGTTGAAGGGATGGAAATCAACGTCCAGTCCGCGCTCGGCAAGGAGGCCGCGCAGGGCTTCCGCGTCGTCAAACGGCAGCAGCGGGTCCTGGCGGCCGTGGCTCATCATCACTGGCAGTCCCCGTCGCTGCGCGGCCTTGGCGCTCCAGTCCTCCTCGCAGATGAGCGTGCCGGAGAGCACCATCAGGCCGGCGGGCGCTTCTTCGAGTCGCAGCGTGACGTCGGTGGTGAGCATGGCGCCTTGCGAGAAACCGCCCAGCACCACGCGTGAGAGCGGGAGCGCGCACTGGCGTTGCACCTCGTCCAACAGCGCCATCAGCATGCGACGCGCCCGGGTCAATCCCTCGGGGACCTCCCGGCGACGCGCGCCCACCACCGGAATCTCCCCGCGGGAGAGCGCGAGCAGACGCTCCGGCTCCAGCTGCCACCACGCGCGGCCGCCGCCGCCCACGTCGGCCAGCAGCGGTGCTTCCGGGAAGTAGAAGCGGATGCCCGGGCCGTGCGGCCCCGCCATTCGTCGGGCCACCTCCGCGCCCAGCGGCACCAGGTCGTCTCCGCCGGCGCCGTAGCCGTGACACAGGATGACCGCGGTGTGCGTGTTCTCGTCGGGGGAAACCACCGTGGTGGCCAGCCCGCCCAACGTGGTGTGGATGTGCTTCATGCTGCCCTGATACCACGGTGGGCGCGCCGCATTGCGCATCACGGTGCCGCGCGGATAAGCCCAACGTCGTGAACACGTTCAACCTCGAAGAGTTCCGCGCCTGCTACCGCGCCTTCCTGCGCCCGGACCGCATCCTCCTCACCGGCCACTCGCACCAGGCCTGGCCCGACGTGGCGCGCGATGCGCAAGCCGCCTACTTCGACGACTCCGCGCGTTTCGTCGACGACAAGTGGGAGGAGGCCATCTTCCCCCGGCTGGAGCGCGTCTCCGCCCGCATCCTGGCCCGCATGGGCCTGCCCACCGACGACGGGATGGCGTTCGGTCGCAGCACGCATGAGCTGGTGTTCCGCCTGCTGACCTGTCTGCGCTGGCACCAGAAGCCGCGCGTGGTGACGACGACGAGTGAGTTCCACTCCCTGCACCGCCAGCTCAGTCGGCTCATGGAGGAGGGCGTGGAGGTGGTCTGGGTGGATGCCTCCAACCGCGCCGAGCTGGTGCCCCGTCTCCTCGAGGCCATCACGCCGGGCACGGCCATGGTGGCCTTCTCCGCGGTGCTGTTCGAGGACGCGTACGTGGTGCCGGCGCTGGAGACGGTGCTCATGCGTGCCGTCGAGGTGGGGGCCATTCCGCTGCTCGACGCGTATCACGGGTTCAACGTGGTGCCGCTGCAGCTCGGTCGCGCGGCGCCCCACGTCTTTGTGACGGCGGGCGGATACAAGTACGCGCAGTTCGGGGAAGGCCTGTGCTGGTTGCGCATCCCCAAGGGCACCACGCTGCGCCCCGTCTACACCGGCTGGTTCGCCGACTTTGCCGCGCTGGGTCGCCCCCGCAGTCACGAGGTGCACTACGGCGATGGCGGCGCGCGTTTCTCCGGCGCCACGTTCGACGCCTCCGCGCTCTACCGCGCCGACGCCGTGCTCACGCACCTGGACCGGTTTGGCCTGGATGTGCCCGCGCTTCGCGCGATCTCGACGCGGCACACCTCCAAGCTGATCGGTCGGCTGGAGGAGCGCGGGGTGTTGCGTCAGGCCACGCTGGTGAGCTCCCGTGACGACGCGCGGCGGGCCGGGTTTGTGAGCCTGCGCACGCCCCGGGCGGGGGAGCTGGTGGAAACCCTGCGGAAGAAGGGCGTTTTTACCGACGCGCGGGGGGACCTGTTGCGCCTGGGCCCCGCCCCCTACCTGACCGACGACGAGCTGAGCCGCGGCGTGGATGCGCTTTCCGACGCGCTGGGCTAGGGTCCGGCCGTTCCGGCCCTGACGGGGTCGAGGAGGGTTTTCCATGTCCGTGATTCGTTCGGGTGGGTTGCCGCCGGCGTTGGTGCGTGATCGCCAGCTCTCGGAGACCGCGCGTCGTCTGGGAAATGAGGCGGACCGTGAGATGGGCCTGGCCGGCAAGAGCATCAAGGAGGCGGGTCGCCACGGTGAGGCGGCGGGGACGGCGCTGGGCCGGGCCGTCGACAACGTGGCCGACGCCACCTTCACCGCTGGTCGCGCGGTGGGTAACACCGCCAAGGGCGTGGGCGCCGCCATCCTCGGCGGAGTGTCCCGCGTGGCCTCGGAGGTCACCGACGCGCTCGGCGCCGCGCTGCAGTGGCTGGGCAAGGGGCTCATTGGCCTGGGCAACAAGGCCCGCGACGTGTCCGGCATGGGCGGCCCGCAGATCACCACCGCCACCGTCCTGGGCGACCCGCGCGCCGAGCTGTTCAGCGACCGCATGTTCAAGCTGAGCCACGACGCGTTCGAGGTGGCCGGCAACCAATGGGTCCGGAGCGTGGACCACCTGGTCAGCGCCGGTGGCGACCTCGCCAAGTGCGCGAAGTGCGTCGTGGCGGCCGCGGAGAAGACGGCGGAGGCCGCGGCCCACGTGGGCAACGCGGCGGCGCTGAAGGCCGCGCAGGGTTCGGTGATCCTGGCCAAGGAAGCACTGATGGCCGCCGAGCGTGGCGTCGACGGCGCGGGCGCGCTCTTGCAGCAGGCCGGCCGCGCGGTGATCAGCGCGGGCAACGCCGTCAACACCGCGCGCGGCAACGACACCGCCCTCTCCGGCGGCTGATTCCCTCCGCGCTACGTCACCCGTGACGCCCCGTCTCCGACGACGGGCGCGCTCACGGCCAGTCGCGGTCCTCCACGCAACGGCTGCCCACGCAGTGCGTCCCGCTCGGGCACGTCTCGCCCCCGGCGCAGGACACGCGCTCGCACAATCCGCTGCCGCTGCACCCGAACAGGCCCACCGGGCAAACGCCCCCCACGCAGGACAGCGCGCGGCACGCCCCGTTCACGCCGCAGCCCATGCCGGGCGGGCAGTCCTCGTCGTCGGCGCACTCCTCCACGCACGAGCCGAACTCGCTGCACACCGTGGCGCCCGGACAGTCTCCGTCCGAGCCGCAGCCCAGGCACACGCCGCCCGGCGCCGCGGTGGAGCAATTGGGGCCGTTGGGCCCGTCGGGGCAATCCGCGTTGGTGGCGCATTGGCCGGAAGGTCGACCGGCGAAGGGATCCCCACCGGCGTCGCCGCCAGATGCGGTGTTGGCGTCGGAAACCGCGGCGTCGCGCGTCGTGGCGGCGTCGGGCGTGGCGGCGTCGGGGCGCTCATTGGCGTCGGGCCGTGCGGCGTCGGAGGTGCCGGCGTCGCGCGTGGCGGCGTCGGGGGCGGTGACGACGGAAGCGTCGCTGCCCGAGGTGGGGGAGGGGTTGGGACAGGCCAGCGCGCCGAGCAAGAGCAGGGCGGTCCAAGGCGGGAAGACACGCACGGGATAGCCTCCGAAAGGCGCTTCCCTATGCCACGCCCGCCCTGGGATGCTCCACCGCGCTTGACCGCCCGGCCCCAAGGGCGCTTGGCTTCTTTGCGGGAGGCGGGATGGAGCAGTTCGGGCGTTACGTCCTCGTCGAGCGGATTGCCGCGGGCGGGATGGCCGAGATCTGGCGGGGCGCGTCCGTCGGGGTGGAGGGCTTCTCCCGCCCGCTCGCCATCAAGCGCATCCTTCCCGAGTGGGTCAGCGACCCCGAGTTCGTGGCCATGCTCGTCGACGAGGCACGCATTGCCTCCTCGCTGCACCACCCCAACGTCATCCAGGTCACCGACCTTGGCACCATCACCGGGCAGTACTTCATCGCCATGGAGTACGTGGCTGGCAAGCACCTGGGTCACGTCATTGGCACCGCCATCAAGAGCGGTGGCACGTTGCCGCTGCCCTTTGTGCTGCTCACCGTGCGCGACGCGCTGCTGGGCCTGGGCCACGCGCACGGCAAGACCAACGCCGCGGGCAATCCGCTGGGCATCGTGCACCGCGACATCAGCCCGCAGAACCTCCTCGTCGGCTACGACGGCAGCGTGCGCGTGGCGGACTTTGGCATCGCCAAGGCCATGGGACGGCTGACGCACACCGACGCGGGACGTCGCAAGGGCAAGTACGCGTACATGAGCCCGGAGCAGGCGCGCGCCGACGAGCTGGACGGACGCAGCGACCTGTACGCCATGGGCGTGGTGTTGTGGGAGTCGCTGGCCGGGCGCCGGTTGTATCCGCCGCAGCTGGATCACCTGGAGGTGATTGCGCAGGTGAGCAAGGGCGTGCGGCGTGCGCTGCAGGACGTGGCGCCGCAGGTTCCCGCCGACGTCGTGGCGGTGGTGGAGCGCGCGTTGGCGGCGGACAAGGCGCAGCGGTTCCCCACGGCGGAGGAGTTTGCCACGGCGCTCTCTCGGCTGCTGGGCGTGCACGCACCCGGCTATGCCCTCCCCGACGCTGCCAAGCTCATGAAGGAGCTGTTTGGCGCGGAGGCGGAGGAGGAGCGTCGCAAGCTGGCGGAGCTGGAGAGCCTGGCGCGGCGGATGACCGGGCAGATGCCCGCGCTGCCCTCGGTCACGCCGCCACCGACGGGGCGAACGCCGTCCATGGCCATGCCCGCCGTCGACGCGCCCACGGTGCGCATGGGCCCGCCCGTCGACAACGTGCCCACCGCCGCCGCGCCCACCGCGCCGCGCGCTCCGTCATCGCCGTCGCTCCCCGCCGCGCCGCGACCGGTCACGGGTAGTCATGCACGACCACGCAAGAGCAACACGCTGGGCATGGTGGCGGGTGGATTGCTGCTGGTGGCGGGAGTGGCCGCGGTGGCCGCGGTGATGGTGCTGCCGGTCCGCCCATCCACGACGAGCGTGCCCACGCCGCCGCCACCGGCCGCCACTCCCACCCCCACTTCTTCGGGCGCTGCCATGAGCACCACGCAGGTCACCTTCGAGAGCAATCCGCCGGGCGCGGTGGTGGCGGTGGACGGTGTGCAGAAAGGCGTCACGCCGCTCACGGTGGCGCTGCCGAGCAACCGGCCCACGCGCGTGGTGTTGGAGCGTCACGCGTACGAGCCCTCGGTGCTGGAGTTCACGCCCACCGGTGAGAGTCGGATGGTGATGGTGGAGCTGCGTCCCGCCATGGCCGCGCCCAAGGCGCCCAAGAAGGGGGCCCCCCCGGGGCTCGCCGCGCCCGCGCCGAAACCGTCGACGAGCAGCGGCCCCCGACCCGCGCAGCCGACGACCACCACCAACACGGCGCCCGTCCACGAACCGCCCCCCGCCGCACCGGCGTCGCCACCGGGACCCAAGCTGACGGAGGTCACCGTCGAGAGCCGTCCCTCCGGAGCGCAGATCTCCATCAACGGGAAGACGCTGGGCAGTGCGCCGTTGGGAGTGTTGTTGCAGCCCAAGCAGCGTTACGAGGTGCGTGCGGAGCTGGCGAATCACAAGCCCGTCGAGCGCGAGCTGGAGCCGTCGGGGGATTCCTACCGCGTGCTCCTGGAGCTGGAGCCGCTGGCGGGTGGCACGGCTCCGTCGACGCCGTCACCGGGGGCCAAGAGCACGCGCAAGGAAGAGCGCTACGTGCCGCCCGACGCGGTGGGGGTGGGGACGGTGTCCATCTTCTCCTCGCCGCCGGCGCACGTGTTCATCGATGGGAAGCCCACCGGGGAGGAGACGCCGTTGCTGGACCTGCCGGTCACGCCGGGGAAACACACCATTGGCCTCATCAACGCGGATGAGGGGTTGAACACGTCATTTCCCGTCGAGGTGGAGGCGGGGAAGAACCAGGTGATCAACAAGAAGCTGCGCTGAGCTCGCCGGCCCCCGAGTCACGGCGCCGAACGTGGCCGGCTTTCGGACTGCGGTATGAAGTACCGCTTTCGCTCCGGCGGAGTGACGAGCC
>JBFMGU010000227.1:0-16915 GCA_040752415.1 Myxococcota bacterium
GCGGTAATCGTAGCAGCCGCGAATCAAATGGGACCCGCGGTGGGATTTCCCGTTTTTCTTTCTCAACCCAACAGCAAGGAGCACCACGACGGAACACGGAAGAACGGAACGGAAAGACGGAAGGCGGGAGGCAGGCGGTACCGAAGAGATGAGAAAGACGAAGCGGGTACCAGACGAGCCACGCCGAACGAGAAAACTCGAGACAGGTACCAGCGGCGCGACTCGCGCGCGCGACGCATCCCCCTGCGCTTTTCGGCGATTTCATGACACATCGAGACTGGTACCAGCGACGCGACTGGCGCTCGCGACGCATCCTCCTGCGCTTTTCGGCGGCTTCATGACACAACGAGACAGGTACCAGCGACGCGACTCGCGCTCGCAACGCATCCCCTGCGCGTTCCGCGATTTCCTGACACACCGAGCCAGGTACCAGCGACGCGACTCGCGCTCGCGACGCATCCCCCTGCGCTTTTCCGCTGGCGACTTCGTCCCGCGGGTTCCAACTTCCCTGGGCGCCCTTGTCCGTTCAGTCCGGCGTGCACGACGGCAACACACGAATACGCCCCTCCACGATGGGCGCCACCGTCTCCTTGTTGCGCACGTGTCGGGCCAGCACATCCCCCTCACTGACGCGATTGCCGTCCACCAGCACGTACTTCTTCTCCTTGGTCTTCATCTTCCCGTCGACGAGCACCACGCTGTCATCCGGGTTGCGCTCCGCCAGGGCCAGGAACCCGTCACGCGCTCCGGCCACGAAGCTGTTCATGGCAATGGGGTAGGTCGCGGCCAGGTCCAGCGTGGCTCCGCCCACCGTGACCCGCGCGGGATCCACCCGGCTTCCCCGACGGAGGATCTGGTCGCCGGAGAGTGAGAGCGTCTGGGGGGCCTGGTCGCAGTCGATCTCGAAGCTGATGTTGCGCACCTGCAGGAAGTAGCCGGCGGCGCCCGCTTCCCCCACCTGGCCCAGCAGCGAGACCGCGCGCTCCAACATGAGCCACAGCTCCTCGCCCGTCACCTCCACGACGACGATCTGGTTGGTGGCGAAGGGAAGCAGGTCGGTGACGTCGGCCTGGTGGATGGGACCCACGGGGATGGACTCCCGCTCGCCACAGCTGGTGGTGGCGCGGATGCCGCCGGCGTTCTCCACCGCGGCCACCGGGCAGGGACGGTCGGCGCTGCCCGCGATGCAGTTGGCGGCCGCGGCCTCGTACATGGCGTCGACCACCAGGTTGCCGATGGGCGCCTCCCCGGAGCGCACCGTCACCTTGCGCACGTCGAGGTCCACGGTGGTGCGGCCCAGGCGCTCCCCGGGGTCCGCGTTGCATTCGTTGTACGCGGTGAGCCATCCGCCGCAGCCGCAGCACAGTCCCAACACGGCGAGCAGGATGGTGGTGCGCGAGGTCATGGCGACCCCGGCATTGTGCCCCATCCCCTGCGCGCGGGAAAACCGTGCTGCCCCGTCAGCATGGCCGTGGGCGGAAGGTCGCCGCCGTGTTTGACGGTGCTGCACACCGGCCCTAGGGTGCCTCCCGCCATGGCGCCCAGAGCCAAGCCCTACCGCTTCACGGAGCTGGAGCGCTGGACCCGGTCCCAGCTGCTCATCCTCAAGACGCTCATTGCGTACTTGCCAGGCGCCGCGCTGGGCGACGAGTTCAAGGCGTCCATCAAGGAGCTGCTGGCCCGACTCACCGGCAGCGAGGTGGACATCTGGCTGGACAGCATGACGGTGCAGGACGGCGCGGAGGTGGCGCGGGAGCTCAGCGAGCCGGCGTGCCTGGCGCTGATCTCCATGCTCCCCAGTGAGCACCACGCCGTCCTGGACCTGGACCTGAAGCTCGCTGGGATTGCCGTGGACAAGATGCTGGGCGGCACCGGCGAGGACGCCGACCCGAGTCGCCCGCTCTCCTCCATCGAGTCCGGGTTGGTGAGCTTCATCCTGCTCAAGCTGATGTCGGTGGCGCAGGGGCTGCTGGCGGAGGAGCAGGAGGTGGCGCTGCGCCTCAAGAAGCTGCACGCCCACCCCGATGGCGTGCGCGAGGCGTTGGAGGGCCACGACCTGGTGGTGGTGGGCTTCAAGGTCTTCCTGGACATGCAGGTGGGCTACGTGCGCCTGGTGCTGCCGGCGGAGATGGTGCGCACCACGCTGGCCACCGCGGTGGAGCCCGGCGGCCCGGTCTGGGAGCGACGCCTGGCCTCCCTGCGCCAGCGCCTGGCCCGCGTGGCCTCCGCGCCCACGCAGCTGGTGGTGGAGGCGGGTCGGAGCGAGCTGTCGTCGGAGGACCTGGCCGGCGTGGACGTGGGGGACATCCTGCTGGTGGAGAAGACCGGCGTGCGCAAGGAGGGTGAGTCGCTCTCCGGCGAGGTGGAGGTGCGCGTGGGGGCGGGGACGCACGGCGTGGTGCGCGGGAACCTGGTGGACCTGGAGAACGGTCACCAGGGCGTGGAGATCACCGCCATTGAGGCCTTCCCGGAGCCGGACCCCGCGGGCATGGAGGCGGGTGGCGCGGAGGATGGTGGGGAGCCCGCACAGGAAGAGGAGCAGCAGGAGGAGTACGCCGAGGAGGCGCGGCACACGCCGCTCCGACCGGGCGGGTCCTTCCCCCGTGGGGAGCAGGCACGTGAGGGCGCCTTTGGTGCCTTGGTGCGGGCCCGCGGCGTGGGCGGGGACGTGGAGTCACGAGACGAGGAGACCGTGGTGCTGCGCGCCGAGCTCGGCGAGGACCAGCGCGACGACGAAGACGAAGAGATGCAGGACGAAGAATACGAAGAGCAGCAGGACGAGGAGGCGCCGTCGGAGGAAGGCGGTGAGGAGGCCCAGGAAGAAGGGCCGCAGGACAACCTGGGCGAGACGGAGGCACTGTTGAAGGACATCCCCATGCCGGTGGTGGTGGAGCTGGGCCGGATCAAGACGTCGGCCGGCGACATTGTGAACCTGCGCGCGGGCCAGATCCTGGAGCTGCGGCGCGCGCCCAACGACCCCGTGGACATCACCGTCAACGGGAAGCTGGTGGGCAAGGGCGAGCTGGTGGAGGTGGACGGCGAGCTGGGTGTCCGTCTGCTCTCGCTGGTGCGCTGAAGGAAGGACGCCGTCATGACGCTGCGGCACCTGCGCCTGGCGCTGTTGGGACTGAGCATGCTCGGCGCGACGCCGGTACTGGCCGGCGAGGTGAACGAGCTGCCGCGCCCCGCGCCCGTGACCCCACCTCCGTCCGACGCGCCGGCCCCCACGCCAGCCACCACCGTCACGCCCGCCACTCCGGCGGCCGCGCCCGCTCCCACCCGGCCCGCCAAGGAGCCCCCGCTGGGCTTCGAGCCGGAGGACCTGCGCGGCATCGGCGGCAGCGCCGCGGATGGCCTGGCGGGCGCGTGGGCCATCATCGTGAAGTCGCTGGTGGCGCTGTGCGCGGTGCTGATGGTCATCTACCTGGTGCTGGGCAAGGGCCTGGCGCGCATGGCGGGCAAGATGAGCGCGGCGCGCACCATGCGCGTGGTGGACCGCCTGGGACTGGATGCGCGGAGGACGCTGTATCTCGTGGAGGTGGATGGCGTGCGCGCGCTGGTGGGCACCGGGGAAAACCAGATGTCCATGATGGTGCTGCCGCCCGCCGCTCCCGCGCGCGCCGCGGACTTTGCCGAGACGCTGGGCCAGACGGCTGCCCGCCACGGCGTGGCCGCCACCGAGCCGCAGCAGCCCGCCCCCGACGAGCCACACGCGCGTGAACGAGGTGACGCATGAAGCCCACGGGCATCCTGCGCAAGAAGGCGTGGCAGCCGCGCACGGAGATGGGTCGTGCGGCGTTGAAGCTGTTCCACGTGCTGGTGTGGTTGGGCACGTTCATGCTCCTCCCCGCCATTGCCGAGGCCGCCAAGAAGGGGAGAGGCGGGCTGGAGGACCTGGAGCTCACCAAGGCGGAAGGCGTGGCCAACCGCCCGCTGGTGTTGATGACGGCGCTGGCGGCGCTCTCGCTGCTGCCCTTCGTCATCATCATGGTGACCAGCTTCGTGAAGATCGCCGTGGTGCTGTCCATCATCCGCCAGGCGCTGGGCACGCAGCAGATCCCGCCCACGCCGGTGATCACCGGCCTGGCCATCATCCTCACCGTCTACGTGATGCACCCGGTAGGCCTGCAGATGAAACGTGCCGCCGACGAGGAGGTGGCCAAGGAGAACTCCACGTTGATGGACAGCAGGAACGTGGACCTGATCATCCAGGCGGCACGCAAGAGTGAGGGCCCCATGCGGGAGTTCCTCATGAAGCACAGCCACGAGAAGGACCGCCAGATGTTCTACAAGGTGGCCTACCGGCTGCGCGCGCCCGAGGACCGCGACGACCTCAAGATGACCGATCTCATCATCGTGGTGCCCTCGTTCGTCATCTCGGAGCTGACGGAGGCGTTCCAGATCGGCTTCGTGATCTTCGTGCCGTTCCTGATCATCGACATGGTGGTGAGCAACATCCTGATGGCGCTGGGCATGCAGATGCTCTCCCCCACGACGATCTCACTGCCATTCAAGGTGCTGCTGTTCGTGCTGGTGGACGGGTGGTACCTGCTCACCAAGGGCCTGGTGCTGGGCTACCAGTGAGGTGATGTCATGGAGACCATTGAGCAGTTCGTGGTGAAGGTGACCACCGAGGGGATCCTGCTGATGCTCATCATCAGCGCGCCCGCCATCCTGGTGAGCCTGGCCATTGGTCTGGCCGTGGCGCTCTTCTCCGCCACCACCCAGATCCAGGAGCAGACGCTGAGCTTTGTCCCCAAGCTGGTGGTGGTCTTTGCGGTGCTGGCGGCCACGGCGGGTTGGATGGGCAGCTTGATCATGCGTTACACGGTGCTGTGCTTCACCGGCTTCGTGGACCTGTTGAAATAGCGGTCCGCTCGTCGAGCGCGCGGGGTCACGCGGCATGGATGAAGCACTCGCCAACCTTGGGGTGAAGCTGGACCTGACCAGGGCCATGCTCACCTTCTCGCTCATCCTGACGCGAGTGCTGACGGTGGTGACGGTGGCGCCCTTCCTGGGCGGAAAGCAGGCGCCGCCGGAAGTGAAGATGGGCATTGGGATTGCGTTTGCCATCCTGCTCATGCCGCTGGTGATCCAGTACCAGACCGGCCCCATCCCCATCGACCCCATCAACTACTTCCTCATGGTGGTGAAGGAAGCGTGGGTGGGCTTCATGCTGGGCTTCATTGCGGCGGAGCTCTTCTACGCGGTGGACATGGCGGGCCGCATCATCGACCTGGCGCGCGGTACCAACCAGGTGCAGCTGATGATTCCGCAGCTGGGTGAGCGCTCCAGCGCGTTTGGTGACCTCTTCTACCAGCTGCTCCTCGTCATCTTCATGTTCCTGGACGGTCACCACGTCTTCATTGCGGCCATGTTCGAGAGCTTCCGCGTGGTGCCGCTGGACGCATTCCCCAACCTCTCCCTGGGCCTGTGGCCGCTCACCGAGATGTTCATCCGGTACTCCGCGGACATCTTCACCATTGGGGTCACCATCAGCGCGCCGGTGGCCATTGCCTGTCTCATCACCGAGATGAGCTTTGGGCTGCTCAACCGCGTGGCGCCGCAGATCAACGCGTACTTCATGGCCATGCCCGCCAAGGTGTTCGTGGGGGGCGTGATGTTCCTGGTGGCGCTGCCCATGCTGTTGGAGCTGTTGGCCGAGATGAGCGCGAGCATGCTGCTCTTGGGACAGAAGCTGCTCATCCTGCTGCCGTGACGTCGACGTGAGACCGCCCGGGTGTATCCTCTCTCCCGCGTCGGGCGACCGGGGCCCGGGACGAAGTGAGGCACAAGCATGAAGCGTTGGTTCCTCTCCCTGCTCCTTCTCGGCGGCGCCGTGGATGCGCGCGCCGACTGTCCCCAGCGGGACTACTGGCCCACGACGGAGTGGCGCTCCCGCGCGGAGTTGGTGAGGCAGACCCGCAAGGACCAGATTGCGGCGCTGGAGTCCTACGCATTCGCCCGCACCGGCTCGGAGGCGGACCACGCGGGCATCCGCACCGACGGCGTGGTCATCATCCACCGTGGCGAGATCATCTACGAGAAGTACGCGGGCGGTTACTCGGCGAGCCAGCGGCACCTCTCGTGGTCCGTGTCCAAGAGCTTCACCAACGCGCTGGTGGGCGTGGGCGTGCGGGACGGGCTCCTCTCCCTGGATGACTCCATCTGCAAGCACCGCGCGCTCGACGACGAGGCCTACTGCAAGATCCGCGTGCGCGACCTGCTCACCATGAGCTCCGGCATTGACTGGCAGGAGACGTACGAGGGCACGGAGCTGGAGAGCTCTTCGGTGCTGGCCATGCTGTACGGCGTGGGACGCAAGGACATGATGGGTTTCGTCTCCTCCCACCGCCTGCGCGACGCTCCCGCCGAGACGTGGATGTACTCCAGCGGGGACAGCACGCTGCTGGCCGGCGTCACCGCGCCTCCGCTGCGCGAGCGGTACGGCGACGAGTACCCCTGGGAAACGCTGTTCGACCCGATTGGGATGCACAGCGCGACGTGGGAAGCGGATCACGCGGGCACGTACGTGGGCTCTTCCTACGTCTACGCCACGCCGCGCGACCTGGCGAAGTTCGGCTACCTGTTCCTCAACGACGGGTGCTGGGAGACGCGGCGGTTGCTGCCCGAGGGGTGGGTGGGCTTCTCGACGAAGGTCAATGAGCCGATCAAGAAGCGGCCGCTGCTGCGCGAGCCCGACGACGTCTACGGGGCGCAGTTCTGGCTCAACAAGGAGGTCCCGGAGATTGGCGCCACGCGGCCCTGGCCGGACGTCCCCGACGACGCGTATGCGGCGCGCGGTCACTGGGGTCAGTCCATCACGGTGATCCCCTCGCGTGACGCCGTGGTGGTGCGCACCGCCGACGATCGCGAAAAGGGATTCGAGTTCAACAAGTTCCTCAAGCTGGCCCTGGAGGTGATCCCATGAGGGCGGCGCGCGTTCTGGTGCTGGTGGTGTTGGGACTGGTGGGGTGCCAACAGAAAGAGGGGGACCGACCGTACGACAACAACGTGCTCGAGTTGCTGGCGGGCTACTACGCCAAGAGCCATTGCTCGTGCCGGTTTGTGCTGCAGCAGACCGCCACGTACTGCGACAACTGGGTCAAGCAGGATCCCGCCATCACGTTGTTCAACGTCGACACGGAGGCGCAGACGGTGGAGGCGGTGGCGCTGGGCGCGCGCAGGGTGGCGCGTTTCAAGAGCACGCGACTGGGCTGCGTGGTGGAGTGAGGGTAGGACCTGCCGCCCTGGTGCGCGAGTTCCGTCGAGGCAATGGGGATCTGTCGTTGCGTTTGGGGTGACTGGCGCGGGCTTTCAGTGACCCCGTGTCAGTCGCAGCAGTTCTTCACCAAAACGCTCCACGCGCGCGGGGCCCAGCCCACGGATGCACAGGAGCGTTTCCAGGCTCTGCGGTTTCTCGTCGGCAATGGCCTGCAACGTGGCGTTGGGCATCACCATGTACGGCTTCCACTTGAGTCGACGCGCGGTCTGCTGCCGCCACCGCAGCAACGTGGCATGGAGCGGAGAGACCCCGCGCCCACGACGTCGACGAGGGGTGGTGTCGGCATCCGGGGAGTCCTCACGCGCGCCGCGCACCGCTTTGTTGGCGGGCCACACCGTGGGGTACTTCACGCCCTTGCGCACCAGCTTGCCACTCGCGAGCAGCCGTTCGATGGCGACGACGAGGGAATCCTCGCTGTGATGTGCCAGCGCCCCGTGTTGCGGCAGTTTCAGCAGTCCCTTCCGTCGGACATCCGCCGCGTTGCTGCCGCGCAGGGCCTTGGCGAGCGTGAGCTTCCCCACCGGCTTGCGCAGCGCGTGGGCCGCGCCCAGCACCACCGCGAGCTCCTGGTCGGGCAGCGGGGTCACGTTGGCGGGAGAGGCCTTGGCGCGCTTCCTTGCCTCGCCTTCCTCGAGCATGGCGCGCACGTCGTGGGGACGGGTGCACACGTCGCAGCGACCGCACGGAGAGGTGAACGCGTCCGCGCCCGCGAAGTGGCGCACCATGAACACCTGGCGGCAGTCCTGCGCGTGCGCGTAGTCGACGAGCACCTGCAGCGAGGCATCCTTGTGGTCGAGCTGGTTGCGCGTGACCTTGCCCTTGCGGTGCAGCGCCTGCTGGGTGCGCACGTCGCCGGGGCCGTAGAACAGGAGGCATTCCGCGGGCTCACCGTCCCGCCCCGCACGACCGGCCTCCTGGTAGTACGCCTCCAGGCTCCCCGGCGCCTGCAGGTGGATCACCGCACGCACATTGGGCTGGTCCACGCCCATCCCGAACGCATTGGTGGCGACGAGAACGGGCCGGCGACCGAGCGCGAAGTCGCGTTGCGCACGCTCCCGCGCAGCGTCGGAGAGACCGGCGTGATACGCGCCCACCGCCACCCCGCGCGAGGAGAGGTGCTCCGCGGCGTCCTCCACCTTCTGCCGCGTGGCCGCGTACAGGATGGCGCGATGCGGACTGTGCGCGCCGCGCAGGCCCCAGCGCTCCAGCACGGTGAGCGCGTGCTCCAGCCGCTCGGCGTCCTTGGAACGGTGCAGCACCTGGAAGGACAGGTTGGGCCGCTCGAAACCGCCGCGCAGCACGGTGGGCGCGCGCAGCCTGAGCCGCTGCACCAGGTCCGTGACGACGTCATGCGTGGCGCTGGCCGTGAGCGCCATCATGGGCGCACCGCGCTCCCGTACCGCGTGCAACCCGTTGGCAATGGTCAGGTATTCCGGGCGGAAGTCATGGCCCCACTGGCTGACGCAGTGCGCCTCGTCGACGACGGCGAGCGCCACCGGCGTCTTCTGCAGCATGCGCTGGAAGCTGGGCGCGGCGAGACGTTCCGGGGAGAGGTAGAGCAGGTCCAGCCGCTGCGTGAGGAAGTTGGCCTCCACGCGCATCTGCTCCAGCTCATCCATGCTGCTGTTGAGCATGGCGGCGCGCACGCCCTTCCCCAGAAGCGCATCCACCTGGTCCTTCATCAGCGAGATGAGCGGCGAGATGACGACGGTGGGCCCGCGCCCCGCCCGCGCGGCCACGACGGCCGGCACCTGGAAGCACAACGACTTGCCCCCGCCGGTGGGCATCAACACCACGACGTCACGCCCGGCGCAGCAGTGGTCCACCGCGGCGCGCTGCAGCGGGCGGAAGGCGGAGAAGCCGAACACGCCGCGCAGCACCTCGTCGGGCGTGGGGGGAAGAGGGGTGGTGACGTCGACGCTCACACCGGCGTCATGACGCAGCTCTGAACAAATGTCCAGCGCTCAGGTGGCGTAGCGACGGACCATCTCCGGCAGGAGCTCCAGCGCGCGGGGGCCGGGCTGCGCGTCGGCGTACAACCAGGAGGGCGACTCCGCGCGGTGGGTGAGCGCCGGCATGATGGCGCAGCCGCCCCAACGACGCATGAGCAGGTTCTGCACCAGCGCCTCCTCACCGACGTGACGCGGCGGCAGGCGGGGCCAGAAGGAGAAGCCGCCCACGGTGAGGAGCTTGCGCCGGTCGTACATCACGCAGCCGGCCACCCACGCCACCTTGTAGCGACGCACGGTACCGGGCGGGAGGTGGTGGGCCGCGTCCATGGTGGCGCCGTCCAGGTGCAGGCGAGTGCGTTCCCACTCGGGAGAGTCCGGTTCCAGCGTCTCCGGACGCACGGGCCCGTTCCACAGCTCCAGCGGCGGCGCCGCGGCGGTGGCGCGACGGTGCATCCACTCCGCCGAGGGGAACGCACCGACGAAGCCGCAGCGTTCCGCCTGCAAGGTGTGCAACAGGCGCTGCACCACCGGTGGTTCCATGTACACGTCGTCGTCGAGGAACAGCACGACGTCCGCGCGGGCGTGACGCAGCAGGTAGTCGCGTTGTTCCGCGAGCATGGGAGAGGCCGCGCGCTGGTGCCAGTCCACCTCGCCGCCACGCGACTCGATGATGCGGCACAGCGAGCGGATCACGCGGTCCTCACGCGCGGGGCGGTCGCCGTGGTCCGCCACGAGGACGCGCAGGGACGCGTGGGTCTGCGCCGTCACGCCGGACAGGGTGGAGATGAGCGCCGGCACGCGGTTGGCGGTGGGAATGAGGATGTCCACCGTGGTCATGGGTTGCCTCGGGGTGAGCAGGATGGGGTTTCACAAGGACACGCGCGGCAGGGCGCCGCCGAGCAGGTGTTGGATGGGATGAGCTGCAGGTCCACACGCAGCTCACCGGCCACGCGCTGGGCCTCCTGGATGCAACGGGTGAGCCGCGCCTCGTCGTCAAACTGCAGGACGCGGCACGCGTGCGGGATGGTGACGCCTTCCGCCTCCCAGTGACGGGCCAGGCGGACCACGTCGGGAATCTCCTCCACGTTGTGCGGTGTCACGGCCACGGTGAGACGCAGGCGCGGCAGGCGGGTGCCGAGTCTTTCCCGCGCGTCCAGCAGGCTCTGGATGTTCCGCACCACGCGGTGAAAGCGCATGCGTCCGCCCAGGCGTCCCCAGGTCTCCTCGGTGGCGCCGGCCAGGGGCACATGCACGACGTGCAGGCCGCTCCGGATCAACTGCTCCGCCCGACGAGGACCCAGCGCCCCGAGCGTGCTCTCCGTGCTGACGAGGATGCCCAGGTGGGAGGCGTACGCCACCATGTCCAGGAAGCGCGGGTGCCACATGGGCTCATGCTGGCCGTGGAGGTGGAGCTCCTCGACGCCGCGCGACGTGGTGACGAGGCGCGTGAACTCCTCGAAGTCCATGAAGGTTGGTACGCCGTGGGAGCTTTGTGCCACCGGCTCCAGCCGCATGTTCCCCGGGAGCTCCATGAACTCCTCCCAGCGGATCAACGTAGCGACCGACACCCACCCACGCCGCAGGTGATTCCACGCGGGCGTGCGGCGTGGCCGCTCGTCAACCGTTCAAGGGAGGGTCACGGCAGGTAGGAGCGGGTGAGGTTCTCGACGGGCTCCTCCGCGCCGCGGACCACCACGTCATCCTCGATGCGCACGCCGCCAAAGGAGCGGAGCGCGTCCACGTTCTTCCAGTTGACATCCTTGCCGTGCGGTCCGGCCTTCAGGTCATCCATCAGTGTGTCGACGAAGTAGACGCCCGGCTCGATGGTGAAGCACTGGTCCTTCTCGATGGTGCGGGTGTTGCGCAGCCACTTGTTCTCCGGGCGCGGCTTGATCTTCGCGCAGCCCACGTCGTGGCACACCAGTCCCAGGGAGTGGCCCAGGCCGTGCGGCAGGAACAGGCGCGTGACGCCGGAGGACACCATCTGGTCCACGGGCATGCGCACCAGGTCCAGGTCCTTGAGGATGCTGGCCAGACGGGTGTGCGTCTCGTCGTGGAGCGACTCATAGGGGCGCCCGAGCCGGGCCACGCCGCACAGCGCCTGTTGCATGCTGTTGACGCGCTCGACGAGGGAGGCAAACAGGTCCGCTTGCGTGGTCTTGCGCTGCACGTAGGTGCGGGTGATGTCGCTGGCGTAGCCCTGGTACGTGGCGCCGGCGTCGACGAGGAGGGACTCACCGTCGTCGAGCTTGTCCTTGCGGTAGCTGACGTGGTGCAGGATGGCCGCCGCGCTGCCAATGGCCACGATGTTCTTGTACGGCGTCTCGGGGTCGTCCTGGCGGGTCTCGTCGAGGAAGGCGAGGTGGAGGCGCAGCTCGGAGCGCTCTCCGGCGGCAAACTCCCGGGCCACGCGCTGGTGACCCTGGCACGCAATGCGGTTGGCCTCCGCAATGCACATCTTCTCGTACGGCGTCTTGTGCACGCGCAGCTCTTCCAGGGCTTCCATGAGCGGCGCGGGATTGATCCGCGCGGGCTCGACGCCCCATGACGCGGCGCGCTCCAGGTTCTCCCCGACGAACGCGACACGTCCCCCCGACGGGAGATGGCGCTTCACGTCCTCCGGGCCGTCCAGCATGGTGACCTCGAGCGCGGAGCGGATGAGGTCCCAGTCCGGGGTGGTGTGGCGCTCCCAGAAGCTCTTGTCCTGGTGGGCCAGCACGCGCGCGCCCTTGCCA
This sequence comes from Myxococcota bacterium, assembly GCA_040752415.1. Lineage (GTDB taxonomy): Bacteria > Myxococcota > JACRCW01 > JACRCW01 > JACRCW01 > JBFMGU01. The sequence continues at coordinate 11,973 of JBFMGU010000227.1, forward strand.
CGCACGACGAGGATGGCGCTGTCCGGCCAGGGCAGCGGGGCCCAGTGCTGGAACGACGGCACGAGCTTGAGGCTCCAGTACTGGTCATCAAAGATGCTCTTGCGGAGCAGCGAGCCGGAGTGGATGGCGACGGCGTCCAGCCCCGCGGCATCCAGGGCCTTGTCATAGGCGGAGCGCAGGTGGGCGACGTGGGCCTGGTACGAATCCAGGAGGCGGGGACGGGTGATCACGAGGTGATGATGGGAAGAGACGGCGTGCGCGTCAACCTTTCCTGCGCTGCCTCAGGCCCAGGCCACGGTCCACGGTGGCGTTCTCCCCGCCGGTGGGCGCGGGCTCCACACCCATGCGACCCAACCGCTCGAGCATCCCGCTTGCCAGCTGCCGCACCTCCGCGCCGATGTGCTTGTTGGCGGCGAGAAGACGCAGCTGCTCCCGACTGACGAGGGGAAGGAAACCGCGCGCCACGTGCGCCGGCGTCTTGGGATTCTGCAGCAGGGCCAGGCGGGGCGCGTCCTTGCGGAAGAGCCGCTTGTTGCGCGCCAGCTCGGTGAGGACGGCGCGGTGGATGGTGGCAATGCGCAGGTAGCGCGTGACGTCTTCCAGGCGCAGCAGGTGCGGCAACGTCTCGCGCGCCACGCGTTCATTGGTGTGCGTGACGAAGTACGCGAGGAAGTGGCCCTCCCGCGCCAGCTTGCGCTGGATGGGCAGCGGGATGTCGCGCATGGTCTCGGGGAGTTGCGTCTCGGTGACGCCTTCCGCCTGGAACTCCGCGAGCGCTTCGCCGTAGGCGTCGTCGGCGGGTGGCTCCACGCCGAGGGCCGCGCAGCGCGCGCGCAACGTCCGCTCAATGGCCAGCAGCGGCTCGAAGACGATGTCCTCGTGGAAGCACGGCACCGAGAAGCACAGGTGCAACAGGAGGAAGGCCTCGGCGAGGTCGTCGCGGTGGCTCACGGCCTGGAGGCTGTCGCGGGTGCAGAGGAAGAAGACCTTCAGGTACTCGTTGGGGGCCTGGTCCTTCACGCGCGCGAAGATGACCCGCAGCGCGCCGGTGGGCGTTCGCGGATACGCAATCACGTTCCACATCCCGCTGAGCGGCACGCGTTGCGCGGCATGCGCGCGGAGCACGGGAAGCGGGTGCACCAGCAGGCAGCGCCAGAGGATGGCCCGCGCCTCGTCGTCACGGACGCCTTCCACGATCTCCGCGGCCTGCTCCACCAATGCGTCCGTGGGCAGCAGGAACAAGCGCGCGAGCACGCCGTAGGGCGCCGCCTCCGACGTGGTGGGGTTGCTGGCGAGGATGGGCAGGAGCCGGAAGGCGCGTGCGGAGGGATGGAGCTCCAGCAGCAGCAACGTGTCCGCGTGACGCCACAAAGCCTGCGCCAGGCGACGCGCGAGGTCTCCGCCGGTGGCCAGGCATGCCACCAGCGCGTCGAGGTTGTCGCGGAGGAGGGCCTCCAGCGCGTCGACGCTGTCCAGCGCGTCCCGGCTCTCCAGCCTCTCCGTCAGCTCCAGCAGCGCGCGCTCGTTCTGCGACTGCAGGGGATTCAGCCATGAGAGCGCGGGGCCGGGCTCCGGTCGGAGTGGCGTGCCGGGAAGGCGTGCGCGCAGGGACTGGACGATGGCGCCGGCGCTGACGTTGGCGCGGGTCCAGAGCGCGAGCAGGTAGTCGAGGTACTCGTCGGCGGCGGGACTGTGGCGCTCCATGCCGTGCAGCTGTCGACTGATCCGCGCCGTCAAGCGGTCCAGCTCGCCCGCCAGCTCGTCAATGAGCGTGGAATCCACGTCGGAACCCGCGCCACCCTGCTCCAACCGACGCGCCAGGGTCGACAACGTCGTCGAGAGGGAAAGGAGCCGCTCACGCGCTTGCAGGTAGTGCTCCTCGTTGTCGGGAGCGTTGGCCCACGCGGTTAGCTCGCGCTCGAGGTCCCCCAACGTCGCCACCGCACCCTGGAGCTGGGGAGGCAACGGCACCGCGCCCTCACCACCATCCAGCGACGCGACGGCAAGGCGCAGCTCCCGCGCGAGTTCGAGCACACTGGCAGGTCGGTCCTCCTCGCGCAGGGAGAGCGCGCGCTGCAGGATCTCGTCGAGACGCAACGGCACCTCGACGCCGGCTTCCCGCAAGGAGGGACGCTCACCGCTCAAGCGCCCGGCAATGACCTCGTCATCGTCGCCTTCGAACGGCAAACGGCCGGCCAGCAGCCGCCAGATCAACGTGCCCACCGCGCACACGTCCGTCCGACGGGAAACGCGCCCGCCGGTCATCTGCTCCGGCGCCATGTACGGGATGGTCCCCACCATGAAACCCGCTTCCGTGATGGGGCCGCGCGCGGTGTCGTCGTCGGAGGAATCTCCGGCGCCGCCGCGGACTTCCAGAACCTCGTCGAGGAAGTCCACCTCCGTGCTCTCGGTGAGTCGCCGCGTGAGCGCCAGCCGGTCCTGCACCGCCTGCTCGCTAAGCTCCACGAACTTGGCGATGCCGAAGTCCAGCACCTTCACAATCTGGGTTCCGTCGCGGAGGCGCTCCAGGAAGACGTTGGAGGGCTTGATGTCGCGGTGCACCACGCCCACCTGGTGGGCCTCCTCCACGGCTTCACACAGCGGCGTGATGATGCGCTCCACCTCGCGCAGCGGGAGACGCGGCGTCTGCTCCAGCAGGGTCTCCAGCGACTGGCCGCGCAGGAACTCGGTGACGAGGTAGGGAATGGCCGCGGTGCCGCGCTGCTCGACGCGGAAGTCCATCACCAGCACCGCGTTGGGGTGCTTGATCTGTCCCAGGATCTGCGCCTCGCGGTGGAAGCGGGCCAGCGCCACGCGCAGCTCCTCCTTGCGCGGCTGCATCAGCTTCACGGCGACAGTGGAGCCCACCTGCAGGTGCGTGGCCCGGAACACCACGCCCATGGCGCCGGCGGCCATGCGCTGCTCCAGCAGGTAACGGTCGCCCAGCACGCGCGGTCCGCTGAAAGGAGACTCGAGCAGGCCTCCGTCGTACGCGCAGAGGTCGTGCTCGTCGTCAAAGCAGGCACCGCAGGTCTGGCAGATGTTCATGGCCGCGTGGCAGCAAGGTTGCCCCGACGCGGGAGCACGGCGCAACGCAGGGGACGTGGCGCAAGGCGTTCGGTGGGTGTGGGAGGGGGAGGTGGACGCCGGAAGGAGGCGGCGCCTTCCAGTTCACTCCGCGCTGATCATGAAGTTGCCACGGACCTCGTCCTCGGAAGCGGTCCAGCGCGCCACGAACTCGAACTCACGGCGCTCATAGCTGTTGGGGTCGGAGCGCAGGATGAGGGTGAGCTCGTCGGCGGAGTCGCGGAACTCCCAGCCGTCCGGCGTGCCCACGAACGCCGCGAGGCGCGGGACCTCGGGGCCGTTGGCACGCGTGTACGTCTCCGGCTGGTCCTGCTCCATGTACATCCACTCCATGCCGCCGGTGGTGGACAGCACCAGGTGCACGGTCTTCTCGCCGGTGTTGGCCGTGAGGCTCACGCTCTGGAAGGGACCGTCATACCGACCGGAGGCGTTCTCCACGCGCGCGTCCATGCCACGCACGTCGGCAAGGGTGCCGCGCAGGCGGCCACCAACGACACCCACCGCGGGGGCCCAGCCGTACCCGTCGTCGGTGACGGTGGTGGGAAGGCGCGCGGTGAAGGAGCCGTGGACCTCCAGCGGCTCGTCGCTGCCAGCGGTCCAACGGAACCAGCGCGCGGTGTAGTTGTACACGCGGGTGTCCGGCTCCGGGCCCTCCTCGACGGCGATGATCACCTCGTCAGCGGGCTCGTCGTAGTCCTCACCGGCGTATTCCTCACCGGTGCAGCCCCACACGCTGGCCACCACGCTGGTGTTTGTGGAGAGCGAGGGGAAGGTGAGACGCGCGCCCGGGACCAGCACGGGATCCCGCAGGCTGCCCTCGATGTTCACCACCGTCATGGCCAGCTCCGAGCCGGTGTCGACGGTGACCTCGATGGTGTTGCTCTCACCGGCCTCCACCACGGTGACGTCGGAAGCCTGGTGGTCCAACCCGCGCACCGGGCCGATGTCCCCGCGCAGGAAACCGCCCATCACCTCGAGCGCGCCGCACTCCGCGCACCAATCACCGGGGTCGTCGGTGGGAATCTCGTCGATGATCGGGTCCTGCTCGTCGGGAAGCGTGCGCTGCGGACGTTCGCTGGGGGCGTTGCTCTCCGTCTCCTGAGCGGGCTCATCCACCGGCGCACACGCCAGGACCGCACACACCGCAAGCAGCGAAGCAGAACGCACGCTCTTCATCCACCGCCTCCTCGAGAGAAGCCGACCAACGGGCCAGCAGTGACGAGCATGATAACGATCCGCACGGATTCCGCGATGTCGTCAGAGGTAAGCCCCGCTCCGCTACGACGACAACGCGACGCGTGACACGGCTTCAAGACGCGGCGCGCACGTCGTAAACCGCTGAAACTCCGTCGGATTGCGATGGGCCGAACGATGGCGCGGCGACGGGAATGGGCGATGTGGGAGGGAGAACCACGTCGAGAGCGTGCGGGATCCGCGGGCGGATCAGGGTTCAAAGGCGGCGCCAAGACAGGGTCCCCAGGCTTTGTGCGGTGACGCCGGCGAACACCTGGATTGCGTCGGAACAATCTGCCCATGTTGGCGGGGCGGGCGAACACCTAACCCCCCCACGTTCACGCCGTTGCGCTCGCTCGCCCCCCTTCCCCACACCCGCTGCGTCGTCGTCACCCAATGCGGGGAAGGGGGGCAAACGATGGGCGCTGACTCCATTTTCCGACGAGAAGTCGCCCCCAGACCAGTGCGTGCCCCCCTTCCCCGCAACGGTTGACGACCCACGTGATCCGCATCAACGCATGGAGGCACCCGTTGGTGTCACCGGCGGCCAAGGCCGCAGCTGGAAAAACACCAAGCCCTGCCCTCGCAGACCACTTTCACGACGTCATCGTCGGCAGGGCTCT
>JBFMGU010000228.1:0-16805 GCA_040752415.1 Myxococcota bacterium
CTCCACCGTCGTCACCGGGCCGGCCAGGGGCTGCGCGGGGAAGATGGCGGGCGTGGGCGAGGCGCCGGGAGCCACCACGCTGACCTCGGTCACGCCGCTGGGCGTGGTGGGCATGCTGCGGCAGCGTCGCGCTTCTGCCTGGTGACGTTGGGCCTGGTCCGCGGCGAGCTGCATGCGGCTCAGCTCGACGCGCGCTGCTTCCAGGTCCCCGCGGGCCCGCGCGGTCTCCAGGTGCTCCCCCGCTGCTTCCGCCTGGCGCAACAGCTTCCGCACCTCCGCCACCTGCACGCTGGCGCACCGCAACTGCACGGCGTCCCGCGCCCGACGTGCCTCCCCCGTGGCGGTCAGCGTGGTGGAGAGCGCGGCGTGGGTGCGGGCCAGCGCCTCGTCATGGGCGGCCAGCAGCTCCGCGGCGCCCATCCGCTCCACCCCCGGGCGCACGCGCAATCCCCCCGACGCCTCCTGCGCCCACGCCACTCCCCCTCCCAGGAGGAGCCCCACCAGCACCTGTGCGGCTGTTGCTCGCATGGACCAGACGTCCTGTCTCCGTTTCCGCGCGGACCCGCGAGGACCGGATCGGTTGTGCGCCGGGTGGGTCGCACGGGGCGGGGAAAACGTTCTGTGACCGGGCGTTAACACCCGCGCGATCCCGAGCTGGGGCGCGAGCCGGGCGACGCCCCGGTCACGCGGGACGACGTCGACCGCCGCGCACCGCCAGCACCACGCCCAGCAGCGCCACGGCGCCGGCCAGCCCCGCGCCCAACATGGGCAGGGCCTCCCGGACCCGGATGGCGCGCTCCAGGGCGCGAGCCTTGGGCAGGTCCTCGTAGGCCTGCGCGGCGGCCAGGTAGCGACGAGCCTCCTCCATCTGCTCCCGCTCCACGGCGGCCTCCGCGGCGCTCAGGAGCCGGGTGGCGAACTTGTGGTTGTCCGTGAGGTCGGGCTCGGCGGAGCGGGCCTGGTCCCAGCTCTTCCGCGCGCCTTCCAGATCCCCGGCGGCCAGCGCACGCTCCGCCTCCAGCCGCCACCCCGGTGCCAGCGCCCGACCCAGCTCCGGCACGTCTCCCAACAGCGCGCGGGCCACCTCGCTGCGGGCGCGGGCGGCGTCCTGGTCACCGGCGCGGGCCAGGTTGATGGCACACGCCAGGTACGCCCGACCCGCCATGGCGCGCTTGTGCTCAAGCGTGTCGCCCCTGGTGCGGAGGAGGTCCAGGTCGGCGGCGGCGTCGCAGGAGCGGCCGCGGGTGTGGCGGGCTGCGGCGCGGTCCCACACCGCGTCGACGTACTTCGGGTGGTTGGGCGGGGGGAGGGGGCGCTCCTCGGGCGGGGCCACCTCGCGCTCCGGCCCGGGAGGGGCTTCCGGCTTCTCGGCGGGCAGCACCGCGCCGCTGGGGCGCAGGTCGCGGGTCTCCTCCTGGGCGCTCGTCGGGAGCGAGAGCAGGGTGAGCACCAGCGCGGTGGTCGCGTTGACCCTCATGGAGGTGCCTCATAGCATGCCGCGCCTCGCGCCCGCCGTCGGGCAAGGCGCAGATGCTCCTGCATGGCTTCGTTCATCCTCGCCTCGCGGTCTCCCCGGCGCGCCCAGCTGTTGGAGAGCGCCGGACTGACCTTCCGTGTCCTCGCGCCGGACGTGGAGGAACGTCGTGCGCCCGGGGAGGCGCCAGACGCCTACGCGGCACGCCTGGCCCGTGACAAACGCGACGCCGTGGCCGCCCGGGAGCCCGGCGCCGCGGTGCTGGCCGCGGACACCGTGGTGGCCCTGGGTGACGACGTGCTGGAGAAACCCCTGGACGACGCCGACGCCACCCGCATGCTCCGCGCGCTCGCCGGCCGCGAGCACCAGGTGCACACCGCGGTGGCGGTGCGGGGACCCAGAGGTGCCTCCGACGTGGTGGTGAGCGTCACCGTCCGCTTCCGCCCGCTCACCGACGAGGAGATTGCCCGCTACGTGGCCACCGGTGAGCCGCGCGACAAGGCCGGCAGCTACGGCATCCAGGGCCTGGGCGGCGCATTGGTGGACGAGGTGCACGGGTCCTACACCGCCGTGGTGGGGCTGCCGCTGCGTCAGTCGCTGGAGCTGCTGGCGCGCGTGGGGGCGTTGTCGTGAGCGTGGATGTGGCCGCCAACCTGGGCGTGGTGCGGGCCCACCTGGAGGCCGCGTGCCGGGCCGCCGGCCGGGAGGTCTCGACGGTGACGCTGGTGGCGGTGAGCAAGGGGCAGCCCGCCGAGGCCATCCGCGCCGCCCACGCCGCCGGTCAGCGCGACTTTGGCGAGAACTACGCCCAGGAGCTGCGCGACAAGGCCCAACAGCTGGCCGACCTCCCGGACCTGCGCTGGCATTTCCTGGGCGCGCTGCAGACCAACAAGGTCAAGTACGTGGCCCCCGTGACGACGTTGTTCCATGCCCTGGACCGCCTCGAGGTTGCCGCCGAGCTGCAGCGCCGGCTGCTGGGGCTGGGGCGGACCATGGACGTGCTCCTGGAGGTCAACGTGGCCGGGGAGGCGCAGAAGCACGGCATCTCCCCGACGGAAGCCGCCGCGCTGGCGGACCAGGTGCGCGCGTTCACGCAGCTGCGGTTGCGCGGACTCATGTGCGTGCCACCCGCCGTCGACGAGGCGGAGGCCTCCCGGCCCCACTTCCGCGCGCTGCGGGAGCTGGGCGGGCGCCTGGGGCTCAACGAGCTCAGCATGGGCATGAGCGGCGATTACGAGGTGGCGGTGCAGGAAGGCGCCACGCTGGTGCGTGTGGGCACGGCCATCTTTGGCCCGCGGCAGAAGCCCGCGTGAAGGGAGCGGAGGGAACATGACGCAGGCCTGGAAGGTGGCGGTGGTGGGCGCGGGCGGCTTGGGCGGGGCGCTGGTGCGGGGGCTGCTCGCGGGAAGGGTAGCGCCCACGCAGCTCTCCGTGGCGGACCTGGACGTGGAGAAGGCGCGCAACGCCACGGGAGGCAGCGCGGCGCGCGTGGTGCGCAGCGGCAAGGAGGCGGTGGAGGGCGCGGACGTGGTGGTGTTGTGCGTCAAGCCCGACGGCGTGGCCGCCGCCCTCAACGAGCTGGAGCCCGGCCTGCGCGGGGACGCGGTGCTCATCAGTGCCGCCGCCGGCGTGACGCTGAAGACGCTGCGTGAGGAGCTGGGCGCCAAGGCCGTGCTGGTGCGCGCCATGCCCAACGTGAACGTGGCGGTGGGCCACTCCATGACGGCGCTGTGCGCGGAGCCCGGCCACAGTGGCGCCGACGAGGCATTGCAGCGCGCGGCGTGGCTGTTTGACCAGGTGGGCGGCACGGTGCGCCTCTCCGACGAGAAGCTCATCGACCCCGCCACCGCGCTGGCCGCGAGCGGTCCGGCGTGGATGGCCGCGCTGCTGGAGGCGTTGATGGACGGCGGCGTCCTCGCTGGCCTCCCGCGCGAGGTGGCGGTGCAGATGGCGCTGGGCATGGCCGAGGGGACCGCGCGTCACCTGCGCGAGAAGCGGCTCCACCCCGGCGCGCTCAAGGACATGGTGATGAGCCCGGGTGGCACCACCGCGGCGGGCGCGCGCCTGCTGGAGGAGCGTGGGGTGCGCGGCGCGCTGATGTCCGCCGTGGACGCCGCCACGACGAGGGCGCGGGCGCTGCGCGGCGGTTGAGCACCAGCCCGGAAAAAGCCGAAGGCCCGGCCCCGCACGCGCGGGAACCGGGCCTCCGAACACTCCGCAGATATCAGGCGATATCAGTTGGAGCAGGCGTTGGCCGAGTTGGCGACGGAGGGGCTCTTGTCAGAGATTTCCCACTTGTCGGAGGCCGTGCCCTTGTTGGAGTTGACCGCGCCCTTGGAGTCGGTGGCGGTGTAGGTGAAGTCGCTGGTGGTCACGCCGCCCTGGAAGTACGAGTAGTACTTGGCGCCGTTGATGGTCTTCTCGTCGAGACCACCGTACTGCGTCAGAGCGGTGAAGGACAGGTACGTACCGAACTCGCCGCTGTACGCGAGCTGGGTGGTGTACACGCCCTTCAGGGCGGTCTTGGCTTCCGACTGCTTGGCCTTGCACTGGAAGCGCAGGAAGTTGGGGATGGCGATTGCCGCCAGGATGCCGATGATGGCCACCACGATCATCAGCTCGATGAGCGTAAAGCCCTTGGCGATCTTCTTCACGGACTTCATGGGATGGATTCCTCCAGCGCGCGCGGCGCTCGACGGGTTGCCCGTTCCTAGAGCAGAAGCCGTGCCAAACGCCAGGAAAAATGTGCGACAGCGCCCCGCTGCGCGGGATCCTCTGGCCGCAAGCCTCTTCCGCACGACGGAGACATGACGCCTACACCGCTCCGTCGTATGCCCCATGCCGGGGAAGCGACAACAAACGTCACGGGAGTGACAAAGTTCGTCACCGCCCAGGCGAGCCCAAGGTGGGCGGCACGAGGGGAAACGCCTATGGTGGCCCGGCGGGCGGGGCGCGGAAGGTAACGGAGACATGGACCCCTACGAGGTCATTCAGGCGCTCTGGCTGGCGTTTGGCGCGGTGGTGGGGGCCTGCATGGGGTCCTTTGCCAACGTGGTCATTGCGCGGATGCCGCGGGACGAGAGCATTGTCCATCCGCCCTCGCACTGTCCGAACTGCAAGACGCCCATCAAGCCCTGGCAGAACATCCCCATTGCCAGCTGGCTGGCGCTGCGTGGTCGCGCGCGCTGCTGCGGTACGCCCATCAGCCCGCGGTACGTGGTGGTGGAGCTGCTGGGCGCGCTGGGCGGTTTCTCGGTGGTGCTCATCCACCGCCCCAACGTCATGGCCGTCTTCTACGGGCTCATGTTGTGGCTGCTGATGTGCGTGGCCATCATTGACTGGAAGCACTGGTTCATTCCGCGTGCGCTCTCGCTTTCCCTCGTGGTGCTGGGCTTCGTGGGGAACGCCGTGGGCGCGTGGTGGAGCGGCGTGCCCCTGCAGAGCGCGGTCACGGCCGCGTCCATCATGTCCGGCATGGGTACCGTGGTGGGATTCACCGTGGTGGCCGTGCTGCTGCTGGGGTTCACCTGGCTCTACCGCGCCACCGGACGCCTTGGCGCCGACGAGGAAGCCATGGGCTGGGGTGACGCGCAGCTGCTGGCGGGCATTGGCGCGTGCCTGGGCGTCAACGCGCTCCCGTGGGTGCTGGGCCTGGCGTCGCTGAGCGGGACGGTGATTGGCGGCTGGGTGACGCTGGAATACCGGATGCGGGTGCGTCGGGGGGAGGTGGCGGAGACCGTGCCCGAGCCCACCGGCAACCCGGATGACGACGAGTGGCGGCCGCCGGAGGGCTCGGTCCAGTTCGGCCCGTTCCTGGCGCTGGGCGCGGCCATGCATGTGCTGATGTCGTCGTTCCTGCCGGATGTGGACGTGACGGTGATCTTCCGGGGGTTGTGGGAGGGATGACCTCGCGCACGGAGGTGGCGGCGGCCAGCGCGGCCATGCGGGAGGCGGTGCGCATCATTGACCGCGCCGCGCGCAGCAACGCACCCGTGGTCCTGGTGGGTCCCTCCGGCGTGGGCAAGGAACGCCTGGCGCAACGTCTCCACGCCCACAGCCCGCGTGGCATGGGACCGTTCATCACCGTGGCCTGCGCGGCGGTGCCGGAGTCGCTGGCGGAGAGCCTGTTCTTCGGGCACGTGCGCGGCGCGTTCAGCGGGGCCACGCAGGATTCCCCGGGACACTTCACGCGCGCGCACGGCGGAACCCTCTTTCTCGACGAGCTGGGATCACTGTCCCTGGCCCTGCAGGCCAAGCTGCTCCGCGCCATCGACGGGGGAGAGGTGCAGCCCCTGGGCGGCGAGGCCACGCGCGTGGATGTGCGGCTGGTGGTGGCGTCGAGCACGCGGCTGGAGGAGCTGGTGACGGCGGGGACGCTGCGCGAGGACCTCTGCTACCGGCTGAGCTCGGTCACGGTGCGGGTGCCGCCGCTGCGGGAGCGTCCCGAGGACGTGGAGGCGTTGATGGCGGAGCTGGTGCAGTCGCGGAAGCTGCGTCTGACGACGGGAGCACGCGAGGCACTGCGAACCTATCCCTGGCCCGGCAACGTGCGCGAGCTGGTGCACACGCTGGAGGCCGCTTCCGTGATGGTGGATGAGGGCAGCGCCATTGACCTGCGCCACCTGCCCGAGCGCATCCAGCGCGCCACGCTGCCGTCGTCGGGGGATGACCCGGTGGAGAAGGTGGTGGGGCCGGACACGCCGGACTCCGCGCTGGACGTGCGGCGACGGGTGGCGGCGTTGGAGCGCGCGCTGATGGCGGAAGCGTTGCGACGTCATGGCGGCAACCGTCGGGCCGCGGCGCGCGCGTGTGGGCTTTCTCCCCGCGCGTTCCTCTACAAGCTGCGCGCCTATGGGCTGGAGTGACGTCAGCGCATGGCGTCGTCGATGGCGCGGAGCGCGGCCAGGGCACCGAGGGCCAGACCGATTCCGCCTGGCGGCACGTCCGGCTCACGCACGTTGATGCGGATCAGCGTTCCGTCGTGGTTCCGGGCGGCCATCTCGCAGAAGTGTCGCACCGAGGGAATGGCCGAGCCCGCGCCGCACTCCACCACGACGAGACGGGCGCCCCCGACGGAACGCAGCCATTGGCCCAGGCGCGCCTCCTGGTGTTGTGAGCGCTGCTCGTCCCAGTCCCAGTCGCCGAACATGAGGATGTTGGGACGCAGGAGGCCGCTGCAGCGCGGGCACGTGGGCAGGGTTCCGCGCGCACGGAAGGTCTCCGGATCCACGTCGACGGCGTAGGGGTCCGCGGGGAGGATGCCCACGCCGCAGCCCGCGAGACATTGCACGTGGTGGATGGAGCCGTGGACCTCGTAGATGTGGTTCTCGTCGTAACCGGCGCGTTGGAACTGGCCATCCACGTTGGAGGTGAACACCGCGGCGCCGTGCTTCATGCGCTCCGACCAGCGCCGCAGGACCTGGAAGCCCTCGTGCGGGACGGTGGTGCGGTACAGCGTGAGGCGGTGGCCGTAGAAACCCCACGCGAAAGCCGGGTCCTGACGGAACCAGCGCGGGTTGGCCATGGCGGAGAAGTCCAGGCCCAGCTTCTTGTACGGCGGATACGCGCGCCAGAATCCCTCGGGGCCGCGGAAGTCGGGCAGGCCGCTGTCCACGCCCATTCCCGCGCCCGCACCGACGAGCAACGCGTCCGCGCGGGCCACGGCCTCGGCGGCTCGTCGGAGAAGCGCCACGTCAGGGGACATCCCAGTACCTCCGCTGCACCTCTCGCGCGTTGTCCAACGAGGCCTCTCCCATGGGCGTGCGCGGTCCCCGCAGCGACGGAGCCCCGGCCCCGCACAGCACCTCGGTGACGGCGTGGACGCTGTCGGCCAGCGCGTTGACGTCGTAGCCGCCCTCCAGCGTGAGCACCATGCGACCCGCGCAGTGCTTGTCCGCCACCTGCTTCACCGCGTGCGCCATCCACGCGAATCCCTCGGTGGAGACGTTCATTCCGCCCAGCGGATCGTCGGCGTGCGCGTCGAATCCGGCGGACACCAGGACCAGCTCCGGGCGGTACGCATCGGCGATGGGCATGAGCAGCTCACGGAAGACGGCGGCGTAGTCTCCGTCGGTGCAGCCGCGGATGAGGGGCACGTTCACCGTGAATCCCTCGCCCGCGCCCCGGCCCACCTCGGTGTGCGCGCCGCTGCCGGGATAGAACGGGAACTGGTGCGTGCTCATGAAGAGCAGCTCCCGCTTGTCCTCGAAGCTGTGCTGGGTGCCGTTGCCGTGGTGCACATCCCAGTCGACGACGAGAACCCGCGTCAGCCCCCGCGCGTGAGCCTCCGCCGCGGCCAGCGCGATGTTGTTGAACACGCAGAAGCCCATGCCCTGCGACTCCTCCGCGTGGTGCCCGGGCGGTCGACACAACACGAACGCACTCCGCGCCTCCCCACCCAGCACCCGACGCACGCCCTCCATGGCCGCACCCGCCGCCAGCACCGCGGCCTCCGTTGACGACGGAGAAAGCACGGTGTCCGGGTCCAGCTGGGCGTACTCCCCCTTGAGCGAGACGATGCGGTCCACGTACGCGCGCTGGTGGATGCGCGTGAGCTCCTCGACGGTGGCGGGGGGCGGCTTCACGAGCTGCGTGCCGGAGATGGGACGCCGCTCCAGGGCCTGGAGGATGGCGGGAAGGCGTGCGGTGGACTCAGGGTGGAACGGGCCCGGGTCGTGCTCCAGGAACAGCTCGTCGAAGAGCAGCAAGACGCTCACCGCGCGCCTCCGTGACGACGGGCCCCGCTCTCGATGAACGCGCGCAGCGTGGCCGCCAGCGTGGGAATCAGCTTCTCGGCGAGGTCGGTGCGGTAGCGGAAGGGAAGGCCCTCATCCATGTACAGGCGCTGGCTCATCTCCAACTGCAACGCGTGCACATTCTCCGACGGACGACCGAAGTGCCGCGTGATGTACCCGCCCTTGTACGGACGGTTCTTCTGGAAGGTGAATCCGCTCTGCTGGTGCACCGCGTAGACCGCGTCGGAGATCTCGGGAGCGGCGCTGGTGCCGTCGACGTCGCCAAGCATGAGCCCCGGGAGCGGTCCGTCCCACACGCTGGGCACCACGCTGGTGATGCTGTGCGCGTCGAACAGCAGGGCGTAACCCCATTTCGCCTTGATGCGCTGGAGCTCCTCGGTGAGGGCCGCGTGGTAGGGCTCCCAGCATTCCCGACGACGCTCCGCGATCTCGTCGGCGGTGGGCTCGGCGCCAGCGCGGTAGATGGGCACGCCGTGGAACGTGGCGGTGGGAACCAGCCCCGTCTCCTGACGGCCGGGGTAGAGCGGCGTGCTGTCGGGGGGACGGTTCAGGTCAATGACGTAGCGGCTGTAGCGCGCGCAGATGGTCCGGGCGCCCAGCGACGGAACGAACTCGTAGAGCTGGTGCAGGTGCCAGTCCGTGTCCGGCAGCATCTCGATGTCACGCGAGGCGAAGCGCGAGCTGATGGACGGCGGCACCTCCGTCCCCGTGTGCGGAATGCTGACGAGCAGCGGCACTTCCGGGGCCGTCGGCTTGCGCACGTAGAAGGGCTCATTCCTCATGCCTGGCTCCTCAGACGCGTGAGCGCGTCGACATACGCGGCGCGGATGGCCTCCTCCTCCGGGTGACGACGATCCTGCACCACCCAGCGCCCACCCACCATCACGTCCTTCACCGCCTGGTGCGCGGTGGAGAACACGTACGCGTCCAACACCGTGTCGACGCCGTGGCCGGCCAGCTTGGGGTCCGTCCCGTCGAGCACCACGAGGTCCGCGCGCTGCCCGGGCACCAATGCGCCCACCGGTTGCGCCAGCGCCTGCGCCCCTCCGGACACCGCCAGATCATACAGGTGGCGACCCACGTGCAGTCCGCCCGCGCGCTTCTCGTCGACCAGCACCGTCCGCCGACGGGTGATGAGCCGCTGCCCGTATTCCAGCACCCGCAGCTCCTCGGAGGCGCCCACGCTGATGTGGCTGTCGCTCCCCACGCCAAAGCGGCCGTCCTGCGAGAGGTACGACGGGGCGGGGAAGATGCCGTCTCCCAGGTTGGCTTCCGTCGTCGGGCACAGGCCCGCAATGGCGCCGCTGCGGGCGAGCCGGGAAGTCTCCTGCTCGTCCAAGTGCGTGGCGTGCACCAGGCACCAGCGGGTTCCCACGTCGTGGTGGTCCAGGAGCCATTGCACGGGACGGGCTTTGTACTCGCGCACCACCTCGTCGACCTCGCCGGTTTGCTCGGCAATGTGGATGTGGATGGGCGCGTTGGCGTCGAGCGCGGTGATGCCGTGGACCGCGGCGGTGAGCTCATCCGCGGAGACGGCGCGCAGACTGTGCGGTGCGATGCCCACCCGCAGCAGCGGCATGGAGGGGAGCAGGGCGCGGATGGTCTGCACATTGCGCAGGAAGGTGTCGACGTCGGCGTGGATGAAGCGCGCCTGTTGTGGCAGCGGAGGCTTGCCAATGCCCGCGTGCGCGTACAGCACCGGCAGGTGGGTGAGCGCGATGCCCGCGCGGTGCGCGGCGGCAAGGATGCGCAGGCCGAGCTCGGCGGGGTTGTCATACGGTTTTCCGTCGGGGGCGTGGTGCAGGTAGTGGAACTCACCCACGCTGGTCATGCCCGCCTTCAGCATCTCCACGTAGAGCTGCGCGGCAATGAATTCCACGTCGTCGGGATGGATGCGCGCGGCAAAGCCGTACATCACGTTGCGCCACACCCAGAACGAGTCATTGCCCTTGCCCGCCACGCTGCTCTCCGCCAGTCCCGCCATGGCGCGCTGGAACGCGTGGCTGTGCAGGTTGGGCATGCCGGGGATGACAAAGCCGCGCACGCGCGTGGTGGTGGCGCCGTCCCAGGACGCAGGGCGCGTGGCGCTCACGACGGAGATCACGCCGTGGGCATCCACCTCGACGAAGCCGGGGCTCAGCCAGCCCCCGGGTTGGTGCAGGTGCTCAACCTCCAGTCGGTGAATCGGCTCGCTCATGACAGGGGCGTTTTCTCCCGCCGCGGGGTCGGCTGCCAACTGGAGAAGGCGGGGCAGGCGTGTCAGCATCGCAAGCATGAAAGCTGCCGTGGGCGTTTCCCGTCACCTCGACCTGGAACGCGCGTGCCTGGACGCCACCGAGCAGGCGCTGCTTTCGCTCGGCAAGGAGACCGCGCCGGACCTGCTGTGGTGCGTGACGGTGGATCATCCCGTGGCAGGCATGGAGCACGCCGTGGCGGCCATGCAGAAGCGCAGCGGCGCGCGCGAGGTCCTGGCCAACACCGCCGCCGGTCTCTACGTGGCACCGCGCGCGCAGGAAGTGGAGGGGGAGCCCACCGTGGGCGTCATGCTCATCCACGGGGACCCGGAGCTGGACATCTGGAGTGGTCGCACCCGCAGGCCCCCGTGGCGCGGACGTCCCACCGCCGTCCTCGTGGACCCCGACGCGGGCGCGGCCGGGACGCTCACCGCGGTGCAGGAGCTGGTGGACCCTGAGAGGCTTGCCGGCGGCGCCGCCATGGGCGTGGAGACCGACGCGCTGGTGCTGCATCACGGTGTTGGTGCGGTGGACCACGCCGCGGTGGGGATGGGCGCGGGCGTGTGTGAGGTGGTGCTGGCGCAGGGCTGCGCGCCGCTGGGGGACGCGCTCACCGTCACCGCCGTCGACGGAAACCTGGTGCTGGAGCTGGACGGCGAGCCCGCGCTGGGCCGCATCCTGGAGCAGTTGGGGCCGCGGGAGCGGGCGGATGCGGCGCGGTCGTTGGCGCGGTGCAGCGTGGGTCTGGCCGAGGTGGGCGACGCGCAGGGAATCGTCGAGGGGCGTTACTGCGTGCGGCGACTGGTCGGCGTGGCGCCGGACATCGGGGCCATTGCGATTGCGGAGGTGGCGCGCGTGGGCCAACCGCTGGCGCTGGTCCGCTCCGACGGGCCCCTGGCCGAGCGCGCGCTCAGCAACGCCGTCACGCGGCTCAAGAACCGACTCGCCGGCGCCGTGCCGCGTGCTGCGCTGTATTTCTCGTGCGCGGGGCGGGGCAGGCGCATGTACGGGCGGCCCAACGTCGACGTGGAAGTGCTGCAGCGCGCGCTGCCACGCGTGCCCATCCTGGGAATGGCCAGTGGCTTCGAGCTGGGACCGGGTCGCTCCGGACCGAGCATGCACATGTTCAGCGGCGTGTTGATGGTGCTTGCGGAAGGAAGCTGATCACCAGCCGATGTGGTGCAGCCGGCCCACCTGGCTCTTGCGGTAGAACGCGCACAGGTCCGCCAGCGCCCGGCTGTGTCGACGAGAATGCAGGTAGTCCCGCTCCAGGCGACGGCAGTACCGCTGCGCCAGCCGCGACGCGGTGACGTAGCGCTCCACCTGCTCGGTGCGGAGGTGCTCGGCCAGTGCGTAGCTCTGGAACAGCACGCGTTGCAGCTCACCGGGGTCCGGCGCGGCCCGCGCGTCGACGAGGGAAACCGAAGCGCGTGGCTCCTCTCCCTCGGCGGTGAGCGTGATGGCATGCACCCACGGGCTGAGCCGCGCCACCACGTACTTGTCCACCTCCGCCTGCAGCTCCAATTCCAGCTCGGTGACCGGCTGCTCCGCCTGCGCGCGGTGGCTCATCAGCAGGAAGTGGCTCACACCCTCCAGTGCCACGCAGAAATCCCCGAACTGCTCGGTGCTGAGCGCCAGCCCGTCGTCACGCACGCAGTCGCTCACCGCCTGGCGCGCGCGCTCATCCAGGTACACGGCCAGGGACACCTCGTGACCGTCATCCAGGACGAACACCTCTTCCCGCGCGCCGGTGCGCGGCGTGATGGCGCCACAACTGGCGAGCGCCTGCAGCCCGTCCTCATCCACCAGGAACGGCGTGACGGCGGGCGGCTCCTCCACCGCGTAGATGCGCGCCAGCATGCGGCAGAGCTTTTCCAACGCTTCCAGGTGGGCCTGGTGCGGCTCGCTCATTGCTCGGCACCGCCGGGCGGGATGACGCCACGCTTGCGCAGCCGGGCGCCCACCTTGGCGCTCCCCGTCTTGAGCCACTTCTCGTAGAGCTTCAGCACCGCCTTGGAGCTGTCGCTCATGCCGGGATTCTGGTCCGCCATCTCGCTGAGCAGCTCCACCAGCGTCTCGAACTTCCGGCCCAGCTCGTCGTAGATGGGGCCGCGCGCGTCGCTCCAGCGGATCATGAGCGAGCTCAGCTCCGTGTACGCGCTGCCGCCCATGGTGACGTAATAGTCCACGTCGACGTTCTGCCGCTCCAGCGCGTCCTGGAAGAACCCGCCGATGTACAGGCTGCTGTCGCCCAGGTGCTTGAGCAGGCGCGCGCGCTCGTCGGGATCCGCCTCCACGGCGCGGGCCTTCAGCTCCGCCAGCGGCACCAGCTCGCGCTTGCGCGCGTCGTCGCTGGGGAGGAAGAGCCGCTCGGCTTCCGTGAAGTCCGAGAGCACATTCACCACGTAGAAGCTGGCCGGCTCCGTCAGGCGCACCTTCCGCACCGCGCACAGCTCATCCAACTGCTCCTTGAAATACCCCTTCACGCTGGTGTGGCTCAGAATTCCGGGCGCTTCGTGACTCATCTGAACGTGACTCCTCAGGTTGGTCCCAAACGCATCCTGCTGCGTCGCCTCGACCCAAATCGTACGGACGCAACCCGTTCGTTTCCACTTCAATGTTCCGCGTCCGGACGCGGAGATCACCCTCCGGGCACACCCGGCCGCGGCTGGCATCCGGTGCGCGACGGATCCGACCATGCGCTGACACCCGCTGCCCGCAGACGACCCGCGCAGCGCGCGCGAGAAAACGCGAGAAAGGACGAGCAGACCGCCGCCACCCGCCTTCGAGGCGCCCACCGCTGCCGCTCAAGGCCGTTCGTTCGGATTCTCCCAATGGTTTCAATGCTCTGGCACTCACCGGTTGAGAGTGCTAATAGGCCGCACCCTTTTTCCCCATCCACGGGCGCCAACCAACGCGCCCCCTGATCAAGGAGAGGCCCCATGAAGATCCGTCCCCTGTATGACCGCATCCTGGTGAAGCGCTTGGAGGAGGAGCAGAAGACCAAGGGCGGGATCATCATCCCGGACACCGCCAAGGAGAAGCCGCTGCAGGCCAAGGTGGTTGCGGTGGGCAACGGCAAGATCAATGAGAAGGGCGAGCACCGTCCGCTCGACGTCAAGGCCGGCGACACCATCCTCTTCGCCAAGTACAGCGGCACCGAGGTCAAGATCGACGGCGAGGAGCACCTGATCCTCCGTGAAGAGGACGTGCTGGGCATCCTCACGGCGTGAAGCGCCCGCGGAACAACTCCTGACACCTGCTTTCAACGCGCCCGCGTGGCGCTGGAGATTTGAAGATGGCTCCCAAGATGATTGCTTTTGATGCCAAGGTCCGCTCCTCGCTGCTGCGCGGCGTGGACACGCTGGCCAACGCCGTGAAGGTGACCCTGGGCCCCCGCGGTCGCAACGTGGCCATTGACAAGGCGTTTGGCGCGCCCTCCGTCATCAATGACGGCGTCACCGTGGCCAAGGAGATCGAGCTGGAGGACAAGTTCGAGAACATGGGCGCGCAGATGGTCCGCGAGGTTGCCTCCAAGACCAACGACGTGGCCGGCGACGGAACCACCACCGCCACCGTGCTGGCGCAGGCCATCTACCGTGAGGGCAGCAAGTTCGTGGCCGCCGGTCACAACCCCATGGAGCTCAAGCGCGGCATCGACAAGGCCGTGGAGGCCTGCATTGCCGAGCTGAAGAAGATCTCCAAGCCCTGCAAGGACCAGAAGGAGATTGCCCAGGTGGGCACCGTCAGCGCCAATGGCGACGACGCGATTGGCAAGCTGATTGCCGAGGCCATGGACAAGGTGGGCAAGGAAGGCGTCATCACCGTGGAGGAGGCCAAGAGCCTGGACACCACGCTGGAGGTCGTCGAGGGCATGCAGTTCGACCGCGGCTACCTCTCCGCCTACTTCGTCACCAACCCGGACCGCATGGAGGCGGTGCTGGATGACCCCTACATCCTCATCTTCGAGAAGAAGATCTCGAACATGAAGGACTTCCTCCCGGTGCTGGAGGCCACGGCGCGCGCGCAGAAGCCGCTGGTCATCATTGCGGAGGAGGTGGACGGTGAGGCGCTGGCCACGCTGGTGGTCAACAAGCTGCGCGGCACGCTGCAGGTGTGCGCGGTGAAGGCGCCGGGCTTTGGTGACCGTCGCAAGGCCATGCTGGAGGACATTGCCATCCTCACCGGCGGCAAGATGATTGCCGAGGACCTGGGCATCAAGCTGGAGAGCGTGACGCTCAATGACCTGGGCCGCGCCAAGCGCGTGACGGTGGACAAGGAGAACACCACCATCGTCGACGGCGCGGGCAAGAAGGCGGACCTGCAGGCGCGGGTGAAGCAGATCCGCGCGCAGATCGAGGAGACCACCAGCGACTACGACCGCGAGAAGCTCCAGGAGCGCCTGGCCAAGCTGGTGGGCGGCGTGGCGGTGATCAACGTGGGCGCGGCCACCGAGGTGGAGATGAAGGAGAAGAAGGCCCGCGTGGAGGACGCGCTCAACGCCACCCGCGCCGCCGTGGAAGAGGGCATTGTGCCCGGCGGTGGCGTGGCGCTGCTGCGCTGCCAGGACGCGCTGGAGAAGGTGCAGGTGTCCGCGGAGCAGAAGTTCGGCGTGGACATCATCCGTCGCGCGCTGGAGGAGCCCATGCGCACCATCGTGGGCAACGCCGGGCTGGAGGGCAGCGTGATTGTCAACCGCGTCAAGGAGACCAAGGGCGCGTTTGGCTACAACGCCCGCACCGACCAGTACGGTGACCTGCTGGAGATGGGCGTGCTGGATCCCGCCAAGGTGGCGCGCACCGCGCTGCAGAACGCGGCGTCCGTGGCCGGCCTGCTGCTGACCACCGAGGCCATGGTTGCCGAGAAGCCCGAGGAGAAGAAGGAGGCCGCGGGCGGCCACAACCACGGCGGCATGGGTGGCATGGGCGGCATGGGCGGGATGGGCGGCATGGGTGGCATGGGCATGATGTGAGCGGCTGAAAGCTCTCACTGCCTCACAAGGGCCCTCGCTGACCTCACGGTGGCGGGGGCCTTTGTGTTTGTGCGACGCCCTCCCCAGTGGGCGACAAGTCCCTTGCGTTCGGCCTTGGGCCTACCTGACCCCAACGCCCAGTTCTTGCGCCGCCGCTTCCAGGCGCGCATCCGCGCTCCATAAGCGCAAGTTGCCAACCACCGCGGACGCGAGCAGGTGGACGTCGATCCAGCCCAGGCCCAACCCGTTCAGGCGCCGGTGGCGCACGAAGGTCACCACCTCATGGTGTGGCACCGTGGACGCCTGGTGCATCGAGGCGTAGTCCGCGAGGAGACGCGTGCGCCCGCCGCGATCTCCGACCAGCAGTTCGCCGTAGACGAGCTCGTGCCCCACCACCTCGTTTTGTCGCAGGTGGAGATCCAGGCGCGACGCAAACGGCTCGCGGCCGGCGAGAAACCGGATCCAGATGGACGTATCGACGATGATCATCGTGCCGCACGGCCCTTGCGGGCGGGCTTCTCCCGTCGCCGTGGCACATCGTCCGCCGTGGGCTCGACGCCACGCAGGGCGCGGAGCCGTTCATACGATGCCGCCCGTACCAGCGCCTCCAGCCCCAGCCGCACCGTGTCGGTGTCCGTACGGGCCCCGCACGCGGCCCTGGCGTCACGGAGCAGGTTTTCATCAATGTGCAGGGTCTTCTTCATATGGATCAATCTACCATCCTGATACTTCCCTTCCAACCAGCCCGTCCGTCCGTGGGCCGCGGTCGTTGCGCACGTCACCGCGCGTGAAAACCGAGCGGAACGCCGGGTTGTCGCTGAGTTGCGGATGAATTCCTGCCGGAGCGCTGGTGGTGCCGGAGCAGGGGCGACGTCAGGTCTTGGGAACGGCCTTCAGGATGGCCTTCCCGTCCTTGATGACGACCTTGAACTCCACGCTCTTGGCGTTGTGCTGCTGCTTGATCACCGGCACCTGCTTGTTCAGCTGGTTGCGCAGCGTGTCGAAGTCGGTGGCGCTGGTGTCGCCCACTTTCTTCTTGGCTTCCGCAAGCGTGCTGGCAATGCGGCGCACGTAGTCGTCGGAGAGGGCGGCCGGTTGCGCGGCGGCGGCGGGGCGCTGGATGGCCGGATTGCTGACGGGGCGCGCGCCCGCAGGTGGGGCGCCGGGGGCCGCGGGACGTGGTGCACCGGGTGCCGCGCCGGCGCCAGGGGCCACGGCGGGACGGGCGATGCCGGGGTTGCTGACGGGACGCGCCCCCGCGGGAGGCACGCCAGCGACGGGAGCGGGCGCACCAGGACGCGGCGCACCGGGAGCGGCGCCAGCACCGGGGGCCACGCCGGGACGGGCGATGCCGGGGTTGCTGACGGGGC
>JBFMGU010000229.1:0-16796 GCA_040752415.1 Myxococcota bacterium
GGTCACCGGTGTTGCGGACGAAGAAGATGAAGCGCTCGAGCACGACCGTCATGCTCACCACGCTGAGGGCCACCATGCCCCACATCACCCAGGTGCTTGCGCCACTGAGCGACAACCTGACCATCCATTCCGTGATGTCCATGCCGACAAGGCTCCTTGTGTCCTGCTGGCTGCGGCCCACCCACTCCTGACCAATCCTCAGCCCGGGCAGAATGGTTAGCCTGGGGCATACTATGTGTGCAACGCTGACTGTACGCTTGTGCTTAATGAATCTTCACACCCTGAGGGGTTCCCTTGGGCGTCGTTCTTGCCGAGGGGAACGGCGACTGATACGGCTGCGCGCACCGCAGGGAGTCTTGATGCAGCGTCGCGGTCAGGTGAACGCGTGAGTAGAACGCAGCAGCGCAAAGGCGGTTTGACGACGTTGGAGCGCGTGGAACGCCTGTTCCAGCAGATGCGCGCGTTGAGCTCTCTGCAGCCGGACGCGTTCAGTGACCTGGACCTCACGCTCACGCAGCTCAAGGTGCTGGGGCTCCTCAAGGTGCGTCAGCCCATGACGGTGACGGCGGTGGCGCAGACCCTCAAGGTCACGCTGCCCACGGCCTCGGCGCGGGTGGACCGCCTGGTGCGTGAAGGGCTGGTGGTGCGCAAGGAGAACCCGGAGGATCGTCGTCAACTGCAGCTGCGCCTCTCGGATCGCGGTGAGAACCTGCTGGGCGGCCTGGAGCGTCGGTCGGACGCGGAGTTCCGTCGGGCGCTGGAGCGGATGACGCCGGCGGGGCTGCGCGCCATGGAGGTTGCGCTCAAGGACCTGTTGATGGCCATTGCGCTGCTCGCCGCGGAAGCCCGCGGTAACGGCACGTCAGCACCCGTGGACGCGCCGGTCCGGACCAAGGCCCGCCCACGCGCCGCGCGCCGCTCCGTCCGAGGGTGAACCGTCCCGCGGCTTGGGCGGACACGTCCAACGCGAAGCCGCCCGACGAGCGAAGCGGCGTGTTGAGCCCGGTGGCCCCCGGTCGCGCTACGCCTGCGCCGTCCCGTTGGATGCTCCGCCGGATGGCGCCATGAAGCGCGCAATGGTGTCCAGCAGCACGTCCACGTTGGTGGGCTTGGGCACGAACGCCTGGGCGCTGTCTCCCAGCCGTGTCATCGCCGGCGGCGTGGCCGAGACCACCACCACGGGCACCCGACGGAGATCCGGATCCTCATCCCGGACCTTGAGGAAGCCCCACCCGTCCATCACCGGCATCATGAGATCCAGGATGATGAGACGGGGCAGGCCCTTGCGGGCGCGCAGGTGCTGGAGCGCGGACGCACCGTTGTCCACGCCCACCACGCGGTACCCCGCATCCTCCAGGGCATCCCGGGTGGCCTCGCGCACGTCGTCATCATCCTCCACCACCAGGATGTGGTCCGGCGCAATGGCGCTTGGTTGCGCAGTGTCCATGGCCCAGCTTCCAACGACAACGGCCCGTGGCGGAAAGCGTGAACGAGGGTTCCCGTCCCGGGCCTCTCTGGATGGGGGTTGTACCGGCGTGCCGGGGCGCGGTCCGCTGCCGCGGTCAGCCGGTCCACCGCCGCCGGTGCCGCCCGAGCGCGGAGCCGGGCCGCGGAGCATGTTTGGCCACAGAGGTCAACATTGACTCAGAAGCCGAATCTGACTAGCCAGTCATGAAATGGGCACTCCCCGACAACCCGTGGCCCGGATGGCGACGCGTGAACGCCCCACCGGCTCCTTCCGTCCCGTGGCGGCCGTGCGCGACGCGGTGGTGGACAGCGCGGTGGAGGTGATGGGCCGGCGTGGCGTCTACCAGGCGCGCCTGGAGGATGTGGCCCAGGCGGCGGGAGCCGGGCTGGAGGGCGTGCGGGCGCACTTCAAGGACAAGGACGACCTGCTGGCCACGGTGGTGGACGAGCTGGTGGGTCGCCTGGCGGAGCTGACGCCTGAGCGGGAGCTGGCCGGCCTGGAGCTGGCGCTGCGGGTGCGAAGGGTGGTGCAGGAGCACCTGGCGCATTTCCAGCAACACCCGGGGCAGCTCCTGGTCCTCCACCAGGCGCGCGGCATCACCCTGCAGGAGCCGGAGCGCTTCCCCGCCGTGGGCGTGGCCTTGCAGCTCTACCCGGTGTTGCTGGGTCGCCTGCTGCGGCAGCCCGGACAACCGGAGAGTCCCGCCCAGCGTCGGGCGGCGGTGGTGTTGGCCAGCATCATCCTGGGCGCGGCGGTGGGGCGCGTGGACCGTCGGGATGACACGCTCATCGCGGCGGCGGCCCGCGCCTACAGCGCCATCCTGCAGGAGCCCTGAGACGCTACACGGGTGCCTTGAAGACGCCACGTTGGGCCGCTTTCCCGACGGGCGGACGCATGCGGGTCGCGTTGCTGCGCCGTTCTCCCGCCGCTAAGACCTGATGCAGACGGGGCGCCGCGCAGTGGAAATGGAGCTGGTCCTCCGTCGGTGAGACGGACCTTCCACGCCGGTCCGCGCCAACACCTCCTGCCGCATCCCGGCGCCCACCACGCGGCGCCCGGGTGAGCCACAAACCATGAACTCCTCGGCAAGCCCCTGCAGATTCGGGCCGGCCCGACGGATTGCCGTCCTGCGCGCGTTGCAGCTCGGTGATCTGCTCTGTGCGGTGCCCGCGTTGCGTGCCCTGAAGGCCGCGCATCCCAAAGCCAAGATCACCCTGGTGGGACTGCCGTTGGCGCGCGAGTTCGTGCGTCGCTACCGGCACTACGTGGACGGCTTCCTGGAGCTGCCCGGCTACCCGGGGCTCTCCGACCGGCCACCCGACGTCTCCGGCATCCCGGCATTCCTGATGCTGGCGCAGGCCCAGAAGTTTGACGTCGTCATCCAGATGCAGGGCACGGGCAACGCGCTCAACACCGTGGCGCATCTCATGGGTGGCCGTCGCACCGCGGGCTACTACCAGGAAGGCGATCACGTGCCCGACCGGGAGCTGTTCATGCTCCAGCCGGTGCGCGACCCGGAGGTCCGGCAACACCTCAAGCTGCTGGGCTTCCTGGGCGTGCCCTCGCGCGGAGAGCACCTGGAGTTCCCGCTCTCCGACGCGGAGGTCTCGGAAGCCAGTGGGCTCATGAGCGCGCACGGCCTGCTGCCCGGTCGTTACGCGCTGGTGCATCCTGGCGCGCGCCTCCTGTCCCGCCGCTGGGCGCCGGAGCGTTTTGCCGCCGTGGCCGACCAGTTGAACGCCGACGGGCTGCGCGTGGTGCTCACCGGCACCGCGGAGGAACGGCCCATCACCGCCGCCGTGCGCGGCGTCATGCGCACCAGCGCAGTGGACCTGGCAGGTTGCACCACCGTGGGCGGCGTGGCGGCGTTGGTGCGGCACGCGCGCCTGGTGGTCTCCAATGACACCGCGCTCTCGCACATCGCGGCGGCCATGCGGGTGGCCAGCGTCATCGTCGCCAACGGCTCGGATCCCATGCGCTGGGCGCCGTTGGACCGCAACCTCCACAAGGTCCTCTACCATCCCATTGAGTGCCGCCCCTGCACGCACGCCACCTGTCCCATTGGACATCCGTGCGCCAACGCGGTGCAGCCGGATCACGTGATGCAGCAGGCCCACGGGTTGCTGCGCCAGGTCCCGCCAGGCTGACGGCGATCATGACGCACGCACGCCACGGATCCGCAGCGCGCCGACGCGGTTGGGACGTGGGGAGTGTGCGCGCCGTCGCTATCACAGCAACAGGCGTCGCCGCGGGCTTGTTCCCGCCCATCCGACGCCGTCAGGCAGGAGCTCTCGCATGTCACGCAAGGCCGTCTTCCTGGACCTGGATGGCACGTTGGTGGTGGACGTGCCCTACAACGTGGACCCCGAGCGCGTGCGGCTCATGCCCGACTGCGTCGACGGGCTCCGCCGGCTGCACCAGGCGGGATACGCGCTGTTCGTGACCGCCAACCAGCCCGGCGTGGCGCTGGGGATGTTCCCGGAAAACGCGCTGCTCCTCGTGGAGCACGCCATCCACCAGCACCTCACCGCCGTGGGCGTGCAGCTCGCGGGATTCCGTTACTGCCCGCACCATCCGCACGGCCGTGAAGCGCGCTTCTCGCTGGTGTGCCGCTGTCGCAAGCCGGCGCCGGGGCTGCTGCAGGACCTGGCGCGGGACAAGGACGTGGCGCTGGCGGAATCCTGGGCGGTGGGCGACCTGCTCCACGACGTGGAGGCGGGCCACCGGGCCGGGGCGCGCGCGGTGCACATCAACAACGGGCATGAGACGGAGTGGGTGATGACGCCGCTGCGACAGCCCGACGCGGTGGCACCCCACATCAACGCCGCGGCCGACGCCATCCTCGCCGCGGCACGCACCCGGGCCCCAGCCCCCGCCACGCGCCCCGGTGAGCGCGGCTGACCGCCGTGTACACGCTGGGCATCAACGCCGCCTTCCACGACGCCTCCGCGTGCCTGGTCCATGACGGGAAGGTGGTGGCCGCGGCGCAGGAGGACCGTTTCACCCGTCGGAGCCATGCGCGCGGCCCCGCGCCCTGTCCCGGCAGGCTCCCGTTCCACGCCGTCGACGCGTGCCTGGCCGCGGCGGACATCACGTTGGCGCAGGTGGACCAGGTTGCGTACGCGTACAACCCCTACGCGATTCTTCGGGAGCTGCGTCGCCAGGGCTTCGTGACCGTCCCGCTGCGCGGCGCGCTTCCCGTCGACGTTGCCACCGGCAGCCCCTGGGATCCGTTGTTCCTGTGTGCCGTGGTGCGCGCCTCGGAGTCCCTGGTGCATGAGGCTCCACGCCACCTTCGTGCGCGCCTGCAGGGCCCCCCTCCTCGCCCGGGCACCTGGCACTACATCCCGCATCACCTCGCGCACGCCGCCGCCGCGTTCCTCCCCTCGCCATTCCGCTCCGCCGCCGTGATGACGCTGGGCGGATGCGGTGAGCGCATCACCACGTTCTACGCGTTGGGCAACGCCACGCGGCTGCATCCGCTGGGCTGGGTGGGAGCGCCCCATTCCCTGGTCGCGCTCTACCAGGACGTCACCGCGCACCTGGGCTTTGCTCCCGCCGCCGACGAGGACTGCGTGCTGGCCTTGGGCGCGCACGGACGGCCCGTGTTCCTGGACTTCTTCCGCCAGCACATCCGGCTGCTTGGCGACGGACGCTACGCCACCGCGCCGTTCCATCCCTCCGCGCGCCTGGGCCCCGCCCGTTCACGCGGAGGTCCGCTGGAACAGCGTCACTGCGACATTGCGCGCTCTCTGCAGCTGGCGGTGGAGGACGTGGTGGCGCACCTGGCGCGCTGGCTCCACGACGTCACTGAAGAGAAGCACCTCTGCCTGGCCGGCGAGCTGGCGCTCAACTCCGCGCTTGTGGCACGGCTGCGCGAGGAGCGGCTGTTCCAGGAGATCTGGGTCCAGCCCGCCGCGGGTGACGCCGGGACCGCGCTGGGCGCCGCGCTGTGGATGGACGCGGTGAAACGTTGCGCGGCCACGCGCGCCTTCCAGATGGACCACGCTTTCCTGGGCCCCGCGTTCTCCGACGAGGAGCTGGCGGACGCGCTGCGCTGGTCCGGCGCCCCGTTCCGACGGGTGGACGACGTGGCGGAGGCGACCGCGGCGCTGCTGGCGGAGGAGCGCGTGGTGGCGTTCTTCCAGGGACGCATGGAGCTGGGCCCGCACGGCCTGGGCGCACGCTCCGTGCTGGCTTCCCCACGACGGGCGGAGATGCGCGCGCGGGTGGACCAGCTCAAGGAGCGGGATGACCTGCGACCGCTGGATGCCGCGGTGCTGGCGGAGGAAGCGCCACGGTGGTTCGCCGGCGCGCGCACCGCACCGTTCCTGACCGCGCGTCACGACGTGATGCCGGACAAGGCCCGTCTCATCCCGGCGGTGCGTCACGTGGATGGCACGGCCCGTGTGCACACCGTCCATGCACAGCAGCACGGCGCGTTGCACGGCGTCCTCCAGGCGTTCCTGCAACGCACCCACGTTCCGGTGCTCGTCAACACCACCTTCCGCGTGCGGGGCGAGCCCATGGTGTGCACCCCGCGCGACGCGCTGCAGGCCTTCTGGACCTCGCCTCTGGACGCGTTGGTGCTGGGGCCCTTCCTCGTGGAGAAACCATGGTTGCACGGATGATGTCGTCGGAGCGCGACCAGTCAACGCAAGCCCCCGCGGTCTCGGTGGTGGTTGCCACGGAGGGACATGGCGCGGAGCTGGAGCGCTGCCTGGCCTCGCTCTTCGAGCAGGAGCTGGGACCGCGCCGGTACGAGGTCATCGTCGTCGACGTGCGGGCCACTCCGGAGACGCGGCGCCTGGTGGAGCGTTGGCAGGTCCGCGCCAGCTCGGAGCGGCCACGCCTGGAGGTGGTGTACCTGCCGTTGCTCTCGTCGGACGGGATGGCCGCGGCGTACAACCGGGGCTGGCGCGCCGCGCGCGGGCCCATCATTGCCTTCACCCGGGAGGAGTGCATTCCCGCCACCACGTGGCTGGAGGAAGGCCTGGACGCGCTCTCCGACGATGTGGCGGTGGCGCAGGGACGGGTCCTGGTGCCGCTGCCGCCCGTGCCCACCACGCCGGAGCTCGACGCCGCCGACGACGCACGCCGGGAGCTGACCACCAGCAACTGCTTCTGCACCCGTGCGGCCCTGGACGACGTGGGCGGCTTCGACGAGCGCATGACCCGGTCCGTCGTCGACGATCACGACCTGCTGCTCACGTTTCGCGAGCACGGCAGGCGGGTGACGCGCGCACCGGAAGCGGTGGTGCTGCGCCTGGTGGAGGGTGAGACGTGGCGCCACAGCCTGGGACGCCAGCGCAACGTCGAGGACGAGGTATTCCTGCGCCGGAAACACGCGCGGCTCCACCCGTCCGACGACACCGGGTTGTGGCAGGACGCCGCCGCGGTGACGACGTTGTTGGTGGGCGTGGGCGGGCTGCTGCTGGGGCGGAGACGCGTGGCCACGGTGGCGGCGGGCGCGTGGCTGGCACTCACGGCGCAACGTTGCGTGGAACGCCTGCGCGGCAGCTCGCGCCATTGGTCCAACGTGCTCGGCGTGGTGGCAACCTCCGCGATCATCCCGCTGCAGCGCGCGTACTACCGCGTCCGCGGCGCCATCCGCTTCCGCGGGATGCCGGGATGAGGTGCTGAAAGCGGACTGGCGGCGGGGTACAACCGCGTCATGGCGCGTGTGCTCGTCGGGACGTCCTCGTGGACGGACAAGTCGCTGGTGGCTTCCGGGTGGTACCCGCGCTCCGCCCGCACCGCGGAGCAGCGCCTGCGCCACTACGCGTCCATCTTCAAGCTGGTGGAGGTGGATTCCACCTACTACTTCCCGCCGAGTGAGAAGAACTCCGAGCTCTGGGTGCAGCGCACGTCTCCGGACTTCACCTTCAACGTGAAGGCCTTCTCCCTGCTCACCGGACACCCCGCCAAGGCCGACGCGCTCTACAAGGACCTCCCGCTTCCCAGGGGCAAGACCCAGCTCTACCCCCACGACGTCGATCCCGAGGTGATGGAAGAGGTCTGGGAGCGTTTCCTCTCCGCGCTGCTGCCCCTCCACCACGCCGGGAGACTGGGCGCGCTGCTCTTCCAGTTCCCGCCGTGGTTCGTCATCGGTCGGGAGAGCAAGGAGTACGTCCTGCAGTGCGCCAGTCGCGCCGCACCCATGCGCATCTGCGTGGAGTTCCGCAACCGCACCTGGCTCAGTCCGGAGAACCGTGAGGAGACGCTGCAGTTCCTCAGCACGCACCGGCTCCCCTACGTCGCCGTGGACATGCCGCAGGGCTTCACCAGCAGCGTTCCCCGGGTGATGGCCGCCACCGCCGACCTCGCGGTGATGCGCTTCCACGGCCACAACGACGCGGAGTGGGAGAGCAAGGACGTGCAGAAACGCTTCCGCTACCTCTACTCGCACGAGGAGCTCGTCGAGCTGGTGCCGTCGCTGGAGAAGCTGGTGGAGCAGTCGGAGACCACGCACCTGCTGTTCAACAACTGCTACCGCGACTACGCCCAGCAGAATGCGTTGGACCTGTTGCACCTGTTGCAGGACCGCGGTCTCCCCGTGCCGGAAGCCACGGCGCCACCTCCCGCCGAGGAGGAACCGGCCAGGCCCGTCAACCTGGAGCTGCCCGGCCTCCACGGCGAAGGACGAAGCGGTTAGGCCAACTTCATCACCACACGAAGCGGCACCTACCGGGCAACACGGCTGGGGGGCACAAGCACCGTTCACACCGGACGGGTCCCACCGGCTGGTTATAACCGGTCAGTCCCGCGCCCCGCGCACCCGTTGCACATGACACGTGATGCGCCTTTCCAGGCGAACGGGACGCTGGACGTGTCGTGGACCGCGTACCTGGTGCGCGGCCACGACGGTCAAGGAGGAATCACGATGAGGAAGATCCTGGGATTCTTCGCCATGGGTGCGCTGCTCGTCGCTGGTCAGGCCATCGCCCAGACCAACGTGCAGCCGGGTCAGCAGCCGGGCGCACAACCGGGGACCCCACAGGCCACACAGCCGGGCATGGGCCAGAAGGACATGGGCAAGACCGCGGGCGCCGGCTCCGACGTGGGCACCAAGATCTCCGACGCGGACAAGAAGTTCATCAAGAAGGCTGCCGAGGATGGCCTGAGGGAGGTGGAGCTCGGCCGCATGATGGTGGACAAGGCCACCACGCCGGAGGTCAAGCAGTTCGCGCAGATGATGGTGGAGCACCACTCGCGCACCAATGACCAGCTCCGTCAGATTGCCCAGCAGAAAGGCGTGGAGTTTCCCACCGCCGTCGACAACGACATGCTCAACAAGCTGCAGAAGATGAGCGGCAACAAGCTGGAGAAGGAATACATCTCCAACATGGTCAAGGATCACCGCAAGGACGTCGACTACTTCGAGAAGCAGGCCGACAAGGTGAAGGACCCTGACCTCAAGCAGTTCGTGAACACCACCCTGCCCACGCTGCAGCAACACCTCAGTGAGGCGCAGCGCATCAAGGACACCCTGGGTCAGGAAAAGGGCAAGACCTCCATCAAGCCTGAGGAGGGCACCGAGAAGCCGCGCATGTGAGCGCCGCCTCGGCGGAACGCGTCAAGAGATGCACCCGGCACCGGCGTTGCGGCCCCAGGAGCGGGTCGCGCGCCGGTGCGTGCGTTTTTCCGACGCCACGTTACGGGGTCAACACCACCTTGATGCAGTCCTCGCGCTTGTTCTTGAAGATGTCATAGCCGTGCGCGGCCTCCTCCAGGGGCAGGCGGTGCGTGATGATGAAGGTGGCGTCCAGCTCTCCGCGTTGGATCCTGTCCAGCAACGGGCGCATGTATCGGTGCACGTGCGCCTGACCGGAGCGCAGCGTCAGGCCCTTGTTCGCCACCGCACCCATGGGGAACCTGTCCACCGTGCCGCTGTAGAAGCCAGGCACGCTCACCACACCGCCCTTGCGGCAGTGCATGATCGCCTCGCGCAGCGCATGGGGCCGGTCGGTCTCCAGGCGCATGGCGTGCCTGGCGCGGTCGTACGCGTTTTCCAGGCCCACGTCGTGCGCTTCCATTCCCACGGCGTCAATGGTGGCGTCGGGACCGCGGCCGCCGGTGATGTCGCGCAGAACCTCGCCCACGTCCGCTTTCTCGTCGTTGATGATCACCGCGTTCTTGCGCCGCGCGGTCTCCAGCCGCTCGGGGACCCGGTCAATGATGATCACCCGCTCCGCGCCCATGGCGTAGGCGCACACCACCGTGAGCAGCCCCACCGGCCCCGCGCCCCAGATGGCCACCGTGTCGCCGCGCTGGATGTTGCAGTGCTCCGCGGCCTGCCACGCCGTGGGGAGGATGTCCGTGAGGAACAGGACCTGCTCGTCGCGCAGGCCCTCGGGCACCTTGAGCGGCCCCACGTCGGCAAAAGGCACGCGGACGTACTGCGCCTGGCCGCCGGCGTATCCGCCCGTCAGGTGCGAGTAGCCAAAGAGCCCGGCTGGGGAATGGCCCCAGTGCTCCTCCGCCTGCGCCGCGTTGGGATTGGAGTTGTCGCAGCAGGACCACAGCTCGCGTTTGCAGAAGAAACACGCGCCGCACGCAATGGGGAAGGGCACCAGCACGCGGTCACCTTTCTGCAGGTTCTTCACCTCCGGGCCCAGCTCCACCACCTCCCCCATGAACTCGTGGCCCAGGATGTCCCCCTTGCGCATCGCGGGGACGTCGCCGCTGTAGAGGTGAAGGTCGGAGCCGCAGATGGCCGTGGAGGTGACGCGGATGATGGCGTCGCGTGGGTTGATGATGGTGGGGTCGGGCACGGTCTTGACGCGGACGTCGGCCACGCCGTTCCAGCACACTGCTCTCATGGTGCGCTCCGAGATGATTTAGTGTAATTTAGTAACGGCCGGAGGGCTGCCCCTCGGTGGAGGCCACCTCACCGGTCTCCAGCATCTGCTTGAGACGGCGGAGGTCGTCGGCAACCTGCTGCCGGGGCTCCTCGCCGAACAGCCGGGCAAACGCAGCGCCCACGGCGCCGGCGGGCGGCGCGTACTGCAGGGTCACCCGCATCACGGTGCCCCGGCCACCCGCGGCGGGGATGAGCTGCACCGCGCCCGCGTTCTCCATGTCCGCGCCCGGCAGGCTGCGCCAACGCAGGCGCTCGCCCGGCACCTCCTCCACCAGCTCCGCGTCCCACCGCACCCGCATCCCCAGCGGCGCGTGGGCGGACCAGCGGCTGCGGCGGTCGTCGACGATCTCCACGCTCTCCAGGTGCCGCATGAAGCGCGGCAGGTTCCGCAGGTCGCGCCAGAACCGGTAGATCTCGTCGGGAGCGCGGTCCACCGTCACCGCTTTCTCGATGAGGATCTCCCGCGCTCCTGGCAGCGCGCCAGGGCCCTCCGCCACCGCCAGCGCGCCCCCGGTCCGGTTGAGCCAACTTCTCCCGGTGATGCCGCGCTTGATGAGTCCTCCGCCCGCCAGCGCCAAGGCCAGTCCGCCCACGCCGCCACGTGCAATGCCGTACACCGTGAGCACGCCGCCGCCGATCAGGGAGACCCAACGCTCCGGCACATCCACGGCGGGCTCCTTGCGGCCCAGTGGCACCTCGACGGTGCGGGGAGGTTGCGGAACGTGGCTCTCCGTGGCGGTCATGCATGCTCCATGCGGGTGCCGCGCGCGGGGCGCAGCGGAGAAGGAAGGGTGTGGCGGTGCCGTCCGCGCGTCAGTCCGGCGACGCGAGCGACGGGGAAAGCGATTGGCGCCGCGCTTTATTCCGCCCCCGCGAGAGTCCGTTGCGCACCGCCAACCGGGGGCCAACCGCAAGGTGTGGGTCCGCACGTCGCGGGGCGCGGGTTGCGGCGCTGTCACCCCGTCGTCACAACGGGCTTGTGAATCACCTCCACCCGCCCAGCCTTGGCCAGACCATCCTGGTCGTGGACGACGATGACGACGTGCGCGAGACCCTGGCCGACCTCCTGGAGAGCGCGGGGCACCGGGTGGTGTGCGCACCAACGGCGTGGAGGCCCTGCGTTGGCTGCGCAAGGAGACCGCCCCCGCGCTGATCCTGCTGGACCTGATGATGCCGCACGTCTCCGGCACCATGGTCTGCCTGGAGCTCCGTCGTGACCCGCGCTGGCGCAAGGTGCCCATCATCATCACCTCCGCCATGGCCGACCACCCCGACGTGAAGGACCTGGTGGACCACGCGGTGGCCATCCTGCCCAAGCCCGTGGACCTCGCGCGCCTGCTCGCGGTGGCGGGGGACCACCTGGCGCCCCGCACCGTGACGTCCTGAGCCCTTCCCTTGCCGCGCTGCGTGCGGCGCCACGGCGTTGCCGCCGAGGTTGTGGACGCTCACCGCGGCGGCGCGGCCCGGGCGGTTGGCGACGTGCGTTGGCGGTGGATGCGGCGGCTCGACGGGGACTCCACGCGGCAGGGCCCCTGTGCCAGACTGGAAGGGGGAGGGAATTCCGTGGGGCGGAAGGTCCTGTTGGTGGATGAGCGGGACGCGCGACGGGGGGCGCTGCGCAACGCGTTGGTGGCGCGCGGCGTGGAGTGCCTGGAGTTCCGTGATCCGTTCCACGCCATGGGCGCGCTGGGGCGCGCGGATTTCAACGCGCTGGTGATGGCGGAGGGCGCACGTCAGCTCTCCCGACGGGGATTGTGTCTCCTTGCGCGCAAGCGCCACCCGCACATGCGCATCTGCGTGCTGGGACGGGATTCCTCCGACGAGGCACGCGCGCGCCTGGCGCTGGGCGTGTCCGTGGTGCCGCTCGACGGAGAGCGCGACGCGGAATGGTTGGCCCGCCGCGTGGTCGACGAGATGGCGCGCCCGGAGCTGCAGCCCTTTGACGTGCCCAGCACCACCCAGGTTGCCGCCGCGCTGGACATGGTGAGCGACGAGGTGAACCTGGAGGCGGCGCAACCTCGGGCCGGGCGCACGCTGCTGATGGGGGAGCTGGCGCGCGGGGATGCTCCGGCGGTGCTGGGCGCCCTGTGCGCGCAGGAGCTCACCGGCCGCCTCGTCGTCGACAGCGGTCCGGCGGAGGGCACGCTGTTCTTCCTGCGCGGGGACCCGGTGTGGGCCACGCGGCCCGGTGGCGACGGAGCGCACTTCCGCCTGCTGAAGGAGCGCGGATGGATTCCCGCCACCGCCACGCAGCCCATGATCCCGGAGGGAGAGCTGCTCGGCGCGCTGGCGCTGGCCGGTGTCATTGGCAGCCAGGAGCTCCACGCCTTCATGCGTGAGCACGTCCGGCAGCAGGTCCTGGCGTTCCTGGGCGCCCTGGCGGGTGCGTGCCGCTTCGTCGAGGACCAGGCC
Source organism: Myxococcota bacterium (assembly GCA_040752415.1). Classification (GTDB taxonomy): domain Bacteria; phylum Myxococcota; class JACRCW01; order JACRCW01; family JACRCW01; genus JBFMGU01. Next base: position 12,744 of record JBFMGU010000229.1, read on the forward strand.
TTCCTCAACGTCACGCCGCTCCTCAAGGTCAACGCGGTGGGCCTGATGCTGGAGGGGCGCCGGACGCGCATGGCGCCGGACGCGTTGCTCGCCGTGGCGGTGGAGCTGGAGGAGCACTTCATCATCGCGGAGCCCGGGCTGCGCACGGTGGCGCGCCGGCTGGCGCCGTTCATGCGCGGGCGTGACGTCGTGGAGATCCTGGGACAACCCAGCACGCTGGGGTCGTTCTGGGAGACCTCCGGCCTGGGCATGCTGGTGGGAACGCTGTTGGCGCTGACCCTGCGTGACGCGCGCCTGGTGGCGCTGTCGTCGGAGGCGCCCGTCCTGACGCCCGCGCCGGTGCTCCTGCAGGACCCGGTTCCCTCCGCGGTGCAGGGGATGCCCGTGCTCCCGGAGCAGGACATCGAGCTCGTGTCGCCGGGAGAGACGGAGCACCAGCGCGCCGCGCGTGACGAGGTGATGACGCTGTATGCCTGCCTCAAGCCCATGCACGCGCCCCACCAGATCCTGGGCGTGGCGCTCAGCGCCTCCGAGCGCGAGGTGGAACAGGGCTATCACGCCATGATCGGCAAGCTGAACACGTTCCGTTTTGCCAGCGGCCCCGTCGACGCGGTGCTCTCCTCCCGCGTGGCGGAGCTGCACTCCAAGGTGGAGGCCGCGTATCACACGCTCAAGGCCACCTTCCTGCAGCCCACGGTGGCGTCGGGATCCGGCGGCAACCCGTTCTGATCAACTCACGGGCGGCACCAGGATTCCCACTTGCAGCGGGAGGAGCAGCAGTCCCCGTTGTTCCGGTTCCCGTCGTCACAGTCCTCGTTGCCCACCACCCGCCAGTCCCCGCACACCGGGTCGCAGTCGCTGGGCTTGCGCCCCTCGCACTCCCAGCCGCTCTCCACGTGGCAGTCCTCGCTGCAGCCGTCGCCGGAGCGGGTGTCTTCGTCGTCGCAGTCCTCCTCGCCCGCCCGCACGCCGTCGCCGCACACCGTGAAGCAGATGCTGGGCCCGCCAATGCAGGTCCAGCCGTCCTCCGCCTTGCACTTCTCGTCGCAGCCGTCGTCGTCGTCGGTGCCGCCGTCGTCGCACTCCTCCTTGCCCACGGTCTGTCCGTCGCCGCAGATCTCGTCACACCGGCTCGGCTCGCCCTCGCAGGTCCAGCCCTCCTCCACCTCGCAGCGGTGGCTGCACCCGTCGTCGGATACCGGGTTGACGTCGTCGCATTCCTCGTCGCCGGCAATCGCTCCGTCGCCACAGGAGATCTCACACTCGCTCGGGACCCCGGAGCACAGCCAACCGTGTTCCGGGTAGCAGGCCTCGCTGCAGCCGTCCCCCGCGGAGGTGTTCTCGTCGTCGCACCACTCCCGTCCCGCGGGCACGCCGTCGCCGCAGGTGGTGGCGCAGGCGCTGGGCTCCCCCAGGCATCGCCATCCCGGCTCGGTGGCGCAGTCGTGGGAGCAGCCGTCCAGGTCCATCGTGGCGCCGTCGTCGCAGAGCTCCGGGCCAGCCACCACGCCGTCGCCGCAGAGGGTGGTGCACAGGATGGGCAGCTCCGCGGTGCAGGTCCATCCCTCCTCCACCGTGCAGCCGGGGCCGCACCCGTCGTCGTCCTGCAGGTTGGCGTCGTCGCATTGCTCACCGCCCAGCAGCAAACCGTCACCACACACCGGGGCGCAGCTGGAGGGCCCGCCCGCGCAGGTCCAGCCCATCTCCACGCCACAGTTGCCCGCGCAGCCGTCGCCATCCGCCAGGTTCCCGTCGTCACACGTCTCCACGCCCACCACCACGCCGTCGCCGCAGCCCGCCACGCAGCTGCTGGGCTCGCCGCTGCAGCCCCAGCCTTCCTCGCGGACGCAGCGCTGGTCGCAGCCGTCGCCATCCGCGTTGTTGGCGTCGTCGCAGACCTCCACTCCCGCCACCAGGCCATCTCCGCACGTCGTCACGCACCGGCTGGGTGTGCCGTTGCAGGTCCACCCGGACTCCGGCGCGCACGTGCCCGAGCAGCCGTCGCCGTCCACCTTGTTGGCGTCGTCGCAGCCCTCGCCACCGCCGCGGATGCCGTCCCCGCACGTGGCCACTGGACCGCCGCCGCCCGACGAGGGCGCCCCGCCGCTGGAAGTGCCCGGGGCGGGACCGCTGCCGGTGTTGGCGGATGCCACGTTGCCGGAGCTGGAGGAGGCCTGCGCGCCCCCCCGCGAGGAGGATGACGACGAGGACGGGTCGCCCGGGCTGCCGCCGCCGCCACCCGGGCCTGGGCAGTCTCCTGCCACGCACTCCGCGGGGCGCGGGTCTTCGCTGCTGCAGGACGCGGCCAGCCCGACGAGCGTCAGGATGGTGCCCAGTCGCGCCGTGGTTCTCATGGGTTCCTCCGCGTCGGTGTTCCGGGATGGCGCTGGCGCTCACTCGTCCGGGTCGGCCTGGCCGGCGTCCGGGCGCGGTGCGATGTTGGGATCCAGGGGGTGGTTGTGGCCCGGGACGCGGTCGAACTGGTTGAAGCCCACGTCCTGTCCGTCGGACTCCTCGCGGCCCAGGCCGGACAGCGCGTTGTCGAACAGCACGTTGTCGCGCACGGAGTTGGCGGAGGCGTGCTCACTGAAGCGGATGCCCACGTCGGTGTTGTCGTGCACCACGTTGCCTTCCACCACGTTGTACCGGCTGCGCTCGTAGACGTGGAGACCGTACTGGTTGCGGTACAGGTCATTGCCGCGGATGACGTTGCTGTGGCTCTGGAAGATGGCGATGCCCCAGCCGCCGTTGTCGTGGCTGCGGTTGCCCTCCACCGTGGAGACCACCACGTCCAGGTGCAGCATGATGCCGTGGCGACCGTTGAAGCTGCTGGTGTTGTTGCGGATGACCAGGTGGTCGCAGTTCTTGGAGCAGATGATGCCGTGCGTCCCGTTGTGGTGGACCAGGTTGTCGGCAATCAGCAGGCGGTCGGAGTTGTCGTGCGGGTCGATGCCGTAGACCGCGTTGTGCGCCACCTCGTTGCCAACCCACTCCATGCAGGAAGCGCCCCACATGTAGCCGCCCATGTAGTTGTGGTGGATGCGACTGGACAGCACCACGCCGCGCACCTCCACCTCGTCGAAGACCGGGGAATCCTCGCCGCTGTCACCGGTGCCGCTCACCCGCCACGCCAGGCCGTACGCGGAATCATCAAAGTGTCCCAGGTAGCCCACGTCGCTGTCGCGGATGTCCATGCGCGACTCCCGCGGCTGCTCGTCCTGCAGGAAGGAGCGCACGCTGATGAACGCCCGGCCGTCCTCGTGCAGCAGATCCGGAACACCTGCGGTCTCGTCCCAGCTGGTGACGCGCGTGCCCTGGATGTCCACCGCGCCCCACGCCGCCTGGATGGAGATGAAGCCCGCCGGCGTGCTCAACAGGCGCAGCTCTTCCACGTCGCCGCCCGCGCGCGGCCCGTGGAGCAGCAGCGTAGCGCCCTCCCGCAGCACCACGTTGGCGCGCAGCATCCACACGCCGGGCAGCCCGGGCACCGTCGTCAGCGCGCCTTCCGGGACCACGTCCGCCATCTCGCTGGGCGTGCACCCCATGTCCCCCGTCAGCGTCACCGTCTGTTCCGCTTCGGAGAACATGATGCTCGCGCTTTCGCAGGGTGGTGGCGTCCGGGGCGGCAGGTTGTTGTCCTGGCACACGCCGGACCCGTGCGACTGAGCCAGCGCGGTCAGCACCATGACGGCATTCGCCCAGCCCGGCATGCGGCACTCCTTCCGACGACACGCCGCCCCCGGCACCCCATGCTCCGCACAGGTGCCCAGGGGCCATGAACGCGGCCGCAGCGCGGGTTGCCGGGCCAACGTGCCAGGCGCCAACGCATGGCCGCGAGCTTGATGAATACTGCGGCAGACGTTCGCGGCAACCGCCTTGCGTGACGACGATCCGTGATGCCCGGAGATCAGGTTAGGGGCTGCGTCTAAACAAATTGCCCATTCCGTCGTGGCCGGCGAACACCTAACCCCCCACGCTTGTCCCGCGGCGCCCACTCGCCCCCCTTCCCCAGTCCCAGTTTTCCGTCGTCACCGAGCCGGGGAAGGGGAGGAA
>JBFMGU010000023.1:0-66447 GCA_040752415.1 Myxococcota bacterium
TGTCGTCGGGGCGGATGCGGCGGGTGGGGCCGGGGCGGGCGAGCTCGCGGGCGGTGGCGTCGCAGCGGCGGCGGGCGTCGACGTCGTGGCGGTGGCTCCCGCGCCAAGCGCACGCAGCGCCGCGGCACGCTCAGCGTCGGAAACGGTGAGGTGCACGGGCTCCTTGGCGTCGCCCACGCGCGAGAGCGGCGCGCCGCGACGGTTGCGGGCCTCCAGCACGAGATCGAGTCCGGGTGCGGGCTCCTCGAACAGGAAGGCGGGCACCTTTCCGCGCGCGGTGGTCCCCTCGACCTTGAGCTCAAAGGGCTGGTAGCGCACCGCCCCCGTCGGACGCGCAAACACAACCAACGCGCCCACCTCCTCCGGGTGCCCCGAGAGCGACACCGACAGCTCCGCGCCCTTCAACACCGGAGTGGCCATCACCACGCCGTGTTCGCGCTGGTACGCGTCGGAGCGCTCCTTGAACGCGGCGCGGATGTCCGGCGACGTCTCGAGGCGGTTGGGCGTGTACAGCGGCTGCAGCGCGAGCAGCGCGTCAAAGGAACGTCGGGCCTCGTCGCGTTTCCCCAGGACGTGGAGAGACACGCCGCGGTACCAGTGCAGCTCCACCAGCCCGGCCTCGTCCAGCGTGGGAGAGCGCTCCGCCTGCTCCAGGCGCGCCAGGGCCTGACGATATTCCGCGCGGGCAAAAGCCTCCTTGGCGGCGTCCAGGTCCGGGTTGGGACCAGCGCCCGCCAACAGCAGCACGACGAGACTGGGCAGGAAGGAAGCCATGAGCGCGAGGGGCGCATCATGCCCCAGCGCCGTCTGGCCCCACAAGGTGAACCTGTCGCCGCGCCTCTGGCACGTGGTACGAGAAGCGCATGACGCTACGCCGCCTGATGCTGTTGACCGGGCTGCTGGTGGGGGGCCTGGCGTGCACGCCACCCGCTGGCCAATGTGAATCCGACGCGGACTGTGACAGCAGCCGCAACAATCACTGCGACCCCCAGGAGCGAACCTGCGCCCCTCGCGGCGGGTCCGGTCAAGCGTGTTTCTCCGACGGAACCTGCCTGTCCGGCTCCTGCGACGGCACCACCTGCGTCGGCGTCGCGACCTCCAGCTCGTCGGGGGGCGCGTCGTCCAGTGCCTCCGCGTCATCCAGCGCCTCGTCGTCCGCGAGCTCCTCGTCCACGTCGTCCTCCAGTGCCAGCTCGTCGAGCAGCGGTGAGGCGTCGTCGGGAACCACGAGCTCCACATCCGGCAGCAGCAACGGTGGCGGCACCAGCACCTCGTCCGTGGCGGCGAGCTCCAGCAGCGGCGTGACGTCGTCCAGTGCGGTGTCCTCCAGCAGCTCGTCATTCAGCAGCAGCAGCGGCGCGCCCTCCAGCTCCTCCAGCTCCTCCAGCTCGTCCTCCAGCAGCGGCGCGTTCTCCAGCTCCGCTTCCGCTGCCTCGTCGTCGTCCAGCTCGTCCAGCGCGTCCAGCTCGTCCAGTGCGTCATCCTCGTCGAGCAGCGGCGGCGCGGCCCCCACGCTCTCCGTCACCACCGACACCCCCACGGTGAGCGAGGACGTCGGCACCGTCACCGTCCGGGCCACGTTGACCGGCGCGTACAGTGGCACCGTCACCATCCCGTTCTCGGTGACCGGCAGCGCAACCTCGCCCTCCGACCACGACGTCACCAACGGCGAGCTGACGTTCACCGCCCCGGACACGGGGCAGCAGTTGGTCATCAACGTCGTCGACGACACCACCGGCGAGGCCACGGAAGGGCTCGTCCTCCTCTTCCAGCGGCCGGAGGGCGGCGCACCCGTGGTGGTAACCATCACCATCGTGGATGACGACGACAGCGTTGCCTCGCCCGAGGTGGAGCTGACCGGGCCGGGGATGGGCGACGAGATGACGGTCCGCACCGCGCTCTACCAGGGCTGGTGCGAATACGGCGCCACCGTGGCCATCACGTACATCAACCAGCCCGCCGAGTTCGACGCCAGCGTGCCGGACGCCAATCCCGTCGACGTGGCCTGTGAGGAGTGCACCCCCGGCGAGCACCCGGAGTGCGGCACCGGTCCCAACCAGCGCGGCAAGTTCAGCTTCACGGTGGCCTACGCGGGACCGGTGGGGCCGCGGACCGTCGAGCTGCAGCAGACGGACCTCAACGGCAATGCGGGCGGCGTGGTGGCGCACACGGTCATGTACGCGCCGTTCCCCATCGAGCTGCGCTACCGGAAGGCCTCCAACCCCGACCCATCCGACCAGTTCGGGCACAGCGTTGCCATCTTCGGGGACACCATGGTGGTGGGCGCGCCCCTGGAGGCCAGCTCGTCGACCACCATCAACGGCAACCAGGGAGACGACTCCGCGCCCGCCGCCGGCGCCGTCTACGTGTACGTGCACAACAACGGCCTGTGGTCGCAACAGGCGTACCTCAAGAGCCCCGTCAACAGCACGCAGGACAAGTTCGGCACCAGCGTGGCCATCTTCGGCGACACCATCGTCGTGGGCGCGCCGGGGGACGACAACGGTACGGACCCCGTGGAGCCCGGACCTCCGCCGGTGCCGGGGAGCGCGATGCCCCAGCCGCCGCCGCTGGGCAAACCACGCTCGGGCTGTGCCCTGGTGTTCACCCGCAGCAACGGCGTGTGGACCTTCCAGAAGCGGCTGCGCGCCGACAACTACGAGGACGACGACGTGTTCGGCACCGCGGTGGCCATCTCCGGCGACACCGTTGCCGTGGGTGCCCCCGGCGAGGACAGCGGCACCTCGACCATCAACCCCGACGACGACAGCGCCACCGACGCCGGCGCGGTCTACATCTTCACGCGCAGCGCCAACACCTGGACCCTGCAGCGCTACCTGAAGCCCGATGTCGTCGGCGCGGGGGACGGCTTTGGCAGCGCGGTGGCGCTGGACGCGGACAACCTCGTCGTGGGCGCGCCCCTGGAGGACAGCGACGACGGGGATCCCAACAACAACACCGCGGACGCGGCGGGTGCGGCCTACGTGTTCACGCGGCAGCCCGGGACCGGCAACTGGTTCCCAACGGGCTATCTCAAGCCGGCGAATTCCGACGCCGGAGACAACTTCGGCGCCGCGGTGGCCATCTCCTTCGGGACCGCGGTGGTGGGCGCCCCCAATGAGGGCAGCAACGGCACCTCCCCGTTCGACAACAGCGCCAACCAGGCCGGCGCGGCCTACGTGTTCCAGAGCAACGGCGGCCCGTGGATGCAGACGGGCTACCTCAAGGCAGGCAATACCGGGGCGGGGGACCGCTTCGGCACGTCGGTGGCGGTGCGCGGGCTGGGTGTGGCGGTGGGCGCGCCGTATGAGAGCGGAAGCGGCGTGGGCATCAACCCGCCGCTCGACGACAACGCCGCGAACGCCGGCGCCGTCTACCTGTTCGCGCACCTGGACGGCACGTGGGTGCAGCGCACGTACCTCAAGGCGGTCAACACCCAGGGTGGCGACCGGTTCGGGGCCGCCGTGGCCATGGCCAACACGGACCTGGTGGTGGGCGCCCCCGACGAGGACAGCGCCACCAACGACCCGCAGAACAACGGCGCGGAGGAATCCGGGGCGGCGTGCGCGGTGCGCTGAGCTGCCTCAGCGGTGGAACTTCATCTTGCCGCTGATGGACGAGGGATAGGTCACGCCACCCACGCTGATGCTGCCGGTGACCTCGTACGGCACCTCGCTGAGCTTGAGCACGTCCTTGTAGTCGGCGCCCCAGTTCTGCTGGTCGATCTTGAAGCCCTGGGAGTAGCCCACGCCGGCCTGCGGCTGGATGTTCTCGCCCTGCGCCAGCTTCTCCGTCTTCAGCTCCTTGCCGGCGATGACGACCTTGATGTCCCAGCTGTCCGCCTTCACGATGAACGCGTTGGGGTTGTAGAGCACCAGGTCCAGCTCCACCTCGCCGGCGGCGCCGCCATCAATGCTGCTCATCTGCGCGTCCTTGACCTGCCCCTCCAGGAGCTTCGGGGTCGGGAAGTCGGTGACGCCGTCGACGGGGATCTTGCCCGCGCTGGTGGCCACCTCACCGGTGACCTTGAGCTTCGCCACGTCCAGCTTGGTGAACGCCAGGAACGCCTCGCCGGTGGGGTACTCCAGCGCAATCTCCACGGGGACCTCCGCGCTGCCGCCCGCGGGAGCCACGCTGCGCCGCGCCGGCTGCATGGCCCCCTTGAACGGTCCCAGCCCCTCGGGGGCGCCCTCGCCCTCGTAGGCCACCTCCACGCTGGCGCCCTGGATCTCCACGTCCTTGCCGCCCTGGTTGTCCACCACCAGCACCACGTACGCGGTGGCGCCGGTGAACGCGGCGTCCTTCATGTCCACGCGCGCGGCGCGGGCGCTGACATCCCCGGCGCTGCCACCCCCCTGCGCGCTCTTGCTGCTGCTGCACGCCACGACGGCGCAGAGACCCATCATGCAGACTGCACGCATTGCCATGCTCATGACTTCACTCCTTGGCGCTCAACGCACCTTGCGGGTCTTGATGTTGAGGACCTGTTCCCGCATGGGGTCGGGGACCACCACGCGCACGCCGGGACTGAGGACGGAGGCGGTGGTGACCACCTCGTCCACGTCGTAGCCGGGCAGGCGGCGGGGGTTCTCCTCCAGGTCCAGGAAGAACATGTCGAAGTGGATGGGGAGCAGGAACGTGGGGCGCGTGGCGGGGAGCAGTCGCTCCATCACCTTGTCCTTGGCGGAGGACGCCGCCAGCGAAAGCAGCAGCACGTCCACCTCGATCCCCTTGGGGAGGAACTGCGCCAGCTTCCCGCTGGACAGGTGCCCAATGCGGATCCCGTCGACGACAACGCGATAGAACAACGCTCCACCCATCTTGAACTGCGAGGCGCGCATGGGCGTGCCCTGCCGCGACTCCACCACGCCGGAGCTGGGAACCTTGCCAAAGCGCCACGTGCCGTGTCCGGCCTTCACCACGTCGACGAGCACGCCATCCACGTCAATCAGCTCACCGCCGCCCACCACGTGGATGTTCTTGATGTCCACGCCGTGGGACTGCGCAATCTCACTGGTGGTGAGCGTGCCCACCAGCTGCGCGTTGTCCCGCTGCACCAGGTACGGCACGTCGACGAGATGGTCGTGGTGGCTGTGGCCCACGAGGACGAGATCGACCTTGGGCAGGTAGCGGTCAATGGCCTGCTTGTCGGGGCTGACGTTGCCGAAGATCACGCGCCCCAGGTGGTGGCGACTCACATACGGGTCAAACGCAATGGTCTTGTCATGCGTGCGCACCAGCGCGCCGGCGGCGCCCAGCCAGGTGACTGCCACCTCGCCGGGGGCAAGCTGGGGGCGTTCCGCGGGAAGGGGAGCGGGCGCGGGACCCGCGGGACGCAGGGCCTGCTGGATGCCACAGCCCCCCAGCGCCAAGCACGCCATTCCCACGACGAGCGGGCGCATCACGGCGTGACCCCGCTCTTGAGCTTGTAGGTGTTGGTTCCCACCGTGAACTGCACGAAGCCCTTGTTGGGAGCGAAGTACAGCTCGCGGTCGATGCGCTGGCCGCCCTCGGGGAAGATGCTCCACAGGATCTTGAACGCCTTGAACGTTCCCGCCGCGGTGACCACGTTGTTCTCGTCCCCGACGGTGATCTCATGGCGCTCCTTCTTGCCGGGGGTGCGCTGGCCGTTGACCACGTCGGTGGTGGAGGACTCGCTGGAGTAGTTGGTGTTGGCCTTGACCTGGCGCTCCAGGATCCGGGGCGGGTTGTCGTAGTCGGTGCAGTTGGGGAGACAGTCGCCGACGCGCAGGAGGCGCATGGCCTCGATGGTGCTCTCGAAGAACACCGTCTCGACGATGGCGTTGGCCTGGTTCCGCTCCTCGCGCTGGTAGGCCACCTTGTCGGCGAAGGACTGGCTGGCCTTGAAGCTGTGCGTGGAGGTGGTGGGGCTGCCGCCGGTGGTGCTGGTGACGTCGTAGGTCAGCGTCTGCCCGTCGACGAGGCCATAGAACTCCGCGGCCTTCTGGGGGCTGTCGGCGTTCTCGGGGGCGCATTCCACGCCCATGAGCACCAGGGGCGCGAGCACCGCGCAGAGTCTCCGCATCAACATGGGTCCCTCCAGGCAAAACGGGAGAGGCTCATTAGAGGTGGCGGGCGCGGGAGGGCAACTGCTCAGGGCGCTTGCGTCAGGGCGCGGACCACGGCGGACACCACCTGCGCGGGCGCGGGCCCCTCCGCCACGACGTCCGCGGGCAACCCCAGCTCCCCCCAGGCCGCCGACGTGGTCCGTCCCGGCGCCACCCGTTTGACCCGCCCCAACAACTCGACGGGCACCAGCGTCACCAACGTGCGCACCGCCGAGGGGCTCATGCACACCACCGCGTCGACCCGCCCCTCGCGCAGGGCCTGCACCACGGGCGCGGGAACCTCGGTTGCGGGAACCGTGCGGTACGCTTCCACGACGTCGACCGTGGCCCCCCGCGCGCGCAGCCCCTCGGCCACGGCCGGCTCGGCGAGATTGCTGGTGGGCAACAGGAAGCGTGCTCCGGTGACGTCCATGCTCTCGGCGAGCGCGGCGGCCAGGTCGGCTCCGTCGGGTGCGTCGCGGATGGGCAGCGGGGTGAGCCCGGCGGAGACCGCTTCCTGGCGCGTCCGCCCCGCCAAAGTGACGACGGGAAATCCCGCGGGCAGCCGCCCCGCCACGCTGCGCACCCCGCGTGGGCTGGTGAGCAGCACGGCGCGGTAGCGTGACAGCGACGCGAGTGCGCCTTCCAGCTCGTCGGGATGCGCGGGCGGAGCGAAGTGGATCATCGGCGCCACCAGCACCTCCGCGCCTTCCGCCTGCAGCAATGGGGTCAGCGCGTCGTCGTCGAGCGGGCGCGTGGACAGCACGGTGCGCCCCCGCAGTGCACCGCTCACTGCCGCAACCCCAGCTCGAACCAGGTGAATGCGCCCAGCGCTCCCGGCCCGCGCTCTCGTCGGACGTCGCCGCTGCCGCCCACGGAAAGCCGCCACCGCACCACGCGCGCCAGCGCCACCCGCACCTCCGCGGCAAAAGCCCGGACCACGCCCAGCTCGTCGAGCGCGCCCACGCGGTGCGGGTCATTCAGCACGCAAAGGTGCGCACTCAGGCCTACGTACAGGTTCTGGAGCGGCAGGATTCCCGCGTGCGCGTGACCCGCCACGTACCTCTCGCTGCGCCACTCTCCCCACGCGGCGCCGGGCACGTTGACGGTGTACGGGTTCATCCCGCCGATGACGGTGCGCGAGATGTCGTCCTCGTCGTGGCCGTAGCCCGCGTCACCCTGCAAGCCCACCCACAGCCTGCGCGCCAGCGGCACCCCGGCCAATCCGCGCGCGGAGATGCGTCGGGGAAACTCCCCCGCCTCGACGGTGTTGCGCGGATCCACCGGCCCGCCCTTGTACCCGCCGAAGGAGCGGCTGAAGGCGCGCACATCCATTCCCGCCTCCAGCATCGCCGCCATGCCGCGGTGCAGGCCCAGGCCGCCCTCGTCGGGACGGAGGTCATGCCACTTGAGGCGCGCCCGCGGCTCCAGCGCCAGGAACGGCGCGGGGATCCGCCAGTTGCGGTCGGTGTTGGGTCCGGGGGTGAACACCCAGCCGCGCCCCCCCAGCTCCCCCTCCACCGTGAGCCGATTCAGCACGGTGTAGGAAGCCCGCCCGCCGGTCATGGCGTACGAGGCGGTGTACCCGCGCTCCGGGTGGTTCACGCCGTCGTGGAGCTGGTTGAGGCTGACCTGCGCAAAGCCCAGCTCGGCGCGGGAGAACAGGCCCACGCTCAGGCCCGGCGCGCCCACGTTGTACGCGTCCAGGCCGGCGGCCAGCGTGTCGGTGTTGAACTCCGCGGACAGGGCCACGTTGGGCCGCCAGAAACCCAGCCAGCGCCAGGCCGCGCGCGCCACCCCGTAGCTGGGCGTCTTCTGCCGGGGCGGGAGCCCCCAGGGGAGCGCGTAGATGCCCGTGCCCTCCGCGCCCGCGTCCAGCCCCGCGGCCATCTCCAGCTCATGCACATCCGCCCGCGCCCCGCCCGCGAGCAGCAGGACCGCCAGGACCGGCAGGCCGACGAGGTGTCGCCGCATCCCCACTCCATGTCCGGCGCCTCCCCCCAGGGTCAAGCGCGGCCTCCCCGCGGGATCCACCCCATGGAGGTTCCCACCGGCTCCCATGTGTGATACACGCGCGCCCCCTCATGGAACCGTTCCTGTTCTGGCTGTTCGCCATCACCTCTGTCCTGGGCTCGCTGGGCGTCGTCGTCTCGCGCAATCCCATCCGGGGCGCGCTCTGGCTGATCGCCTCCCTGTTCAGCGTGGCCATCCTCTTCGTGCTGCTGCAGGCCCACCTGCTCGCGGCGCTGGAGGTGCTGGTCTACGCGGGCGCGGTGATGGTGCTGTTCCTGTTCGTGATCATGCTGCTGAACCTGCGGGATGAAGAGCTGGGCCCGCGGCGTTTCACGCTGGTGAAGTTCCTGGGGGTGTTGGCGGCCGCGTACCTGCTGAAGGTGCTGGCGCCGCCGCTGATGGCTGCCGCGGGGAGCCCGGCAACGCTGCCCGACAACTTTGGAACCGTGGAAGGAATTGGCGCGGTGCTGTTCCGCGACTACCTGCTGCCCTTTGAGCTGACCAGCTTGCTGCTGCTGATTGCCGTTGTCGGCGCGGTGGTGCTGGCCAAGAGGAAGATCTGATGGAACTCGTCAAGACGACGTCGCACGAGGAGCTGCCCGAGGTGAGCATTGACGGCTACTGGCCGCCCGAGAGCGCGCCGGCCCGTCCCTCGCTGGCCAGCCTGCTGGACCACCTGCCGCGTCCCCGGACCCAGGCTCCCGCGGCGGCGCCCCGGCTGCGTCCCGCGGTGGACCTGCTGGCGGATTGGCTGGTCACCTACGGCTCCGGCATGGACCCCACGCCCATGAGCGGCTCCATGGTGGAGCGGTACCTCAAGGAGACCAGGCCCGCGACGCAGACCTCTCGCGGTGAAGGGCCTTTTGCTTCGCTGCTGCGCTCGGCGCGTGCGGAGGTCGTGTGATTCCCGTCGGGTACTACCTGGTGCTGAGCGCGGTCCTGTTCTGCATTGGCGGCGTGGGCGTCATCACCCGTCGCAACGCGATTGTGGCGTTCATGAGCGTGGAGATCATGCTGAACGCCGCCAACCTCGCGTTCATCGCGTTCTCCCGACAGCACGGGAACATGAACGGCCACATCGTGGCGTTCTTTGTCATGGCGGTGGCCGCCGCGGAGGCCGCGGTGGGTCTGGCCATCATCATCCAGGTCTTCCGACGGAAAGCCACCGTCAACCTGGACGAGCTGCGCGAGCTCCGCGGCTGAGTCCTTCGGCCAGATCACACATCCCTGTCAGTTCGCCCCCGAACCCACGGCCAGCATCGGGTTCGCCGGCCAGTGCTCATCCGTCGGCACGATGCCACGCTCACGCATCAATGCGAACGGGGCGGGCCACAGCCGATCATGAGCATCGAGGGCGGTGCCGTCCTCCCGCAGTGGTGCGCAGATCTCGTCGCAGTCGAAGACCAGAGTGCGAGTACCCGCGACGACGAGAACCCGCCGCATCCCCTGGCTGCAACGAGGGCAGTCTCCCCACCGCGCAGTGATGACCTCGCCCACCCGCCGGTCGACCTGGGTCATGAACTCGGCAGGGTCGACGACGTGAGCAGGACCTCGCAACGCGTCGACAAACGCTGCAAGCGACAACGGCGAGTAACAGAAATCGACGACAGGCAAATGGACCAACGCGTCCAACGCGCCCCAGTGCGGCAGTCGAGACGGCAGCGCCTTCGAGATCCGTAGCCCCTCAGTGCGAATCCAGTCCTTCGTGACATTCAGGACAGACGCGGCATCCGTCTCGGGCAGTTGGAGCACCTGGCCCGCCAACTGCGACCACGCGCGACGGACCCGGGTGGCCATGTCCATGTGTCGTCGTGATCAGACGCCCAGCAGCTTCAGCGCGCGGGCCAGCGCGGTGACGTGGTCGCGGTGCACGGTCTCGTTGGCAAGGGCCCGCGCCAGCTCCACGATCGCCTTGGCGGCGCGCTTGAGGGCACGGTCAACCTTGGAGGAGGACGTCGCCGCACGCTTCCCCGCCTTGCCCGGGCGCGCTCCCCGCGACGCCGCCTTGCGCTTCGGCGGGTTCTTCCGCGCCGGCTGCTTGCGGGTGGTGCTCCGGCTCTTCCCTGCTGGCTTCCGACGTGCGGCCATGAAGTGATCTCCTCGTCGTCGTCGGACGCTAGCAGGTCCCGGCGGGCAGCGTCTTGCGCTCCGCGGTCACGAGGGGGCCACGCGCAAGCCGCGACCGCGCACTTCGGTGGGACCGGCCTGGCGTTGTAGGGTGGCCGCATGGCACGCGTCGTCCTTCTGCTCGCCGTCACGCTCACGCTGGGTGCAACGTCTTCCGCCTGCGGCGGTGCCAAGGCGCGGGAGCTGGACTCCTATGGCGGCCAACGCATCGACCCCTCCCGCTACGTCGACGCACCCGCCGTCATGCTGCTGGAGGAAGTGGAGCTGACCTACGCGTTCGACCCCGGTCGCTTCCAACCCTACGCGGAGCTCCGTCGTCACCGGCGCATCCAGATCCTCACCGATGAGGCGCGCAAGCGGTTTGGCCGCGTCTACGTGCCCATGACCCGTCGGGCGGAGCCGCGCGCCATCCAGGCCCGCCTCATCCACCCCGACGGCGAGAGCAAGGAGCTGGACAACACCACGCTGGACTTCAACCGCTTCTCCGGCTCCGACAAGGCCGCCGGTCTCTACCAGGAGCCCGCCGCCAAGGCGTTTGCCGTCCCCGGCCTGCGCGTGGGCGACGTCATCGACTACCAGTCCATCCACATCATCCGCGACCCGCGCTGGGTGGAGCCGCTCGTCGCCGGCGAGGGGCTGCATGACCTGCCCATCAAGGAAGCGCGCCTCTCCGTGGTGCACGCGCCCGGCTACGACGTGGACTACCGCGTCACGGTGCGCGGGGACCTCATCGAGATGGCGCCCGAGCGCGTGCCGGCCCGCATCTTTGACCCGGTGAAGGGCGACAACTCCGAGCTCGACGCCACCCGTTTCATCTGGCTGTTCACCGACCTGCCCGCCACCTTCCCCGAGCCCCGCGGCAGCACCGCGCTGGCGGCCGCCACGCAGGTGCATGTGCAGTTCAAGCGCTACACGCCGCCGGGCAGCAGCAAGAGCTTCCTGGGCTACAGCACGTGGGAGGACGTGGCGGCGTGGTACCGCGAGCTGATGGGCCCGGTGGACAAGGGTGGGCAGTCGCTGGCGCCGGACGCGGCGGGCGGGCGCACCAAGCGCGACAAGCTCAAGGCGGTGCAGAAGGGCTGCGGACAGATGCAGCTGCTGGATCTCGACGTGAACCTGGGCGCGCTCAAGCCCCACAAGGCGGGCGAGATTGCCAGCGCCAAGAAGGGTGACAGCAAGGACCTGGCGCAGGCCTGTCTGTCCGCCACGCGCGCGGCGAACCTGGATGCGTTCCCGGTGCTGGTGGCCCGTCGGAGTCACCGTCCGCGCGTGCCCGACCTGCCCACCCCCGCCGCGTTCGATCACGTCATCATCGCCGTGCCCGGCGCCGGCCAGTACGACTACTTCGACCCCGCGGGACTGGGCGCGCCCGTCGGGCGACCGTTGCCCTTCAGCCAGGGTGGCGACGGAATCGTGGTCCGCCCCGACGGCATCGAGCGGGTCATCATCCCCGAGGACAAAGCGGAGCAGAACACGCGTGAGGTGACCTACAAGCTGGTGCTCGGCGTGGACGGCATGGTCGAGGGCAATGCCAGCTTCAAGCTGGTGGGCCAGGACGTGGCGTTCGTGCGGCAGGCCATGCGCGAGCTCAAGGGGGAGGAGCAGTACCGCGCGCTCAGTGAGTGGCTGTGCGGCGGGGAGCAGAAGCTGCCGTGGACGGAAGCGCAGCTGCAGGGAGGGGAGGATCCCGACGAGCCCGCGCGCCTGCTGGTGACCTTTGGCAAGGCGCCGCTGGGCGGTGTGCAGGACAAGCTGGCGCTGCGCATGGCCGAGCTGCTGGGCAAGCCCTACCCGTTCCTGTGGCGCGACGGACGGCTCACGCCGGTGGACCTGGGCTACCGCATGACCGAGCGCGTGACGGCCAGCGTGCTGATGCCGGAAGGCCACGGCGTGCGCGGGCGCCCGGCGGATCTTGTCGACGAGAACGCGATGGCGAAGGTGGAGCAGCGCTACGCGGTGGCGGATGGCTCGTTGTGGTTGCGGCGGGAGCGCGTGCAGAAGGAGGCGTTCATCCCGCGCCAGCGCTACGACGAGCTCAAGGACATCTACCAGCGCATCTGGAGCAACCTCTCCCAGTCCGCGCCGGTGCTGCCCGGTGGTGAACGCGGCCGCGACTACGGCTCCGACCCCTTCTGACCGCCCCCCACCTCCAGCACCTTCTGCACGGCGGTGCGGCCAGCCAGGTCGCCCGCCACGCTCCCCACCACGCTGCCAATCAGCCCCCCGGCCAGGGTTCCCACCACCGGGACGGGAATGAGCACACTGCCCAGCGCCGCGCCGGCGTAGCCCCCACCCGCGCCGCCCACCAGGCCGGTGGCATGGCCGCCCAAGCGCGTCAGCGCCTCGCTGGGCTTGATCTGGCCTTTGACCACCCGGGCCCCCTCCCGCACGGCGTCCACGGCCAGCAGCGCCGCTCCGGCCGCCACCAGGGGCCGGCGCGCCAGGCCAGCGGCCACCTTGCCCAGGAGGTTCTCCCCGGCCCGCCGGGCCACCTCCCGTGCGGCATGCGGGGCGCCCACGCTGACCGCGGTCTTGGTGGCACCGTCGGTGACCACGGCGCGCACGCGTTTCTGCGCCCGCTCGGGGATGCTGCCCTTCTGCGCGGGGCGGTCACGCTCGGTGGCCACCAGGTTTCCCACCGCCAGGCCGCCCTGCAGCAAGGTGTCCTTGAGGATGCTCATGTTCGGAAGCTCCCGGAAGGCCGGAGTCCGGCCGGCCCCCAGCCTAACAACGCGCGGGCCGCCCGTCCGGTTCTTCCCCACAGCATAGGCAGGCCCCCACCGGCACGCACCTCCCGGGGCTCAGGTGCCCTCGGGGTGCTCGCCCAACAGGTGCTCCACGAACCGGGTGTCATACCGGCCGGAGATGAAGTCCGGGTGCTCCAGCGCCTTCCGGTGGAACGGGATGTTGGTCTTGATCCCCGCCACCACGTACTCCGCCAACGCGCGCCGGCTGCGACGCAGCGCCTGGTCGCGGTCCCGGCCAAAGCAGACCAGCTTGGCAATGAGGCTGTCGTAGTTGGGGAGGACCTGGCACTCCGTGTAGGCCATGCCGTCCACCCGCACGCCCACGCCGCCGGGCTCGTGGTAGCCGGTGATGACGCCGGGGCTGGGCGCAAAGGTCACCGGGTCCTCGGCGTTGATGCGGTACTCGAAGGCGTGGCCGCGCCAGGAGACGTCGTCCTGCTTGAACTGCAGGGTGGCGCCGGTGGCCAGCCGGATCTGCAGCGCGCAGATGTCGATGCCGGTGACCTGCTCGGTGATGGGGTGCTCCACCTGGATGCGGGTGTTGACCTCCATGAAAAAGAGGTTGCCCTTCTCATCCATGATGAACTCGACGGTGCCCACGCTCTGGTAGCCCACCTCCTTGAGCGCCTTGCAGATGAGCGCACCAATCTCCATGCGCTTTTCCATGCTGATGGCGGGGCTGGGGCACTCCTCGATGATCTTCTGGTGCCGGCGCTGCACGCTGCACTCACGCTCGCCCAGGTGGATGATGTTGCCGTGCTTGTCGGCAATGACCTGGAACTCGATGTGACGCGGGTTCTCGATGAAGCGCTCCAGGTAGACCTCACCGTTGCCAAAAGACGCCTGCGCCTCCGCCACGGCGGTGAGGAACACGCGCTCCAGCTCGGCGCGGTTGCGCACCACCTTCATCCCGCGACCACCACCACCCGCGGCCGCCTTGAGGATCACCGGGAAGCCGATCTCGTCGGCGGCGCGGACCGCGTCGGCGGCGTCCACCAGCGCGTGCTTGGTGCCTGGCAGGATGGGCAGCCCCGCGGCGGTCATGGCGGCGCGCGCGCTCACCTTGTTGCCCAGCAGGCGGATGTTCTCCACCGTGGGGCCAATGAAGGTGATCCCGCAGCTCCGACACACCTCCGCGAACTCCGCGTTCTCGGAGAGGAAACCGTAGCCGGGGTGGATGGCGTCGGCGCCGGTGATCTCCGCGGCGGCCAGCAGCGCGGGGACGTTGAGGTAGCTGTCGCGTGCGGCGGGCGGGCCAATGCACACGGCCTCATCCGCGAACTTCACGTGCAGGCAGTGCACATCCGCGGTGGAGTAGACCGCCACGGTCTTGATGCCCAGGTCGCGGGCGGCGCGGATGATGCGCAGCGCAATCTCGCCGCGGTTGGCAATGAGGATCTTCTCGAACATGGAGGAGTCCCTGGGACTTGGGGGAGACGTGGCTGCACTCAGGCCGGGACGATGCGGAACAGCTTCTGGCCGAACTCCACCGGCGTGGCGTTCTCCACGTAGATCTCCGCCACCTTGCCATCCACGTCGGCTTCAATCTCGTTCATGAGCTTCATGGCCTCGATGATGCACAGCGTCTGGCCCTTCTTCACCGTCGCCCCCACCTGCACGAACGGCGCGGCCTCCGGGCTGGGCGCGCGGTAGAAGGTCCCCACGAACGGGCTCTTGACGACGTGACCACCCGTCTCCGCGGCGGGCGCCGGGGCGGGGGCGGCGGCATGTGCGGCGGCGGGGGCGTGCGCAGGAGCGTGGGCCACCACCGGCGCGGGCGCGGCATGCACCACCGCACCACCCTTGCCCAGGCGGATGCGGACGCGTTCGTCCTCGAAGTCCAGCTCGGTCAGGCCGGACTTCTGGAAGAGGTCCACCACGTCACGCAGGAGCTGGATGCCCTGGTCCTGACCGGAAGCGCGGGTGGAGGCGGAGGTGGCTCGACGGACCTTCTGGCGGGTCTGTGCCATGGGAGCTTTCCTGTTGGCTTGAGAGGAGGCGGAGCGCCGCCCAGGGACCGCGGCCTCGTCGGCACCAAGGCCTGCCGCGCGTCCCTGGGAGCTTGTGGTTTGCGGGGATTCAGCCTTCCACGCGGCTGACGTACTCGTGGCTGCGGGTGTCCACGCGGATGGTGTCGCCTTCATTGACGAACAGCGGGACGTTGAAGGTGGCGCCGGTCTCCAGCGTGGCGGGCTTGGTGGCACCGCTGACGGTGTCGCCGCGCACGCCCGGGTCGCACTTGGTGACCTTGAGCTCCACGAAGTTGGGCAGGTCAATGCCAATGGCGCGACCGTTGAAGAACAGCAGCGTGACCTTCATCTCCGGCTTCAGGAAGTCCGGGGCGTCGCCCAGGTACTCCTTGGCCACCTGGTGCTGCTCGAAGGTCTTGACGTCCATGAAGTGGAACGCGTCGCCGTCGGTGTAGAGGAACTGGACATCGTCCTCGGAGGTGTCGGGCTTCTTGACCTTGTCCCCAGCCTTGAAGGTGGGATCAATGACCCGGCCCGTGGTCAGGCTCTTGAGCTTGGTGCGCACGAACGCGCCGCCCTTGCCCGGGTTCACGTGCTGGAAGTCCACGATGACGTAGGGGTCGCCATCGATCTCGATCTTCAGTCCCTTGCGGAAATCCTGGGTAGAGTACATTGCAGCCGTTCCTTCCTTGTTCCGACGGAAACTCCCGCAGGGCTTACGCGCCGTGGGGGGCGCCCGCACGTCCCTGGCGCGCAGGGAGGCTCAGGCGGGGCGTGCGGGGTACCCCAAGACGGCGGCCGCTTTCAACCTTCGGCGTGACCCTCGCGTGGCCCGGACCACCGGACGTGGCCTGGGACGCAGAAGTGGCGCCTGGCTCAGCCCTTCAGCCTGGGACGGGATGGGGGATGGGGATGGAGCGTTGTTCAGGCCAGCTCAGCCACGAGCCGCGGCGAGATGACGCGCAGGAGGTAGCGTCCCTTGCCGAAGTTGCCGTGGGGCTCCATGAGGAGCGCCACGAAGTACTCGTCGGTGACCGGCCGGACGATGGCGGTCAGCTCATGGCCTTCCACCACCAGTTCCTTGAGGTTTCCGCTCTTGAGTCCGGCGGTGGACTGGCGGACCTGGTTGAGCAGGCCGGTGAGCTCCACGGTGGAGTTCATCACCTCCCGCTCCACGCTGCTCTCCGTCTCGTAGGTCTCGATGGCGATGCCGTCATGACCCATGAGGGTGCACAGCAGGGCGCCAGGAACCTCGGAGACCGCGCGTTCAAGGTGTTCTTTGAATGCCATGGGTGCGCCCTGGAGGGTTCCGCGAGGGGATGATCACGGACCAGCGGTGGTGGAGATGCAGCGGCCGGTGCAGTACGGCAGCTGCGGGTCGCAGGTGCACTCCTCGATGTCCTGGTCCGGGAAGCACTGCGCGCCGGTCCGCTCCGCCACCGTGCCCACCGCCACGGTCTGGCAGGCGTCGTCGATGGCGGCGCAGTTCTTGATGCGGCCCTGGGTGAGCTTGAGACGGAAGGTCATCTCATTGCTGGTCACGCGCTGGCCCTGCCCGTCCACGCCCTCCAGCGACACGTAGGCGATGACCTGGAAGCCCTCCGGCCGGATGATGGCCTTCTTGACCGTGGGGTCCCGGAACAGCTCCAGGGCGCGCTCCGGTGCCAGGATCACGGCGGTGACGGCCTGGCGGTCGCCGGTGTTGATGTTGCCGGTGGCCGGCGTGCTGGTCCCGGTCAAGAGACCCTCAATGGGCTCGTTGGCGTAGCGGGCGCGCACGCTGGCGGGCTGCTTGGGATACTCGTAGCGCACCTTGGCGCCAATCAGCTTGACCTGATTGGTGTTGTTGCTGCCGTACTGGCCGTTGTAGTTGGGCGCCCCCTGCGTCCCGGGCTTGTACGCGTTGTTGGGCAGCGTATTCTCGACGTCCAGAACAGCCACGTACTGATTTGCGTTCTGCTGGCCGTCGCCCAGCTCCATCTCGCCCTCAATCATGAAGGCGGTGCCACCCGCGGCGAACACGCAGTTCGCGCCGGGGGGAATCACGCCGCGAACCACGAGACCCGAACCGCCCTGGGGTCCCAGGTACACACCAAAGATCTGCTGGTTGAGACATCCCGTGGTGGCCACCGCCAGCCCTGCCGCCACAACCTGCTTCCATGCGCTGCGGGAGTTCATTGGTTCTCCTCAGGCGCGGGAGCCCAGCAAGGGTCCCGTGCTCAGCCGGCCACGTCCAAGCGCCCGGCGTCCTTCATCCGACTGCACCGACTGCGGTCACTCACCCTTGCCCAGATCCGTGTTGCTGACGCTGGCCTGCCGACGATTCACGATTCGCGGCGTGATGAAGGCCAGCAGTTCCTTACGCTCGTCGTTCTTGTCCTGCGCCTTGAAGAGCCACCCGATGACCGGCAGGCTGCCAAAGAACGGGCTGCGCCGGTACTGCTCGGAGTAGTTGCGCGTGTAGATGCCACCCACCACGGTGGTCTCGCCGTCGCGCACCATCACCTCCGTGTCCGCCTCCTTCTTGGTGAACGCGGGCACGCCCTGCACCTGGCGGGCAAAGTCTGGAGCGTTGTTGGTGACCTTCAGCTTCATGAGCACGCTGCCATCCGCGGTGACGTGCGGGGTGACCTCGAGCTCGAGAGCGGAGGGAATCAGCTGGGTCTGCACGCCGGCCGCGCTGACGCGAGCCACCGGGATGTCCACGCCCTGGCTGATCTTGGCGGTCTTGTTGTCCAGCGTGGCAACCTTGGGCGAGCTGACGATCTTGATCTGACCGTCAGCCTCCGCAGCGCTGAGACGCAGGTTGACGTTGAGCGTGTTGCCAATGGAGCCGAACGAGAAGCCCAACGCGCTGGCCCCCGGGCCACCGGCGTTGGCCGGCAGGTTCACCGCGTAGTTGGACGGGCCCACCACGCCGGGATCCGCCAAACCACCGCGCAGGGCACCGGGGTCGTCCGCACCGCCGGAGGTGGCGATGTTGTGCGGGAAGATGAGGCCCGTGGGGTTGCCGTTGGCGTCCGAGAAGTTGAGACCGTAACCCCACTGGATACCGAGCGTGCGGCTGTAGGAGCTGGTGGCTTCCACAATGCGCGCCTCGATGAGGACCTGCGGGGTCTGGGTGTCCAGCGTGCGGACCAGCTTCTCCGCCTGCACCAGGTTGTCGCGGATGTCTTCCACGATGATGACGTTGGTGCGCTTGTCCACGGTGGCCTTGCCACGCGGCGAGAGCAACGCCTGGACCTGCGGCAGCATCTCGGTGGCGTTGGCGTAGTTCACCGGCAGCAGCTTCACGATGGTGGGCTCCGCCACCACGCGACGCTGGGCCTCCGCGTCCCGGATCTCCTTCTCCAGCTGCAGCACCTTCTGCGGAGCCACGCGGATGATGTTGCCCTGCTTCTCCTGGCCCAGGCCCTTGACCTTCAGGATGATGTCCAGCGCCTGGTCCCAGGGCACGTTGCGCAGCTTGATGGTGACCGTGCCCTTCACCTCGTCGGAGGCGATGATGTTGAGCTTGCTGACCTCCGCAATGAGGCGCAGCACGTTCAGGATGTCCGCGTCCTTGAGGTCAATGGTGATCTTCTTGCCGGTGTAGCGACGATCCGCTGGCGTGCCCTGACGGGACAGGCTCACCGCTTCCACCGCGTAACCGGCGGCGCGGGTGGCGGTGCTGTCGGTCTGGGCGGTGGGGGCGCTGCGCGCGGGGCGCGGGTCCTGGGCGCGGAAGTCCCAGTACAGCGCGTCGCCACGGGCCCACACGCGGTGCTCCACGCCGTTGGACAGGTCCACCGCCACCTTCACCACGCCGGGCTGGTCGGGGTCACGGAAGGTGGCCACCGACTGCACCGGACCGGCAAACGCCGTGGTGTCCAGGCTGCGCTCCAGGGTGGCGGGCAGGTCCGCGCCGCTCAGCTCCAGGACCTTGAGACGGGGGTTGTCGGTGGTGAGGCGGTGCTCCGCGTTGCCATCCAGCGCGATCTTCAGGCGGTAGAAGCCACCCTTGTCATCGAAGCGGACGTCCTTCACCTCCGCGCGCTTCTCCTCGCGCTTGGGCTCCTGCGCCGGCTCGGCGGCGGGAGCGGGCTTCTCCTCGACGGGAGCCGCGGCCTGCGCCACCTGCTCGCTCTTCTGCTCGGGGGCGGCGGCGGCCACGGCGGGGTTCTCCGCGGGGCGCGGCGTGCTGCCAAAGGCCACGGTCAGGCCCTCCTCGCTGGTGGCCACGTCAAAGCTGGGCAGCGTGTCGCTGCGGGCGTCAAACACCACGCGGACGTGGGTGTCATGCTTGCCCAGGCGGATGCGGGACAGCGGGCCGACCTTGAGATTGGGCAGCTTCCTGGGCGCGGACTTGATGCCGTAGAGGTCCACCACCAGGCGCGTGGGGTTCTGCACTTCCTGCACCTCGTAGCGCTCCACCGGCCCGTCGGTCTGCAGGGTGAGCAGCGCCCCGCCGTTCTTCTGGGTGGCGCGCACGGCCAGCAGCTTGGTGGCGTGGTGCTCACTGGGAGCTCCCTCCACCACGATGGGCTCGTCCGCCTTCTTCTCCGGCGCGGCGGCCACGGCCTCCGGCTCCTTCTGCGCGGCGGGCTGCGGCGCGGCGGCGGCCTGGCGGCCCTCCAGCAGCGTCACCACCACCGCGGTGCCCTCCGCCTTGACGTCAAAGGGCACGTCGCGGTTGAGGCCCACCACCACGCGGCCGATGGGGTGGGCGGGGTCCTTGAACTGGCTCGCGGTGATCATGGCCACGTCGCCCTGGCTGGACTCCACCGGCGCGCTCACGGCGCTGACGTCGGCGCCGGCCAGGTCCACCACCACGCGGGGCGGCTGCCCCAGGCGGAAGACGGTGAAGGTGGGCTCGCGGGTGCCCTGGATGACCACGCGGGTGGGCGTGCCGGACTCCACCTTGATCCCGGTGATGACGTTGGCTTCCGCCGCCAGCACGGGGGTGACCGCGGTGGTGGCCAGCGCAACCGTCACCAGGGTGTGCAAACGCGGGAATGACATGGCTCTCACTCTCCTCTTGTCTCAACCACGGCCCTCATCCGGCCCTGACGCGCATTCCGCCCAATCCGGACCCCGTGGCCCGGCTGCTTGCTGCAACAACACTTCCGTCCGCAGATGCTCAACGCGGACCCGTGACGTCTTCCTCGGGAATCTTCAACGGCACCAGGTGTGAGACGCGACGACCCGTGAAGTCGCGGAACTCCTCCTGGATGATGATCTCACCACGACGGATGTGCTTCACCTGGCCCCAGTGCTTGCCCATCAGGGTGCCCACCTTGACCACGTGGCCCTGCCCCGTGGGGTCCTCGACCATGGCGGTGGGCGTGGCCGTCCCCACGATCACCGCCACCAGCTTGAGCTGGTCAATGTCAAAGCGCTGCAGCTCGCTCTGGGTCTTCATCTGGTCATCCAATTCCTCCACCTCGGCGAAGTAGGTGCGGAACGGATCACGCTTGCCCACGGCGTTGTACGTGTAGACCACCGGCGCCTCGCCGGCGGGGATGGGCAACCCGATGGAGGCCGCGGCGGCTTCCTGCGCCTTGGCCTGGGGCTTGGGTGCGTCTTCCTGGCCTTCATCACAGGCCGCCGCCGTCATCAGCACAGGGAGCACCAGCGCGGCGGTCAGGAGGCGTGATTTCACGTCGGGGCTCCCTCTTCTCTGGGCCAAGGCATTACCACCACGCCCAAGCTCCGTCAGATTTTCTGCCAGATCAGCATGGCGCTTGTTCATGGCAGCACCTCACTGCGCCGCGGCGGCGACGTTGCCTTCCAGGAAGCGATAGGTGGTGGCGAGGTATTCGCCCTGGAGGACGATCTTCTTGTTCACCACGCGCGGGCTGCGCAGCTGGATCTGCGTGACGTTGACGATGCGGGGCATCTTGCTGAGACGGTCCAGGAACACCGCCACCTCGTGGTAGCTGCCCTCCACGGCCATCTTCACCGGCACGGAGCTGAACGCGCCCTTCTGCTGCTCACCCGACAGCTCAAAGCGCTTGACGACGAGACCGGACTGCTGGCCTTCATACGCGACGTCCCGCATGAGCTTGGGGATCTCCGCCTGCGTGGGCAGCTGCTCCTGGGCTTCCTTCACCTGCTGCTTGAGCCGCTCGACCTCGCGCTTGTAGGTGGTGAGGTTGGCCGCCTGCTGCTGCTTCTCCAAGAGCTTCTTCTCCACCTTCTGCAGCCGGCCCGGCGGGTCCTCGGTGGGATTGGACAGCTCCTTGAGCAGCGTCATCTGGCCGTCCACCACCAGGAACCAGTCCAGGCCTGCCATCAAGAGCAACGCCCCCAGGAGCCCACCCAGCTTGTGCTGCAGGGGGATCTTCGTGAATTTCTCGAGAAACTGTTCCACGACGAGCCTCCCGCCTCAGATGGCGTAGTTGACGTTGGTGGTGAGCTGGAAGCGGAAGGTCTGAAGGCCCTTCTGCGGGACGTTCTCGGTGTACTTGAGCTGCACGTTGGTGAAGTGCGGGCTCTTCTCCAGGGCCTTCAGGAACTCGCTGACGTCGGCCATCTCCAGCCCGAAGCCCTGGATGGTGGCCACCCCGCCGTTCTCCTGGAAGCTCTCAATCCAGACGCGCTTGGGGATGCCGGTGGCGAGCGCGTCCAGCACCTTCACCGGACCGCTCTTGCCCTTCTCCAGCTCCTCGATGACCTTCAGCTGGGCCAGGAGCTTCTGCTTCTGGGCCTCATACTGGTTCACCTCACCAATGATCTTCTCCAGGCGGGCGACCTCGGCCTCCTGGCGCTGGATTTCCTCCTGCAGCGCGTCGATGTCGCCGTCGACCTTGAAGTTGTAGCCAACCATGATGAACAGCGCGAGCGCCAGCGTCATCCCCATGAGGATGACCTGCTGCAGGCCGGTTTCCCGCTTGCGCGCCTGTTTGACCGGCAGAAGGTTGATGCGAATCATCGTCGTGACTCCTTCCGACCGTCAGCGGTCATTGCCCTTGCGCAGCGCCAACCCCACGCTCACCGCGGCCATGGGTCCGATGTTCTTGAGGAACGCAGGGTCGAACCCGCCGCGACCCGAGACGTCGATGTTCTTGAACGGGTCCATCACCTCGATGGGGATGCCCACCTTGGCTTCCAGCGTCTTGCTCAGCGCGGGGACCTTGGCGGTGCCGCCGCTGAGGTAGATGCGGTTGATCTGGGTGTCCGCGCTGGTGGCGGCAAAGAAGTCCAGGGAGCGCTGGATTTCATTGGCCAGCGTCTCACTGACCTGCTGCATCACGCGCTCCACTTCCTGCGGCACCACGCTGTCCGCCTCCGCGCCGCCGCCACCGACCTTGAGCGCTTCCGCCTCGTCGTAGGAGACGTTGAGCTGCTTCTGGATCTCGTCGGTGTAGGCGTTGCCGCCCATGGAGATGTCACGCGTGAAGGCGCTCACGCCGTTGCTGATGACGTTGATGTTGATGACGGAGGCGCCCACGTTGACCAGCACCACCGTCTCACCGGCGGGGATGCCGTAGTTGAGCTCGAACTGGTTCTGGATGGCAAAGGCGTCCACGTCCACCACCACCGGCGTCAGCCCCGCCTCCATGACCACCGAGGTGTAGTCGTTGATCATGTCCTTCTTGGCAGCCACCAGCAGCACGTCCATCTGGCCCTGGCCGTTGTCGCGGTTGAGCGTGTAGTGGTCGATGTTGACGTCGTTGATGTCGAAGGGGATGTACTGCTCCGCCTCCCACTTCAAGGATTCCTCCAGCTCCTCCTCCGTCATCTGCGGCAGGTTGATCTTCTTGAGGATCACGGAGTGACCGGAGACGGAGAGCGCCACTTCCTTGTTCTTGATCTTCTGGCTCTGCAGCAGCTCCCGGATGGCGTCGACGATGGCGGTGCTGTTCATGAGCGCCCCGTCGACGATGGCCTCCGGTGGCAGCGGAATCATGCCGAAGCTCTGGAGGGCCACGCCCTTCTTGCCCTCCTTGACCACGCACACCTTGATGGACGAGGAGCCGATGTCCAGCCCCACCGCGTTCTTGCCCTTTGCCATGGCCTAGCCCTCCTGGCCTTCCGCGTCGGGGTCGGCTGACTCCGTCGCCTCGTCGTCGTTGGTGGACGGACCGAAAACGCGGTCCTTCTCTTCAATGGTCATGCCAAGCGCCAGGATGATCTTGCGCTTGGTGTCCATGCGGCAGCTCTTGCCCGCCTCCACGCGGTCCACGGTGAGCGCGGAGAGTCCGGCCTTGCGGGCCAGCTCCGCCTTGCTCATCAGCCGCGCCTCCCTCAGCGTCCGCACATTGTTGTTTTTGCGCTGCTCAGCCATGCACGCTCCAGATGCCCCCGCCGCGGCCCACGCGCTCCCATCCGCAGGAGCGTAGGTCCC
The DNA here is from genome assembly GCA_040752415.1 of Myxococcota bacterium. GTDB lineage: Bacteria > Myxococcota > JACRCW01 > JACRCW01 > JACRCW01 > JBFMGU01. The sequence goes on from JBFMGU010000023.1 coordinate 23,255, forward strand.
GCCCAAGCTGCATGTCAAGATTAGGTGAGGCGATTTGATGCATCATTGAAGCAAAGTGATAGGCAATTGATGGGTGTTTGATGTGTTGACAACTCCAAACGGCGGCGGATGGTGGTGCGGGGTTCCTCCTGGTGCCTGACGGGGGGACCCTGGACCCTTGCGGAATGCTAGGGGCGGAAGGCACGGCGTCGGAAATTTTTGGCCGTGCGCCGCGGAGAAATCCCCACCGCCGAGGAGGGCGCGGGGCGGGTGGTGACGTCGTGGGGAGGCGGCGGGGCGCGCTCTGGTGCGGGCGGTGGCGCCCTCCCCCGGGCCCACACAAAGGGCTTGCCTGGCGGGCGGCTGGGTGGGGTATCCCGCTGAGGGACCTCCCGCCAGGAGCAACGCATGCCGCTGGGCTACGACCAGATCCAATCCGCGCGCGCCTTCATCAAGGACCGACTGGGCCCGGCGTCACCCGAGGTGGGGCTGGTGCTGGGCAGCGGTCTGGGCGCCTTTGCCGACGCGCTCAGCGACCTGGCCATCCCCTACGGCTCCATCCCGCACTTCCCGGTCTCGTCGGTGGAGGGGCACAAGGGACGTCTGGTGGCGGGCAAGGTGCGGGGGCGACCGGTGGTGGTGATGCAGGGCCGCGTGCACGGCTACGAGGGCTATGACCCCGCCGACGTGGTGTTCCCGGTGCGTGTGCTCTGCGCATTGGGCGTGAAGGTCATGGTGCTCACCAACGCCGCGGGCGGCATCAACCCGGCCTTCAAGCCGGCGGACCTCATGCTGCTCACCGACCACCTGAACCTCACCGGCAAGAGCCCGCTCACCGGCCCCAACGACAGCCGCCTGGGCACCCGCTTCCCGGACATGAGCGCCATCTACCCGCGCGCCCTGCAGGAGAAGGCGCACGCCGCCGCCAAGGGGTTGGGCTTCTCGCTGCAACAGGGCGTCTACGCCGGCCTCAACGGACCGCAGTACGAGACGCCGGCGGAGATCCGGATGTGTCGCGCGCTGGGTGCCGACGCGGTGGGCATGAGCACCGTGCACGAGGCGATTGCGTGCGTGCACATGGGCGTGCCGGTGCTGGGCATCTCCTGCATCACCAACCTGGCCGCCGGCATCAGCGCCACGCCGCTCTCCCACGACGAGGTGAAGGACACCGCCAAGCAGGTGGAGACGCGCCTGGCCTCGCTGCTCACCGAGCTGTGCACCGCGCTGCCGTGAAGGTGGAACCAGGTCCCCCCTCGTCGGAAGCGGTGCGCGCCACGACGGTGGAAGCGTGGATTGCCGCCATTGCCACCGGGTGGGCGCTGCCCGGCTCGTGGGAGGGCTGGGCGGTGGGTGAGTTGGAGCGCCTGAGCGCGCCGCCGGTGTGGCTCGTCGACCTGGCGTGCACCACGCGCGCGGAGGATGCGCTGTGGGCGTTGCACCAGGGGCGGGGCCGGAACGCGCCGACGAGCGCACGCGACGACGGCATCCGCCTGCACCTGGGCATGCGCTACCTGGCCTTCCTGGACGGGAAGGTGGAGCTCGGTGAGCTGCTGCGGGAGCTGGGCGAGCACACCGACCGCCACAACGTCGACGATCCGAGCTGCGAGGCCTTTGGGGGCCTGCTGACGCGGCTCGACGGTGGCGCGGAGGAGAAGGAGATTCGCAGTGAGCTGGCGGTGTTGTTGGGAGGCCAGCGGGAGGAGGCGGCGCGGGCGCTCTCGGAGTTGGCACTGCGCCTGGAGTGACGTCGGGGACGTGCTCAGTCCCGCAGCTTCTCCTCCAGCCGGCGGATGCGCTCCTCATGGTCGCGCACGGTGCTGCCCAGGGGCCCCACGAGGACGTGGTCGACGCGGTCCGAGAGGCGGTTGACCTCCTTCACCAGCATGCCGGTGAGCTGCAGCGACTCCCGCGCCACGCCGGTCAGCTCGGCGAGCTGGGTGCTCATGCGAATCTGGTGCTGCGCCAGCTGGTCAACGCGCTGGTTGGTCTGGTCCAGGCGCTCATTGGTCTGGTCCAGGCGCTGGTTGGTCCCGCGCAGCGCGTCGCGGATTTCCTTGAGGATTTCCGTGTTGAGGTCCATGCAACGGACGGTAGCCAGCGGGGTGCCACACCGCAACGTTGGCGACGACGCGAAGGGAGCGAACCGCGGCGCAGTCCGGGGTGGCATGGGCGCGAACACGGACACGCCGGAACGCATCGGGGAACCGGCGCGTGCACCGCACCGGCTACGCCGATACGGCACCAACGACCGCGCTGGACCCGAGCGATTGACGACGCAGGAATAGATCCCTACGTTGCGCGCCTTTTCACGGGTCCTCCCCTCTTTTGCCCAGCGTGGGCGCACACAAGGAGCAGCACATGGCTAAGCGGGTTGCCATCAACGGTTTTGGTCGGATTGGCCGCAGCGTCTTCCGCGTCCTCATGGAGAACAAGGAGTTCGAGGTCGTGGCCATCAATGACCTCGTGGATTCCAAGACCAACGCGCATCTGCTGAAGTACGACAGCGTGCACGGCCCGTTCAACGGCACCGTCGAGGCCACCGAGAACAGCCTCACCGTGAACGGCAAGAAGATTGCCATCAGCGCCATGAAGGACCCCGCGCAGCTGCCCTGGAAGGACCTGGGCGTGGAGTACGTGCTGGAGTCCAGCGGCGTCTTCACCGACAAGGCCGACTGCGAGAAGCACCTCAAGGCCGGCGCCAAGCGCGTGGTCATCAGCGCCCCCGCCAAGAACGAGGACATCACCATCTGCATGGGCGTCAACAACGAGAAGTACGACGCCAGCAAGCACTTCATCATCAGCAACGCGTCCTGCACCACCAACTGCCTGGCCCCCGTGGCCAAGGTGGTGCACGAGAACTTCGGCATCCAGCGCGCGCTGATGACCACCGTGCACAGCTACACCAATGACCAGCGCATCCTGGACCTGGCGCACAAGGACAAGCGTCGGGCCCGCGCCGCCGCGCTCAGCATGATCCCGACGAGCACCGGCGCCGCCAAGGCCGTGGCGCTGGTCCTCCCCGAGCTGAAGGGCAAGTTCGACGGCGTGGCCATCCGCGTGCCGACGCCCAACGTCAGCCTCGTCGACGTGAGCATCGTGCTGGAGAAGAAGACCAGCAAGGAGGACGTCAACAACGCGTTCAAGACGGCGGCCAACGGCCCGCTCAAGGGCATCCTGCGCGTGGTGGAGGACGAGCTGGTGAGCTGCGACTTCAACCACACCACCTGGTCCTCCAACGTGGACGCGCCGCTGACCACGGTGCAGGACGGCAACTTCCTCAAGGTGTTCAGCTGGTACGACAACGAGTGGGGCTACTCCACCCGCTGCGTCGACCTCATGGCGTTCATGGCCAGCAAGGAGAAGTGAGCCGGCCTCACCGCGGCTCCACGGGGGGATGGATGGGACACGCTGCCCATGCCATCCCCTCGCTGCATCTCCCCCTCCCCTCTCCTCACAAGGGTTAACGCATCATGACCATTCGCTACGTGGATGACTCCGGCGTGCAGCTGGAAGGCAAGCGCGTCTTCTGTCGTGTGGACTTCAACGTGCCCATGGAGGGCCGCACCATCACCGACGACGAGCGCATCACCGCCGCCATTCCCACCATCAACATGCTGCGGGAAAAGGGCGCGCGCATCCTCCTGGCCAGCCACCTGGGAAGGCCCAAGAAGCGTGAGCCGGGCAGCAGCCTGGAACCGGTGGGCGCGCGCCTGGCCGAGCTGCTGAAGACGGAAGTCAACTTCATTGATGACTGCATTGGCGACGGGGTGCGCAAGCTGGCGGGGCAACTCAAGAACGGACAGGTGCTGTTGCTGGAGAACCTCCGCTTCCACCCCGAGGAGGAGAAGGACGACGACAACTTTGCCAAGGCGCTGGCCCAGAACGCCGACGTCTACGTCAATGACGCCTTTGGCGCCGCGCACCGCGCGCACGCGTCCGTCCACGCCATCACGCACCACCTCACCGACCGCTATGCCGGCCTGCTCATGCGCAAGGAGGTGGAGAGCCTCTCCCGCGTGACCACCAACCCGCAGAAGCCGTTCGTGGCCGTCCTGGGCGGTGCCAAGGTCAGTGACAAGATTGCCGTCATCAACCAGCTGATGAACAAGGTCGACAAGCTGATGATCGGCGGAGCCATGGCCTACACGTTCCTCAAGGCGGCGGGCCTGGAGGTGGGCGCTTCCCGCGTGGAGGAGGACCGGCTCAAGCTGGCCGAGCAGATCCTCAAGAACGCCAAGGAGAAGCACATCGAGCTGCTGCTGCCCACCGATCACGTGGTGGCGGAGAAGTTCGACGAGAACGCGCCGCCCACGACGGTGGAGGGCAACATCCCCGCCGGCCAGATGGGCCTGGACATTGGGCCCAAGACCCGCGCGCGGTACGCCGAGGCGCTCAAGGGCGCGAGGACGGTGTTCTGGAACGGACCGCAGGGCGTGTTCGAGTGGAAGAACTACGCCGAAGGGACCCTGGCCGTGGCGCGTGCGGTGGCGGATGCCACGGGCGCGGGCGCGTTCACCGTCGTCGGCGGAGGCGACAGCGTCTCGGCGGCCAAGACCGCGGGCGTGGAGAAGAAGATCAGCCACATCAGCACCGGCGGCGGCGCCTCGCTCGAGCTCATCGAGGGCAAGGAGCTGCCGGGTATCAAGGCGCTGGACCGCTGAGGTTGGAACAACGGGGCCCGTCGCCACCGCGCGCGGCGCGGCCCCTTTCCACGACGAGGAAGCACCATGGCCACTCGCAAGCCTTTTGTCTGCGGCAACTGGAAGATGCACAAGAACCTCTCCGAGACCCGCGCCCTCTGCGCCGAGCTGCGTGGCGCGCTGAACGGTGTCTCCGGCGTGGAGGTGGCCGTGGCGCCGGTGTTCGTGGGCGTCACCGCGGCGGTGGAGGCGCTCAAGGGCACCAGCGTGGGCGTCAGCGCGCAGGACTGCCACCACGAGACGCAGGGCGCCTTCACCGGCGAGGTGAGCGCGAGCCAGCTGTTCGACGCGGGCTGCCGCTACGTGATCCTGGGGCACAGCGAGCGTCGGGCAATGTTTGGCGAGAGCGATGCCGGCGTGAGCAAGAAGGCCGCCGCGGCGCTGGCCGTGGGGCTGAACCCCATTGTCTGCGTCGGTGAGACGCTGGCCGAGCGCGAAGCGGGCAGGACGCTGGACGTGGTCACCACCCAGGTGCGTGGCAGCCTGGCCGACGTGGACCCCATGCTCGCCCCGCGCGTCACCGTGGCGTACGAGCCGGTGTGGGCCATTGGGACTGGTCGCAATGCCACCGCGGCGCAAGCCCAGGAAGTGCACGCGCACATCCGCAAGCTGCTGCGCGAGAAGTACCAGGGCGCCGCCGACCAGATGCGCATCCAGTACGGCGGCTCCGTGAAGCCGGACAACGCCGCGGAGCTCATGGCGGAGCAGGATGTGGACGGGGCGCTCGTCGGTGGCGCCTCGCTGAAGGCGGACAGCTTCGTGGCCATTGTGAAGGCCGCCGCCGCACGACGCTGACAGCGCTGCGACCGCTGACGCTGGACCTCACGCTGGGCAAGACCACGGTGGAAGGGCGCGGAAACGTCCGCTAAGGCTAGGGTCCGTTGTCGCCAGCCGAGGGGTGCACGTGTTCGGTCAACCGCCCGCCTTCCCGCCCGCACGCGCGCCCAGCTACGACTACGACTTCGTCGTCGTGGGGTCCGGTTTTGGGGGCAGCGTCTCCGCGCTGAGGTTGAGTGAGAAGGGGTACAAGGTCCTCGTCGTCGAGATTGGCAAGCGCTGGCGCCGCGAGGACTTCCCGCGCACCAACATGAACGTGCGCAAGAGCCTCTGGATCCCCAAGCTCCTCTGCTACGGCATCCAGCGCCTCTCCCTGCTGCGCGACGTGCTCATCCTCAGCGGCGCCGGCGTGGGCGGAGGAAGCCTGGTCTACGCCAACACGCTCCTCGTCCCGCCCGACGTGGCGTTCGAGCGCGGAGGCTGGCCACGCGACATCCCGTGGAAGGACACGCTGGCGCCGCACTACCAGACCGCCAAGCGCATGCTCGGTGTCACCGCGAATCCGCACCTGTTCGAGGGAGACCTGGCGCTGCTCGACTATGCCAAGTCGCTGGGCAAGGAGGACACGTTCCACAAGACCAACGTGGGCGTGCTGTTTGGCGACGGACCGGGACAGGACGTGGGAGACCCGTTCTTCGGCGGCGAGGGACCCGCGCGCACCACCTGCAACCTGTGCGGCGGGTGCATGGTGGGGTGCCGCTTCGGGGCGAAGAACACGCTGGACAAGAACTACCTGTTCTTCGCCGAGAAGCTGGGCGCGGAGATCCTGCCGGAGACGCGCGTGCGCCTGCTGGAGGAGCGCACCGACGGCGGATACGCCGTGCACGTGGAGAAGAGCACCAGCGTGCTGTTCAAGCAGCGTCGCGTCATCACCGCGCGACAGGTGGTGCTCAGCGCGGGCGTGCTTGGCACCGTGGACCTGCTCCTGCGCAGCCAGGAGAAGGGCGTCCTCAAGCGGCTCTCTCCGACGCTGGGACAGCAGGTGCGCACCAACAGCGAAGCCATCCTCGGCGCGAGCGCGCGCAAGACCGAGAAGGATTTCTCCCGCGGGATTGCCATTGCCAGCGGGTTCTATCCGGACCCGGATACGCACATCGAGATCGTCCGCTATTCGCGCGGGTCGGACGCGTTGGCGCCGTTGGCCACGCTTATCACCGACGGAGGCGGTGGCGTGCCGCGTCCCATCCGGTGGCTGGGGAACGTCGTGAAGCACCCGGTAGACTTCCTCCGGACGCTGGTGCCGTTCGGGTGGGCCAGGAAGACCGCGATCCTCCTCGTCATGCAGACCATCGACAGCTCCATGCGGCTGGTACGCAGGCGGCGGTGGTTGTGGCCGTTCAGCCGCTCGCTGACCAGCGAGGCGTCGCCGGGGCAGCCGCCGATTCCCACGTACATTCCGTCGGGGAATGAGGCCGCGCGGCAGGTGGCGCAGCGCATTGGCGGTTACGCGCAGAGCGCGATCAACGAGGTGCTGCTGGATGTCCCCACGACGGCGCACATCCTCGGTGGCGCGTGCATGGGATCCTCGCCGCAGGATGGCGTGGTGGATGCGCAGAACCGCGTGTTCGGGCACCAGGGGCTCTACGTCATCGACGGGAGCGCCATTCCGGGGAACCTGGGCGTGAATCCCAGCCTCACCATCACGGCGATGGCGGAACACGCCATGAGCCATGTGCCGCTCAAGGACGGCGTCACCGAGCTGAAGGCGCTGCCGCCGCAGGCGCGCGCCGCGACCAGCGACGTGAAGAGCGCGGTGCAGGCGTAACTCGCTGAGACGAAGGAAAGCGGTGTTCTGACCGCGCTCCCAAAGCGCTGCGCGCGCGGCGACGTCGACGGAAAGGACGCGGAGCGGGGACGCTGGACGCATTGGACGGAGCAAGAGCGGTACTTCATACCGCAGTCCGAAAGTGCGGGCCCGAGCTTCCCGGTGTCCATGGGCCCGCACGTGGTGTTGTCGACGAGCAGTTCAGCCCTTGCGGTTCAGATAGTGCTGGTAGAGACCCAAGTACGCCTCCGCGGAACGCTGCCAGCTGAAATCCCGCGACATCCCGTTGTGGACCAACTTCGTCCACAGGTACGGGTCCCGGTAGCAGCGCGCGGCCCAGCGCACCGTCTCGCGCAGCGCGTGTGGCGACGCCTCGTCAAAGCCGAAGCCGTTGGCCCATTCCGCGTTGTGTCCGTCAAAACCCACCACCGTGTCCTTCAATCCGCCCACCCGACGCACAATCGGCGGCGTGCCGTAGGCCAGGCTGTACATCTGGTTCAAACCACACGGCTCAAACCGGCTGGGCATCAGGAACGCATCCGCTCCCGCTTCAATCAGGTGCGCCAGCTCGTCGGAGAAGCCCACGAAGCCCCAGAAACGGCCGCGCGCCTGGTAGCTGAACTTGTGCACCTCCCCCTCGAGCGCGGGCTCGCCGGAGCCCAGGAACACCATGCGGATTCCGTCGGCCAGCAGGTCCCACAACACCGGGAAGAGCATGTCATAGCCCTTCTGCCGCGTGAGCCGACCCACCACGCCAATCACCAAGCCGCGGTCATCCCGGTCCATCCCCGCCATGGACAACAACGCGCGACGGTTCTTCAGTTTCCCCTCGGGATGACGCGCGTCGTAGTTGTACGGGATCTTCTTGTCCAACGTGGGATTCCACACGCGCGAGTCAATCCCGTTCAGGATGCCGTGCACGTCCGGCCCGCGATAACGAATCGCCCAGTCCAGGCCGAATCCGCCGTCGCTCGTCGAGATTTCATGCGCGAAGGTGGGGCTCACCGCGGTGATGGCATCCGCCGCCATGAGCCCGCCCTTCATCAGGTTCAGCGCGCCGTCCCACTCCAGCCCCGGCCACACGCTCGCCGGCAAGCCCAGGCCGTGGAACATGCCCGGGTCGTAGATGCCCTGGTAGGCCATGTTGTGCACGGTCAGCACGGTGACGGTGCGCTGGAACTGCCAGTCGCGGGGCTCGTCCCACTTCACCGCCATGGGCGCCAACGCCATGTGCCAGTCATGCGCGTTCAGCACGTCCGGGATGAGGTTCTGCTGGCGCATGCACTCCATCACCGCGCGCACAAAGAACGCATAGCGCTGCAGCCCGTCGTCGACACCGTAGAAGGAGCTGTAGATCTGCGCGCGGTCAAAGAACTGGTCCGCGGCGATCATGAACACCGGCACGGTGCTGTCCGGCAGGTGCGTCTTCAAGAGCGCAAACTCGTGACGACGGAAACCCAGGTCGATGTGCATGTTGCCCACGACCACTTCCGGCGGCGTGCCGCGGCGCTCCAGGTGCTGGCGGACCTGGCGGTAGTACGGCATCCACACGTGGACGTCGTGACCCAGGGCCTTCTGCGCCACCGGCAGCGCGCCCACCACGTCCCCGAGGCCACCGGTCTTGGCAAATGGACTGACTTCCGCCGCCAGGTGCGCGATTCTCATGCGTGCCTATCCCGTGCCCCCGTCCACCAACGTGGGCGCATGGTTGCCACGACACACCCGCCTGCCACAACCGCGCGGGGGGCGTGTCGACGAAAAATGAGGGTTACGACGAAGTGCGGCGTGGGCTCAGTGGCCCTCCGCCTCCAGCCAGCGCTCGGCGTCAATGGCGGCCTGGCACCCGCTGCCCGCGGCGGTGATGGCCTGGCGGTAGTAGCTGTCCTGCACGTCGCCACAGGCGAACACGCCGGAGATGTTGGTCATGGTGGCACCCTTGGCGCCGCCGCGCGTCTTCAGGTAGCCGGAGGCATCCATGTCCAGCACGCCCTTGAAGAGCTCCGTGTTGGGCTTGTGACCAATGGCCACGAACACGCCACCCGTCGGGAGATCCTTCGACTCACCGCTCTTCACGTTCTTGATCTGCACGCCATTGACGAAGCCCTGGTCGTCGAACAGGTAGCGCGTGATCACGGTGTCCCACATGAACGCGATCTTGGGATTGGCCTTGGCACGGTCCTGCATCACCTTGCTGGCGCGCAGCGTGTCCCGACGGTGGACCACGGTGACCTTGGTGGCGAAGCGGGTGAGGAAGCTGGCCTCCTCCATGGCCGTGTCGCCACCACCCACGACGAGGAGGTCCTTGCCGCGGAACAGCGCGCCGTCACAGGTGGCACAGGCGCTGGCGCCACGGTTCTGCGCCTTGTCCTCACCCTCCACGCCCAGCCACTGCGCATTGGCGCCGGTGGCGATGATGATGCTCTTGGCGTAGCGCACCTCGTCGTCGGCCTCCACGCGGAAGGGGCGCTTGCTGAAGTCCACGCGCGTCACGTTCTTGCTGATGATCTCCGTGCCAAAGCGCAGCGCCTGGGCCTTGAAGTTCTCCATCAGCTCCGGGCCGCTGATGCCCTTGGGGAAGCCGGGGTAGTTCTCCACGTCGGTGGTGATCATGAGCTGGCCGCCGGGAATGTTGGGCACGTCGCCCTCGAACATCAGCGGCTGGAGGTTGGCGCGGCTGGTGTAGAGCGCCGCGGTGTAACCGGCGGGGCCGGAGCCAATGATGATGACGTTGCGGACCGCGTCCTTGGGGGGATGAGCGAGGGGGGCGGGAGAGGAAGAAGACTGACCCATGATGAACCTCGGACGGCCCCGTCCGGACCTGCGCGGCCAGGGGCGGGAGCGTTGGCTGGCGGGGGTTCTAGACGGGTGCCGCGCCCGGCGCCACCGGGTCCGGGCGGATCAGCGCTTTTCCGTCGTCACCGGGGGATCAGTGGTGGTGATCGAACGCCTGGAAGACGCGGCGGATGTCCGCGGCCTGGCCGCGCACCGGCTTGCGGATGAGGTCCTGCAGGCGCAGGGGACCCTGGACCTCCACGCCTTCCATCACCGGGCGCTCGCGCGACCAGGGCACCGTGGGCACCGGCCGCTCGACAGGCTGGAAGAGCGCATCGGCCTCCGGCGCGTCGTACTGGCCGTTGCCGTCGACGTCGACGAACACGGGGTTGGTGAGCGCGAACGGCGTCACGGTGAACTTCAGCGCGGGACGGAGGTTTCCGTACGGGTTACCACCAAAGCCCAGCGAGCCGGCAATGGCGCCAATGGCGTCGTTGAACAGCAGGGACGGCTCATCCAGCGGCGTGACGACGGGGAAGAGGCTGTCCCCACCGTGGACCTCCACGTTGATGAAGCTGTCCTCACCCGCGGGCAGCACCACCCGCTCGGCGAACGGGAAGATGCGCTGGTCCACCGGGATCTCCAACGTCTTCACCGCACGCCCCCCCGCGAAGATCGTGAGCGTCGTGGGACGCACCCACGGCGCGGTGCGCACCTCACCCCGCACCTCGACCGTTCCGTCGGAATCCGGCGCCACCACGCTGCCCATGGCCCCGCCCTGGACCTGCACGGTGACGAAGGGGCCGTTGGTCATGAGCACGTCCATGGAACGCAAGCTGGATACCAGGCCCTGCGCGTCCAGGCGCCCGGGCACGTCGCTGCCGGTGCGCAGGTAGGTGCGGGGATAGCCGGCCTCGTCGTAGAGCGCCTTGTGGCTGTCACTGTTGGCCACGCCGGTGGGCTTCACGCCCAGGCGCAGCAGCTTGAACCAGTCGTCGATGACGCCGGGGAATGCGATCTTTCCCTCGCCGTCGCGCATGGGCTGACCTGGGGCGGGAATGGCAATCCCGGACTCCGGCAGCGGCAGCGGCGGGGGCGGGAGCGGGTCGGGCACGACGTAGGTGTGGAAGTACTCGAAGTGCTTGCCGTTGAGGACCTCCAGCGTGTCGAACTGGAAGCTGAAGTTCTCCTTGGCGAAGTTGGGATAGTTCAGGGTGTTGACGCCGAGCACCGGGTCGGTCTGCCCCTCGACGACGGCCGTCTCCTGGTCCCACACGAACTGGTTGAAATACCCGAGGATGGAGTCGCGCGGGTGGTTGACCTGCACCAGCGTGTCGGCGGGGGAGAGCTGGCCCATGCCCTTGAGCGCGTCGAAGATCTGGCCCGGCGTGCGCGAGGACCACTCGAAGGAGCCGTGCGTGGCGGGCGCGGTGTCGTAGCGCAGCGGGTAGCCGTTGAAGTGCCCCATCTCCAGCGTGGTGAGCTCCAGGCCGATGAAGCTGTTCATCCAGCTGTTGAGACCGAGCTCCGAGATCGTGGGGGCGTAGTCGGTCACGTAGTTGTGGTCGGTGCTGACCATGACCTCGATGCCCTCGGCGGCGTAGCTGACGACGCGCGGCTCGATGGCCAGGGAGCTGTCGATGCTGTTGACGGAGTGGATGTGGAAGTCCGCGCTGACGTACCCGCTGGTGTCCACCACGCGACGCAACGTGGCCCGCACGTCGCTGACCACGCCGGGGAGGAGCTCCACCCGCGTCACGCTGAGGTCATACTCCGGGCCGCGGCTGACGAAGACGTCGTAGGTGCCGGGCTTCACGTGGGCGGACACCGCGCCGTCGTGGGTGATGAAGGCGTCCTCGATGTAGCGGCGCGTCAGCGGATCGTCGTCGTCGGGGATGAAGTCGGTGGTGCGCCAATCCTCGCCGATGCTGAGGTCAAACAGGTGGGACTTGGGATCCCGGCCCAGCTGGTCCGTGGCGTAGCTGGCCACCAGGGTGACCTTGGCGGGGAGCGGTGCGCCGTTCTCGTCGTTGATGACCACGTTGAGGATGGCGGGCGGGGTGACCTTGATCTCCTGGAAGGTCTTGTTGCCGGCGGTGACGGTGACCTTGACAGGCGTGGTGGGGTCGCGCCCCGGCGCGGTGACGAGCACGCGGTAGTCCCCCGGCGGGAGCGGGATGGTGAAGTTGCCGCCGTCACGCGGGGTGGCCTGGCTCACCGGCTCACCATTGGCATCCAGCACGATCACCGACGAGCCCTCGATCTCCGCAAGTGTGAGCCCGTCGAGGACGCGGCCGGTGAGCTCCCCGGTGGTGGTGCCGCGCACGCGGTAGACCTCCGACGCAATGGACGCGATGTCCCCGTTCCCCACGACGAAGTAGCGCGTGAAGGAGAAGCTGCTCTCCTCCTCGATCTTGGGCGGGCCCTGCGTGTGGAAGACGCCGGTGAACGCGCTGGCGATGAACGGGATGAGCATGCGACCGGGCTGCGCGCGCTCCCCGTAGAGTGCGTCGTGCGCCGCCACGAAGTTCTTCTCCGGCTCCGCGGTGGGCATGAACAGGCCGTAGGAGACGTGCTCGCCCTGGCTGGCAATGAAGTCGGTGATGAGGCCGGGCAGCGCGGGCAGCGCCACCGGCTGCTTGTAGCGCTCCTCGAGCTGGTAGCGGAGGTCGAAACCGCCGTCGCCGGGGGCGAAGACGTGGTTGCCCGCGCCGAAGAGCAGCACGTCGCCAAACGGGATGTCCAGGTTGATGTCCTGGAATTTCACGCCCTGGAACTTGTGATCGGTGATGCCGTCGTTGAAGACGGTGGTGGTGACCTCGATGGTGCGACCATTCGCCGGCAGCCGGTACACGTTCTGGAAGCGCAGGTTGGCCGGGTCGACGAGGGTGTTGTTGATGGTCTCCGTCAGGAAGATGAACTGGTTGGAGTACCCGCGCACGATCACCGCGGCGGAGCCGTCGCCCTGGTCGGGGAGGATCTCCATGGCGGGCTCACCGGTGGCCCAGGGCAACGGCTCCATGGCGACGAGGAAGAACGCCGGGAACATCTCCGCGAAGTTGTCCTGTCCATTGGGACCGTCCTCCTCGCCGGGAGGCAGGGGCCGCTGGATGTCCGCGTCGATGAGGCTGCCGCCGTAGACGCCGAAGCCGCGGGAGAACCCGGGACCCTGGATGATGAACCGCGCGTCGCCGTTCTCGAGGAGGTAGTCGCCGAAATCGCCCAGCGCGTGGGGACCACCAATGAGGTCCTTCTTGCTGGCAATCTGACGGGCGCGTGCCCCCTGCTTGGCGCCGGGCGGCGTGCAGGAGAGCGCGGTGACGACGAGGGCAAGAGCGAGATTCAGGCGGCGCATGGAGGACCCCGGAAAGCCTCCGGTTTGTAGACCCGCCGCGCGCCCGGCACCAGTCCAGCGACGTTCTCCTTTCGACATTTCCGTCCCGCGCGGCCAAGGTCACGCTTGCTGGACGCGGGCGTTGCTCGTCGTCAGCAGGGCGGATTGTCGTCGGTCTTGACAGGTAGGATGTGCGCTCCTAGCGTCGCCCACCTGTCCTCTTTCCTCGGAGAGCGTCCCATGACCCGCATCAATCCGAATCAGGTTGCCAACAAGGCCGTCAGCCAGGCCCTGGACAACGGTGTCTCCGTGCAGACGCTGCGCCAGAACGGCGTGGCCCTGCTGACCAAGCAGCTGCAGATGGACGGCATCCTGCCGCCGGGGATGAGCCAGCAGCAGCTGGACCAGGTGCGCATGGCGCTGGCCCTGGCCATTGAGCAGCTTGCCGCCAACACGCAGCCCGCCGACGTCACCGGTGGTGTGACGGCCTGAACCAGTTTCCTCCGTCGGTACCCGCCTTCCTCGCGGGTCCCGACGTTTCCCCCGACGGAATCCCCGCATGCCAACCGAGCCGTCCGAGAAGGACCTGCAGCTTGCGCAGGACATCCTGAACATCTTTGACCAGCAGGACGAGAGCGGCGAGTACCTCTTCCCTGACGAGGAGGTCCGTCACGTCCTGCCCCTGTTGATCCTGGGCTCCGGCCTCAAGCCCGACGAGTGCAGCCCCGCGGTGCAGGAAGTGCTGGGCGAGTTTGCGCAACTGGCCGGCCTGGACATGAAGGCCTCCGCCGACGAGATCAGCGCGCAGGTGAAGGCGTTCTACGAGGAGTACCCGCCGGATGAGACGCTGCTGGGCGGCTTGCAGGCGCTGCTGCGCGAGAACGCGGCAGGAATGCAGGAGCTGGCCAACAAGGCCGCGCAGCGCGTGACGGGGCGGGAGGAAAGCAACGTTCCGCTCTCGGCGCGCAAGCCTGAGAAGGGCGCCGTCAAGGGTGGTGCGCTGGCCCGCATGAACGTCGACGGCGCGATGAAGAAGAAGGACGCGAAGAAGAAGTGATGTCCGTGCGCGCCCCGACGCGGCGTCTCCCCGAGGATGAAGGCCGGCTGGCCGCATTCCGCGAGGCGCTGACACGACACGAGGGCGAAGCTGTGGACGCGGTGGAACGCGCGCGCGAGTCCCTGGCCAAGCGAGACCTGCTGCTGCTGGAGAATCCCGGCGTTCCGCTCCGGCCGCTGTTCATCCCGCGCTCGCGTCTGCAGGCGATCTGCGGCGCGCTGCACCAGAACATGCTCGCCCTGGGGCGCAAGCTGGACGCGCTTCTCGACGATCCCGCTGCTCTCGAGGAGGCGCTCCCGTTGCCGCGCGAGTGGTGGGACGCCTTGGACGCGCGTGCGAGCCTGCGTCATCCCGACTTTGGCCTGGTGCTCCGCCCCGACGGCTTCCTCTACGACGACGCGTTCCTGCTGACCGAGCCCAACATGGGCAACGGCTACCTCATCAGCTGCACGTATCCCGACGCAGTGCACGAGGTGTTCGCAAGCTCGCCGGTGTTCGCGTCGCTGGGGTGGGACCCGCATGCGCTGGTGCAGCGGCCTTTGATGCACATCCGGAAGATGCTGCGGCGCAAGGTTCCGTCGACGACGACGCGACCGCGCATCGCGCTGCTCTGGCATCACGGCGAGCACGAGATCATCCGTGAATGGAACGAGCGCACCCAGGGCATCCTGCGCTACGTGCCGGAGATCCTGCGCCAGGACGGCTGGGACGTGGTGTTCGCGCACGAGGACGAGCTTTCCGTCGACGACGAGGGAAACGCGCGCCTCAAGGGCGACCAGCGCGTGGACGTGGTGTTCCAGATCCCCATCGGCACGTTCTTCCTCTACGAACCCGCGCGTTTGTCGACGGACCTGGCGCATCTCCGCGGTCCCAGCGTGGGAAACGCGCCGCTGCTGCAGCCGCTGGTCCACGTTGGCATCGACAAGGGCACCATGCCCCTGATGGGCACGCAGGACTGCTGGCCCACGACGACACCCGACGGATTCCGCGTGGACCTGGTCCCCACGCACTACCCCACGCCTGAGCGCGCCGCGGAATACCGGATGCGCAAGGACGCCTGGGTGCTGAAGCGCAGCTTCGAGGGGAAGGATACGCACGTGGGCTGCGCCACGCATGGTCGAGTCTGGAACCGCACGCTGCAGACGGCGTTGAGCACGGCGGAGTACGTCATGCAGCCGTACGTGCCCATGAGCGTGGCGGACATTCCCGTCGTCATGGATGGGCGCGTGGAGTGGGTGGAGAGCAGCGTGGAGCTGTCCCTGCTGATCATCGACGGTGCGTTCGCCGGTGGCTTCGCGCGGTTCCTGCCGGCTGCCGACGGAGTGGTGCTCTCCCCTCCCCCGCCCGGCATGGGATTCACCCTGGTGATGGACGTGTGATGCATGCGTGAAGCGCCGCCTCTCGTCGCGTTGGAGCATGGCTGGTCCCTGTGGCCGACCTTCGAGCTTCGCGGCGCAGGCTTCCCGGTGGCGCTCCTCGATCCGCTGCATCATGCACCGCTGATTGAAGCCGTGACGACGGTGGAAGCCGCCCGTTCCCGTGCCAGTGAGCTGCGGGCCGTGGCGATGCGTGCGCTGCAAACCGCGCGGCAGTCCAGTGGCGACCGCAAGGCGTGGAACGCGTTCACCGACGAGGTGCGGCGCGGCACCCGAAACGTGACGACGGGGAGTCCGGAGGTGGACCCTGCCCTCCGCGCCCTCGATCACGCCCGCGACGAGCTGGCCAACGCGGAAGCGGCGGTGGAATCCGCGTGGGCCGCGTGCCTCGAGACCACCGACGCGAAGCTGCGGGAATGCGCGCTGTCGTCGGATTTTCGCCGGGCCGTGTTGTTGCAGAACCGCGGCGCGCTTTCCGGCGGCATCGACGCGTGGCTGCGCACAACACCGGGTACCGAGGATCACACCGCGCGGCGTGCGCGTCTCGCCGTCACCAGCTACCTGCAGCGCTACACGACGAAGAATGACACAGTGGGCTTCTTTGGTCCGGTGGGCTGGGGCCATTTTGTCGACGACGCCAACGCGCTGACCCAGCGGGCGGGCCCCGCGCTCGTGGACCGGACTGCGGTGCACCTGGAGCCGTGGGCTGTTGCCGCGGTGGCGGATGCGGTGCTTCCGTCGGTGATGGACCGCCTGGTTCCTACGCTGTCACCCCGCGTGCGCCTCGAGGGAACCGAGCTTCACGGCGTTCCCACCCGCTCGCTGCGAGGGACACGCACGCTCACGCCGGCCATGCGCGAGTTGCTGGAACGGGTGGACGGTCGGCGGACCTACGCGGAGATCGCCGGTGACGACGAGAAACGCGCACGGGTACAGGAGCTGGTGCAGCAAGGGGTCGTCCGGCTGCGACTTGATGTGCAGGTCACCACGTCTCCACAGGACGCACTGTGTCGGCAGCTGGACGCGCTCGGCGCGGTCGAGGCGAGGAACACGGTCCGCAGCTTCACCGGCGCCCTCGATGCGGTGCAGGCCCACGTCCACGACGACAAATCGCTGGGCCCTGCGCTGCAGACCCTGGACGAGCGCTTTGCCTCCATCACCGGGCGCGAGGCCACGCGACATGCCGGTCAGACCTACGGGAGCCGCACACTGATCTACGTGAACTGTCGGCGAGATCACGAGCTGCATCTGGGCAAACCGGTCCTGGCCGCATTGCGTTCACCGATGAGCTTGCTTCTCGTCGCTGCGCGGTGGTTCACCTACGAGGTCTCCCGCGGCTTCCTGCGCGAGCTGCACAAGATCCACGCCAGCCTCTCGCGCGTCATGGGCCCGCGCGTTCCGCTGCTGCACGTCTATCACCGTCTCATTCCGCTCTTCGCGCATCCTCCCGCCACGTTCATCGCCGACGCGCGTCGACGCACGGAAGCCCGCTGGACCGAAGTGCTGGCGCTGCCGGATGGGGAGGCACACGTCGTGGAGCTGGATGCGTCCACGCTGGGCCCGCGCGTCCGGGATGCCTTTGCTGCTCCGCACCCGGGCATGCCCAGCGCGCGACACCACTGCCCGGATGTCCTGTTCTGTCGTCGTGAGGATGGCTCCTTGATGCCGGTTCTCGGCGAGATCCACGCCGGTGTGAACACGCTCGCCGTGCTGCAAGCGGTGGACATGTCGCGGGATGCGGACGAGTTGCGGGCGCTCTACCGTCGGGACCTTCCGCCGCCGGTGGTCTCCGAGCTGCAGCACGAGGACTACGCACTGTGCGCGCATGACTCCCTGCTCGACGCGGGCGATCTCCACGTGGACACGGGCTCTCGTTACATCTCGTGGCTTCCGCCGGAGCGCACGGTGCTGCTGTCGGACCTGGATCTCGTCGTAGAGGACGGGTTCCTGCGTGTGCAGTCCAACCGCGACGGCTCCGTATTCGACGCGCTCCACCTGCTCGAGCGCATGGTCCGCCTCAACGCCACCACCGAGTTCCACCTGCCCGTGCGCGCCCCGCACCAGCCGCGTGTCGTCGTCAATGGCGTGGTGCTGATCCGGGAGACGTGGACCCTGCAGCGGGACGCGTTCGAGTCGTTGGTCGACGCCACCGGTCCCGCGCGCATGCGGGCGGCGCACGCGTTGCGCCACACGCACGGAATGCCGCGTCACCTGTTCGCGCGAACGCCCGGGGAGCACAAGCCGCTGTACGTCGACGTGGAATCTCCGGCGAGCCTGGAGGTGCTGGTGCGTGCGCTGCGCGAGGCGCCCTGGGTCAAGCTCTCGGAGATGCTCCCCGCGCCGGAGCACGCGTGGCTTCTGGATGCGCGTGGGCAGCGGTATGTGTCGGAGTGTCGGATGGTGGCGGTGGACCCGGTGCCCGCGCGCCCGATCTCCGTGGAGGAAGCGCTGGCATGAGCGAGAACCGCAGTCGCGCCGCCCGCGTGGTGGCCGAGGCCACGCCGCACTACCTGGAAGCGCGTCGACGTGGGCTGATGCACGTGACGCTGGAGAAGCGCGACGGCAAACGCGTGACGCTCCCGGGCGGACGCACTGTCACGGAGTTCATCAACTGCTCCTACCTGGGACTGGACACGCATCCCGGCGTGGTGCGCGCTGCGCAGAAAGTGGTGGAGGACTGGGGCGTGCACTTCTGCTGCGCGCGCAGCCGTTTCTCCATTGGTCCCAACCGTGAGCTCGAGGAGGCGTTGGGGAGCTGGATGGGCGGGCGCGCCATCACGTTCCCGTCGGTGACGGCGACGCATCTCAGTGTGATGCCACTCCTGGCGTCGGGCGCGCTGTATGGCGACGGACAGCCCATGCGCCTGGTGTTCGACCGCTTCGCGCACGCGTCCATGGCGTCGTTGAAGGCGATGCTGCGTGAGCACGCGCGCGTGGAGACCATTGAACACAACGACCTGGATGCGCTGGAAACGCAGATGCAGGACGCGCGCTCCGTCGGGGAGAGGCCGGTCTACATCGCGGACAGCGTGTACAGCATGGGCGGGCGGTGTCCGCTGACGGAGGTCCTCTCGCTGGCCCAGCGCTACGACGCGCGCCTGTATCTCGACGACGCACACGGCACCTCGATCTTCGGTCCGCAGGGTCAGGGCCCGGTGTTCGAGGCGCTGGGTGGGAAGATCCCGGAGCACGTGGTCTTCACGTACTCACTGTCCAAGGGTTTCGGCACCAACGGCGGCGGGGTGCTCCTCCCGACGAGGGCGCAGGAAGACGTGGTGCGCCTGTTCGGGCAGACCTACGCGTTCAGCGCCTCGCTGGATTTCTCGATCATCGCCGCGGCGCAGGCGTCCCTCGCGCTTCACGTCGACGGGACGGTGGAACGGTTGCAGCGCACGCTGCGTGAACGGGTGGCCTTGTTTGATTCGCTGGTGCCCGGACGCCAGGAGGGGTTCAGCCCCATCCGCATGGTGCGTATGCGCACCCCGGAGCACGCCCTCGACGTGGCGGAGCGGTTGATCGGGCTCGGGTACTTCGTGACGGTGGCCATGTTCCCCGTGGTCCCACGTGACGCTCCGCAGCTCCGCCTCTGTCTTTCCGTGGGACACTCGGAAGGCGACATCCGCGGGCTGGTTGCCGCGCTGAAGGAAGCCGGTGCATGACCACGCTGCGCAACGTCGTCACGCGTTCCGCGGCGGCCATTGTTGACGCGCTGGAGAACGCGCGCACCCAGCACCAACTTGGCGGGCTGCCCATGCTTGCCGCGCCCGTGGTGGTCCCACGCCAGGAGCGCACCCGACTGGCGCGGATTGCCGAGCTGTTGCGCACCGCGTTGCTCCGACTGCGTGGCGACGATCCCTGGCCCGGTGACGTCCCACGCCCACCCCACTTTGACGACCTGCTCTCGTCGGAGCCGCGCAACCTTCCTCCGCTTGGCGCATGCCGCTTTGACGCCCTCTACGATCCCGCGAGCGGCGCCCTGTCCTTCGTCGAGGTGCAGGCGGGAGATCCTTCGGGTGCGCCGTGGGTGGACGGCATTGTCGCGGCGCTCTCGTCGGTGCACGTGCTGGAACCCTGGATGAAGCACGCGGATCACCTGATCCCGGCGCACCTGCGTCACGTCCAGCGCACCTATCGCGAAGTGTGGCGCGGCCAGGATGACCCTCTCGTCGCGTTCATCAACGAGGACGGCAGCTTCGTCCGCAGCGACCACGAGCTGTGGGCCCACCTGTTCCGTCGTCACGGAGTGCGCGCCGTCTGTGCGGATCCCCGCGCGTTCACCTGGGACGGCGCTCACGCGCACCTCGACGGGCACACGGTGGACCTGGTGATCCGCGACTCCCACGACGAGCTCACCATCTCCCCCGGTCCCGACGCCACCCGCCCCTTACGCTCCGCGCTGCAGGCCGGTCTGCCGCGGTTCAATCCGTTCGCGGACGTCTGGTTCGACGACAAGACCTGCTTCGTGGACCTGTGGCACCACGCGGACCGCTTTCCCGCCGAGGAGCGCGAGCTCATCCGACGACACATTCCCCGCACGGAGCGTGTGACGCCGGACCTCACGGAGTACCTGCGCCAACACCGGGAAGACTGGGTGCTGAAGCCCGCCGATGGTTACGGCGGCTTTGGCATCGTGGTGGGCCGTGACGTCGACGATTCGCGCTGGAGCGCGGCCCTGGAGGAGGCACTGCGCAAGCGCACGGTGGCGCAGTTCTACGTGGACGTGCCGCGCGTGGCGGTGGCGCGAACCCGGGCTCACGACGTGGAATGGCGCGACCAGCACCTCACGGTGAGCCTGTGGTGCCACGGCGGGGAGTTCTCAGGCGCCTACGCGCGCGCGGGGGACGGCAAGGTGGTGAACGTGCACCAGGGCGGCGGAATCGGCCCCGTGGTCTTCACCGACGAGTGGTGATCACTCCGCGCCCATCCACGCCTTGCGCAGCTCCACCTGCTCGGCGGGAGCGTTCTCACGACGCTTGAGGTACGCACAGGTCTGCGGCGCGGGCGCCAACGTCACCGTCGCGGTGCGCAGCTCATCACGACGGAAGAAGTGCACCTCCTTGGCCTCACCCGGCTTCATCTCCTCCAGGCGCGCCATGAAGTTCCCGTCGGCAACCCGCCAGCCACCGAGCGCCACCAGCTGATCTCCCGGCCCCACGCCCGCCGTCGCCGCCGGACCACCCGGGTGCACGTTCTGCACGGTGCCGTCGCGCTTGATGGCTGCGCCGAAGAACGGCCGGGAGGCACCGTTGCCCTTGCCGGGGGTACCGCCTTTGTCGTCGGCGCCTTCGGGCGCGCGCGTGAGATACTCCAGCCCGACGGAAGCAAGGTGCTCGGCCAGCGGCAGCTCCTCACGCGAACGCACCGTCAGGTCAAAGAACGACTTCAGCGAGCGACCGGCAACCTCCGCCGCCGCGGCTTCCACCTCGCCCTCCTCGAGCCCCTCGCCGCGGTCCTGCGTCCACTTCCACAGGAGGCGCATGACGTCGTCAAGAGACTTCTTCCCGCTGCTCTCCTTGCGCAGCAGCAGGTCCAGGCACAACGCCACCAGCTCACCCTTCAGGTAGTAGCTGATGGTGCTGTTCACGGTGTGCTCGTCCTGCCGGTAGTACTTCACCCACGCATCCAGCGACGACTCCTCGAGGCTGTGCGCCTTGCGCCCCGGCGTCTGGTTGAGCTGCGTGCTGAGCTCACCAAGCACGGTGAGGTAGCGGTCCGCCGTCATCAACCCCGCGCGACGCGTGTTGAGGTTGTCGTAGTAGCTGGTGAAGCCTTCCATGGCCCACAGCAGCCTCGTCGGGTTTTCGCGCGTGTAGTCGTAGGGGCTGAACGCCTTGGGCTTGATGCGCTTGACGTTCCAGAGATGGAAGTGCTCGTGCGTCACCAGCGTGAGGAAGCTCTCGTATTCCTTCTCAGGACGGAACGCGAAGCGGGGATAGAGCAGCGCCGTGGAGTCGCGGTGCTCCAGGCCGCCGCGGCCGCTGTCGGTGAGATGCGTGATGAACAGGTAGCGCTGGTAGGGCAGCCCGCCGAACACCTGCGCGTTCTGCTCGACGAGCTTCGGCAGATCCGCCACCAGCTTCTGCTCGTCCTCGTTGCCGCGGTTCCACAGCACCAGCTCATGCGGAATGCCGCGCACGGAGAATGACAGCGTGCGGTGCGTCCCCATCTCCACGGGACAGTCCACGAGGTGATGGAAATCCTCCGCCTCGAACTGGTTCTCCGACGTGGAAGGCAACGTGGTGGCCACCTTCCATCCCGCGGGCGGATGGATGGACAGCGTGCAGCGACGTGCCTCCGCGCCCTCCGGCACCATGAACAGGGACACGCCGTTGAAGAAGCCGTGCGTGTTGTCCAGGTGCGCGGTGCGCACGGTCAGCTCATGCGCGTAGACGCGGTAGCTGACGGTGAGGTCGCCGTTGGCGTCGGAACGCAGCTCCCACTGGTGCGGGGAGACCTTGGTGGCGGTGACGTTGCCGCCCGCGCGCGTGGCCTGCAGTCCCTCCACGTGTCGACCGTGCTCACGCAGCAGGTAGCTCCCCGGCGTCCAGCGCGGGAAGTTGAGTCGCACCACGGAGGGCGCGTCCTTCAGCAGGAGCGTGACGTGGAAGAGGTGGGAGTTGGGGTCCGGGACGTGGACGCTGTACGCAAGCGGTGCGGGCATGGTGCGCTCATAGGCCGTGCGCGGCCGGAGGCAAGCTTAGTGGGAGGCTTGAGGGAATTGGCAAGGTGCTCACGCCGGCTTCACGGGCTGCTTCACCGACGTGGCAATGAACGCGCTGAGCAGGAGGATGAGGCCACCGGCAAGGTACGGCGCCTGGTAGCCCAGCTGCTCGAAGAGGATTCCACCGAAGACCGGCCCCATGGCCCGCGCCAACGCCGCCAGCGACTGCCCGAGGCCAAGCGTGCCGCCCTGCTCGGTGGGATCCGCACTCTGGGAGAGCAGGCTGCTCATCGACGGATTCACGAGCCCATTGGCGCTGCTCATGAGGAGCACCACCGGGAACGTCATGGCGTAGCTCGGCGCAAAGGGCAGCAGCGCGAACGCCAACGCGTTGCACGCGAGCCCGGTGATGAGCAGCTTCCGCTCACCGAAGCGTCGCGCCAGCTTGCCAATGAGCCCGCCCTGGATGATCGCGGAGATCACACCCACGAGGACGAGGAAGAGCCCGGTGAGCTTGGATGCTTCCGCCGCCGCCGCGGGGGTTCCCGGCGTGGCCGCCACAAAGCGCCGCTCGACGAGAAGCCCGAAGGTGGCCTCCATCTTGGACCACCCCAGCAGCACCACGAAATACAGCGCGAGCAACACGCCCACGTTGGGCCGCTGGCTGGCGCGCTTGAGCGCATCCAGGGACAACCGTCGTCGTGACGTGGGCGCGGGGTGCGTCCCCTTCTTGAGGCTCTCCGGGAGCACCACCAACGCGAACACGAAGTCGACGAGCGCGAGCCCCCCCGCCACGAAGGCCGGCAGCGACGCGTGATTGAACAGCGCGTTCGGATCACCGCCGCTGAGGTGCTCCCCCAACGACGCGGCGGCCGCGCCCACACCGGGCCCGATGATGAACCCGAAGCCGAATGCCATGCCGAGGAGGCCCATGCCCTTGGCGCGGTTCTCGGGCGTGGTGACGTCGGCAATGTAGGCCTGCGCGGTGGGAATGTTGGCGTTGCCAATGCCGGAGAGGATGCGACACGCGAACAGGAGCGCCAGGCTGTTCACCAGGCCCAGCAGCCCGTAGCCCACCGCGCTCATCAACACGCTGACCAGGATCACCGGGCGTCGACCAATGCGGTCGGAGAGCCGCCCCCACGCCGGCGCGAACACGAACTGCATCAACGAGTACGACGCCCCCAGCGCCGTCACGACGGTGGGCGTGGCGCCGAACTGCTCCGCGTAGAACGGGAGGATGGGGATGATGATCCCGAAGCCCAGCAGGTCCAGGAACACCGTGAAGAAGATGACGAACAGCGGGCTGCGTCCGACGGGAGCAGCACCCGGGGCAGACTTCGTTTCGGTCGCGACCACGACGGGAAGGTAGACCAGAGCAGGGGTGGCCAGCGCAAGCACGCGCCGCGACGGTCCGGTCGCCGTTCGTCGACGAGAGGCCGGATGCGCGCGGCATCGTCCCGACGTCGACGCGAGCCCGTCGGCCCTCACCCCACCGTTCCCGTTCGCGCGTCGAGGCCAGCGTTGCGGCGACGGATGCGGCGAATCCGCGTTGGTTCTCCGCAAGAGGTGCGGATAATCGGTTGAGGTTTCTCCGCCCCCGGGGAATATTCACCGCACACCATGCGGAGAAGCGGCTACATCTGGGACCTGGACACTTGGCCGACCTTCCGATGGGAGGCCGCGTCCTTGTTGGAGCCTCTTGCGGAAGCGCGCCATCTGCAGGGGCGTCTGCTGGGCCGCATGTCCGAGCTGGGATTCGACCTCCAGCGTGAGGCCCACGTCCAGGCCCTGACGACGGAAGCCGTGAAGACCTCCGAGATCGAGGGTGAGCACCTGAACGTGGAGAGCGTGCGCTCGTCGCTGGCGCGGAGGCTGGGCGTTCCCTGGGCGGGCTCCGAGGTGGTGGACCGCAAGGTGGAAGGCGTCGTGGAGATGATGCTCGACGCCACCAGCAACTTCGCCGCCCCGCTGACCGCGCGCCGGCTGTTCGGCTGGCATGCCGCGCTGTTCCCGACGGGATACTCCGGGATGCACCGGATCATCGTCGGTGGCTGGCGTGATGATCGGGAAGGTCCGATGCGCGTGGTGTCCGGGCCGCTGGGCCATCAACGCGTGCACTACGAAGCACCACCCGCCACGCGCCTCGACGAGGAAATCAACCGGTTCCTGGAGTGGTTCAACGCGCCCATGGTGGGCGACGGTGTGCTCCGCAGCGGAATCGCGCACCTGTGGTTCCTGACCATTCATCCCTTTGAGGACGGAAACGGACGCATCGCGCGTGCGATTGCCGACCAGGCGCTCGCCCAATGCGAGGGTGCCGCCAACAGGTTCTACAGCGTCTCACGGCAGATCAACGCGGAGCGCAAGACCTACTACGACGTGCTCGAGCGCACCCAGCAGGGCGACGGCGACATCACCGCGTGGCTGCAGTGGTACCTCGCGTGCTTCTCCCGCGCCCTGACCAGCGCGGACGTGGTGGCGGGTCAGGTCTTGCGCAAGGCTTCGTTCTGGAAGCGTCACGCGGACAAATCCATCACCGAGCGGCAGCGAAGGGTGCTCAACCGCTTCCTCGACGGATTCGAAGGCAAGCTCACGGCAAGAAAGTGGGCCGCGTTGGGGAAATGTTCCGTCGACACCGCGCAAAGGGACATCCAGGCGCTGCTGGAGCTGGACATGCTCCGCAGACTCCCAGGCGGCAGCAAGAACACCGCCTATGAGCCGGCATGGGAGACCTGAGGCCTCGCTCACGACGTGAAAGCTCACGCCTCCGGCGCGTTCTGCGAAGCAGCCTCCGCGGGCTTCCCGCCCCTCTCCACGGGCTCCTTCTACTCCTTCTTCTCCGGGATCACCGCGCTCGCCACAATCGAGGCCACCAGCACCGAGACAATCACTCCCAGGCTCGCCGCCGGCGGGATGTGGATGTCCCAGATGCCCAGCAGCATCTTCACGCCCACGAACGAGAGCACGATTCCCAAACCCGTCTTGAGGAAGCGGAACAGGCCCACCCACCGCGCCAGCAGGAAGTACAGGCTGCGCAGGCCCATGATCGCGAAGATGTTCGACGTGAACACCACGAACGGGTCCGCGGTGATGGCAAAGATCGCCGGGATGGAGTCCAGCGCGAAGATCACGTCGGAGAACTCCACCGCCAGCAGGCAGATGAACAACGGCGTGGCCATGCGCCGGCCGTTCTCCTCGACGAAGAACTTCATTCCGTGCATCTGGCTCGTGGTGGGGATGATCTTCTGCGCCAGGCGCACCATGGCGTTCTGCTCCGGGTGCTCCTCCTCCTCGGCTTCCTTGGTGAACAGGATCTTGAGGCCGGTGAAGAGCAGGAACGCGCCAAACAGGTACAGCACCGCGTGGAAACGCTGCACCAGGGCGGCGCCGGCCAGGATCATGGTGATGCGCAGGATGAGCGCGCCCATGACGCCCCAGAAGAGCACGCGGTGCTGCAGCTCCTGCGGGATGCGGAAGGCGCTGAAGATGATGACGAAGACGAAGATGTTGTCGACGGAGAGCGAGTACTCGATGACCCAGCCGGTGAGGAACTCCAGCCCGATCTTGGCGCCGAACTTCAGCCACATGCCCGCGCCAAAACACAGCGCCAGGCTGACCCAGATGGCGGTGGTGCGCAGGGCCTGACGGGCGCCAATGACCTGCTGGCCCCGGTGCATGATGCCCAGGTCCAACGCCACCATCACCAGGACAAACGCCAGGAAGCCGACCCACAGCGCAGGGGAGCCAACGGATTCCATGTCCTCTCCAGGCCCCGGCCTCGTGGGCGGCGGGGCGGGAGCGCTCTAGCGGAGTGTGGAGGTGTTGCGCCACCACGCTCGGGCACCAGGTGGCGCGGGCGGTCAATCCGCGGCTGCGCGTTCCTCGGCCTCGGAGTCGCCGGATTCCGCCTGGGCCTCGTCCTCAAGGTCCAGCGCGTCGGAGGCAAAACGGGCGGCCACGGTCTCGGCCTGCAGCGCGCTGAGGATCACGTGGTCGCTGTCGGTGATCACAATGGAGCGGGTCCGGCGCCCCTGCGTGGCATCCACGAGCTTCCCTGCGCTCTTGGCCTGGTCCTTGAGGCGCTTCATGGGCGCGGAGGCGGGCGAGACAATGGCCACCACCCGGCCCTTGGGGACCACGTTTCCAAACCCCAGGTTCAACAGGGATAGCGACGAGATACCGTTCTTCACGCCCCCGGACGCTAGGTCGCCGGGCGCGCGCGGGCAAACTTCTGCACCAACCCGCCCCAGGCCGCGCCACAGCCCCTTGACGCGGTCCGTCCGTGGGTCGGATGCGCTCCGGCGCCAGGTGGCGTTAGGCTTCCTGCCCACGCTGCCATGTCCGCGAGCCCTTCCGACTTCGAGACCGTCACCCGCTCCGAGCACGGGACGCCATTCGGCAAGTATGAGCTGCTGCACCGTCTGGCGGTGGGCGGGATGGCGGAGATCTTCCGCGCCCGCTCCAACGCGCTGGGCGGCGTGATCCGCACCTGCGTCATCAAGCGGATCCTCCCGGAGCTGTGTGAGAACCGCCAGTTCGTCAGCATGTTCATCGACGAGGCGCGCATCCTCATCGGCCTGCACCATGAGAACATCGTGCGGCTGTATGACTTCGGGCAGGTCGACGGCAGCTACTACATGGCCCTGGAGTTCGTGTCCGGTTGTGACCTGGTGGCGGTGCTGGAGCGCATCTACCGCAACGGCCAGGGCATGCATCCGCTGGCGGCGGCGTGGGTGGGGCGCGGCCTGTGTGAGGGGCTGCACCACGCGCACATCCAGCAGGACGCCGCGGGCCGCCCCCTGGGCATCGTCCACCGCGACGTCAGTCCCCACAACGTGCTCCTCAGCTGGGAGGGCGACGTCAAGGTCACCGACTTCGGCATCGCGCAGGCCAAGCACAAGCTGACCCTCACCACGCCGGGCACGGTGATGGGCAAGTTCGCGTACATGGCGCCGGAGCAGGCCGCCGGCACCAAGGTGGACGCGCGCGCGGACGTGTTCGCCGTGGGCGTGGTGCTGCACGAGGCGCTGGCGGGTCAGCGGCTGTTCGCGGGCTCCACGCCCATTGAGACCATTGGCAAGCTCATGCACCAGCAGGTGCAGCCGCCCTCGACGGTGAAGCCGGGGATCCCGCGGGAGCTGGACCAGGTGGTGATGCGCGCGCTGGAGAAGGATCCGGCGGCGCGCTTCCAGAGCGCGGAGGAGATGGGCGCGGCGTTGCTGGACGCCATGGGGCGCGCGGGCGGCTACACCGTTGAGGAGTTCAGGACCTACCTCGAGCAGATGATGATGGTGGACCCGTCCGCCGTGGAGAAGCGGGACGGCACCCAGAGCCTGCGCGCCAAGGTCCCTGCCCCCGCCAAGCGCCCCGCCACCGCGCCGCGCGTGGCCACCGGCGTCACCCCGGACAAGGAGCTGGGTCGCCTGGCCCAGAGCCTGCGACAGGACCCCAACGTCTGGACCCTGGTGGCCATGGGCGCGCGCCACCTGGAGCTGGGCAGGAAGGAGCTGGCGGCCAGCGCGTTCCGGGTGGCGGCGGGCGCGTTTGCCTTCCGCGGTCTGCTCATCCAGGCGCTGGTGGCGCACGAGCGCGCGCGTCCCCTCATCACGCCCGAGCAGCGCGAGGAGGACATCAACTTCCTGATCTCCCTGCGCCAGGCCAACCTGGCCGTGCTGGACCAGTTCATCTCCCGCGTCGACGTGGGCGGCTTCTATGAGCTGCTCCGCCGCGCCGACGAGGAGGCCTTTGGTGAGAACAGCGCCTCCACGCGCATCCTCACGCCGGTGCCGCTGTACGGCACGGTGGCTCCCTCGGACCTGCCGCGGTTGCTGGGCGTGGCGCGCGTGCGTCGCTATGCGCCGGGCCAGGTGATCGTGCGGGAGGGTGAAGAGGGAGACACGCTGTTTGCCGTCGGTGAGGGGCGCGTGGTGGTGTACTGCAAGCCGCCGGCGGAAGCGCGCAGTGCCGAGGACCGCGTGTATCTCTCGTCGCTGAGCGAGGGCGACTTCTTCGGTGAGTTCGGCTTCCTCTCCGGTGAGCCGCGCACCGCCAGCGTGGAGGCCGTGCTGGCCACCTGGGTCCTCGAGATCGACCGCAGCCAGGTGGAGGAGCTGGTCGCCCTCAGCCCGGAGATGGCGGGGCCGCTGCTGGACTTCTACAAGGCGCGCGTCGTTGAGCTGCTGATGGCCAAGAGCCCGCTGTTCGCGCCGCTGCCGCCGGAGGATCGTCGCCACCTGCTGAGCAGGGCGCGGCCGCTGCGCTACAAGGACAACGAGATCATCATCCAGGAAGGCGACGACGGCGACGCGTTCTTCTTCATCAAGCAGGGAGAGGTGGAGGTCTTCAGCGAGCGCGCCGGCATCCCCATCTTCATCAACAAGCTGCGGGAGGGGCAGTTCTTCGGGGAGATTGCGGCCATCAAGGGCACGCGTCGCACCGCCAGCATCCGCGCCATGGGCGACGTGGAGCTGCTCACCTTCTCCCGCGCCGACCTCCAGGCCCTCATCGAGAAACGGCCGCAGCTGCGCGCTTTGCTCGAGGCCGCCATCATCGACCGCGTCACCGAGGCGGTGGAGCAGGTGAAGGCCGCCACGGAGCTGCTGCGCTGACGCGCGCACCGACTATGTTCCCCACCATGCCGCGCCTCTCCCTCCTCCTTGGCACCCTGCTCCTCGTCCTGGCCTGTGAGTCGGACCAGAAGGCGCAGCGCAAGGATGAGAAGCTCCCGCCGCTGCGGCCCCCCGCCGAGAACCTCTTCTGCGCCGTGGGTGGTGACGACGGCGTGGGCATGCCGCCCAAGCCCACCACGCCGGAGCAGCTGTCCAAGGAGGAGGTGGACCAGGTCTGGGTGCCGCGCAGCAAGGTGCTGCTGGAGTGCTACGAGGACCGCGTCCGTCGGGGCTACGCCATCAAGGGGCACGTGGGGCTGCGCTTCTTCGTCAACGAGAAGGGCTTCGTTCAGCAGATGTGCCTCGTCGAGGATGAGACCGGCGACAGCGAGCTCATCAACTGCATCTTCGGCGAGGTGGGCACCTGGAAGTTCCCGGAGAGGCCCGCGCGCACGGAGGTGCGTCGGCGGTTGACCTTCAAGCTGCCCAAGTGAGGGGGAAACCCCGGAAAGGAAGTCAGAAGGCGACTCCGCGACGACGGCGGGAGCACCTTCTGACTTCTGTATTCTGACTTCTGACTTCCTCTCCAGGGGTTTCCCCGCCCCAGCAGTTGACGTCGTGCCCGCGGGGAGTTCTCTTGCGGCCAACTCGGAGGCCCATGATGCGCGCGCTACCCCTCGCCCTGTCCCTGCTGCTCGTCGCTGCCGCGGCCCACGCCAAGAAGGCCGTCCCGTGTCAGCCCAAGGCCACCATCCAGGCGGGTGCGGGCAGTCGCGCGGTGGCGTGGCTGCCGGATGGCAAGACGCTGCTCACCGGCCACACCGACGGAACCGTGCGCACGTGGGCCGCCAGCGGCAAGCCCGGCAAGGTCCTCAAGGGGCACACCGCGGAGGTCTACGCGCTGGCCGTCAGCCCCGACGGAAAATGGGCCGCCAGCGGCGCGGAGGACAAGAAGATCGTCCTGTGGGACCTCAAGGCGGGCAAGCAGCACGCGGTGCTGGCGGGACATGAGAACACGGTGCGCTCGCTGGCCTTCACGCCGGATGGTGCCACGCTGCTCAGCGCGTCGTTGGATCGCCAGCTGGGTCGCTGGGACGTCAAGAGCGGGAAGCTGGACAAGATGCTGGGCGGACAGGCCTGCGTGCTGATGGGCGTCGCCACCAGCAAGGGCACGTTGAGGGACGGGAGCCCGCTGGCCGGGACCGCGTGCAATGACGGGCTGGTCCGGGTGTGGAACCTGCGCACGGGCAAGCCGCAATTCGCGCTGGAGGGACACCAGGGGGAGGTGCACGCGGTGGCGTTCTCCCCGACGGCAGAGGAGACCAACCACGCCATGGCCAGCGGCGACAACGACGGTAACGTCATCATCTGGGACGTGCAGGCAAGCAAGGCGCGTCAGACCATGGAGAACGCGGGCTGGACGGACGCGGTGGTCTTCTCCCCCGACGGGAAGCTGCTCATCAGCTCCGGCAATGACATGGCCGCCAAGGGCCTCTTCAAGGTCTGGGACGTGGAGACCGGCAAGCTCCTCAATGAGCAGTTCCCCCACGACGGAAACATCGGCGGCATCGCCATCTCCCCCGACGGCAAGACCCTGGCCACCGCGAGCATGGACGAGACCATCAAGCTCTGGGACGTGGAGAAGCTGAAGAAGGGCTGCGGCTGAAGTAGACCCGCAAGACGTTGCGACCAAGCGAGGTTCTTCTCATGAGCCCTGAAGCCAAGAAGATCCTGGACGAAGCCCTGCGCCTTCCTCCCGCGGTGCGCGAGGAGCTGGCTCACCTGCTCTGGGATAGCATTGATGAATTCGGGGATTCCGAGGTGGAACAGGCCTGGATCCAAGAGGCGCTTCGACGGATCGCGCAGGCGGATCGCGACGGCATCACCTACGGGCCCGACGTTCTGGACGAGGCGCTGAGAGAAGAACTCGACAAGCGCTCGAAGGAGATCGAGTCCGGCGAGGTCCAAGGCATCCCCTGGGAAGAGGTCCGCAGGAACCTTCGCAAGGGGTGATTCCGAGCTCGAAGGAACCGCTCAGGTGATGTTGCCGCTGCGCTCCAGCACGGTGTGCCCCGCCCCCGTGGCGGCAGCCTTGGCGTCGTCCATGAGCACGCCTTCAAACCGCCGCACCACGCGCGCGCCGTCCACCACCGTCACCACTTCCACGTAGGTCACGCGCCCCACCACCACCGGCCCCTCGCGCCCCTGCGGCCGCACCTCGTCCACCGCGCGCAGGATGAGTCGCTGCGGCTTCAGCCCCTGCAGGTAGGTCGTCAGCTCGGGGAGGGCGCCGTCCATGGGCGCGCCAGCTAACGGATGCGGACGGGCCGGGCAAGGCACGCACGTGGGCTCTGGCGCCACGGCCCCAAAACGGGCATAACCCGCCCCCCTTCCCGTCCCCGCGCGCTTGCGCCGTGGGCAGGGACCGGGGAATGACGGGAATCCCGTCCCGCCTGCCCGTCGTTGGGAGCCATGAGCCCGCGAGGGGGAAGGCCACGGATTCCCCATGGAGAATGACTTGAAGAAGGACCCTGCCCCCAAGTTCCAGCCGCCGCCCGGACCCCTCCCCGCCCACGTGGCCATCATCATGGACGGGAATGGCCGCTGGGCGCAGCAGCGCGGGGCCTTGCGCCTGGTGGGGCACCGGGAGGGCGCGCGCAGCGTCCGTCGCATCACCACCTACGCGCGTGAGATCGGCATCCGCTACCTCACGCTCTACGCCTTCAGCAGTGAGAACTGGCAGCGCCCCGAGCCGGAGGTGGCCGGCCTCATGATGCTCCTGCGCGACTATCTCCTCGAGGAGCGCGCCACCATCCTGGACAACAACATCCGCCTCACCACCATCGGCAACACCGACAGCCTCCCCGCCTTCGTCCAGGACCCGCTGGTGGAGCTGATGCGTGACAGCAGTGAGTGCGACGGCATGACCCTCACGCTCGCGCTGTCCTACGGCGGTCGCCAGGAGCTGGTGCGCGCGTGTCAGTCGCTGGCGGCAAGCGTTGCGCGCGGGGAGCTCAAGCCGGAGAGCATCACCGCGGAGACGCTGGCCAACCGCCTGGACACCGCGGGCATGCCCGACCCGGATCTCCTCATCCGAACCTCCGGCGAGATGCGCGTGAGCAACTTCATGCTCTGGCAGCTGGCCTACGCGGAGCTCTACGTCACCGAGACCCTGTGGCCGGACTTTGACGAGGAGGCCTTCAACACCGCGCTGGCCGCCTACCAGCGCCGCTCCCGCCGGTTTGGCCTCACCGGGGAGCAGGCGCGGGACAAGCAGCGCGCGGGTCGAGCGGCCCCTCCGGGCCCGGCGCGCTGACTCACGTTGGCAGCGGGACGGGTTGCCCCTAGATTGCGCCGCCCGTGAACCGGAACCTCCTCATCCGCATTGCCACAGCGGTCGTCGCCGTCCCGCTGCTCATCCTGTTCCTGGAGCTGGGCGGGCTGTTCGTCAGCGTCGGGCTGCTGGTGGCCGCGGCGCTCGCCGCCTACGAGTACTTCGCCGTGGTGGCCAAGGATGACCGGCTCACGCAGGCGGTCGGGGTGGCCGCGGCCGCGTCGCTGGCGGCCATCAGCACCTGGGGCCCGCTGATGCCCGTGCGCAGTGAGGCGCGCATGTCCTCCGCCACGCTGCTGCTGGTGATGGTGGTGCTGATGTGCGTGGCGGCGTTCTTCCTGGTGCGTAGCGGGGAGATGACCACCGCGTGGCCCCGCCTGGCCATGTTGGTGGGCGGCGCGCTGTACACCGGCCTTCCGCTCTCGTTCCTGGCGCGCCTGCGCGAGATCCCGGAGGAAGGTCGACTCTGGTGCTACCTGCCCATGGTCCTGACGTGGGGCAATGACACCTTCGCGTATTTCTGCGGTCGCGCGTTCGGGAAACACAAGCTGGCGCCGGCCATCAGTCCCGGGAAGACGTGGGAAGGCGCCATGGGCGCGGCGTTCCTGACGGTGGGTGCGGCTTTCGTGTGGCGCGCCGTGGCCATGCCCTCCCTCACCGTGGCCGACTGCGTGGGCCTGGGGCTGGGCATCAGCCTGCTGGGCCCCATTGGCGACCTCACCGAGAGCGTCTGGAAGCGCAGCGCCGGCATCAAGGACAGCGGCACCATGATTCCCGGGCACGGCGGACTGCTGGACCGCATTGACGCGCTCATGTTCACCGCGCCCTACCTGTACTTCTTCGCCGAGTTCCTGCACCCCTGGCGTCCGTTCTGACCGCTGGGACGCGTGGGACAAGTCCGCCACCCCACCCGGGCTGGCAACGCCCCGCCCTGAAACCACCGCAACCATCCCGGGCAACGCACCCGCCATCCAGGCAAAGTGGCCGCCATGCTTGCCTGGGATATCACCATGCTTGCCTGGGATAAGACCCACCTTGCCTGGGATCGCAGCTACCTTGCCCGGGACCGCATCAATACTGCCTGGGATTTCTCCCATCTTGCCTGGGCCATCACCCACCTTGCCTGATCAAACCACCACCATGCCTGGTGTGCGAGGAGGCGTGCCGGGAAGGCCAAGCGCCACCCATGGAGCGCATGGCTGCTCCCCGTGGGCCCATGGGTGACCAGCCGGGCGTGCCGGGGTGCGCGTTCTTGAAGGTGGGTGGGTTCCGCGGAGCCGCAGCGAGGTACCTGCAGGGGTTTTGGACGGTTTCAGGCCTTGCACCAGGCAATCCGGCACTCACTTGCCGCCCAGCAGCCGGTCCGCCTCCTCTTCCAGGCCGGGCCGCTCCAGGCCGCCGCGCAGCATGATGGTGACGTCCTCGAACTCGTAGGGGGAGAACTCCAGCGTCGGGTACGCCTCGCGGTCGCCCTCCAGCCATTCCTCGAGGACGCCGTCCAGGAAGTCCAGCAGCAGGTCCACGCTGGCGCCGCGCGGGCGCACGTCCTTCTTCTCCACCTGCGCTTCAAAGCGGAACACGTCGTCACCGGTGTGCACCAGGAAGCTCATCGTGTCGTGGACCTCGTCCTCCACGTGCACCACCTCCACGCGCTCATCCTTCTGGAGCTTGCCCTTGTGGCGCTTGCGGATCAGCTCTTCCACGCGCGTCTTCTCGTCGGCCCTCACCACCGCCTCCTCCGTCGCGCCCACGCGCCGCGACACTCCCCGGCGTGGTCTACCCCAAGCAAGCGGCAGGGTCAGGGCTTCCCCGGCCCTCCCCCCGCGTAGTAGCGCCTGGGGACGTCGTGAAGGATCCCCGCCCTGACTTCAGCAAGGCCCTGGACCGCCTGGTGGTGGACGTCACCCGGCGCGTGCCCCAGCTTGGCCACGTGCGCCCCAGCGAAATCCTCGTCGTGGCCGGAGCAGCCAAGGACACCAGCCGTGCCACCATCCGCACCCTGGAGGTGCCGGTCACGGTGGAGGGACACCGTCGCCGCTTCGAGGTCACCCTCCGCCCCCTCTTCTTCCTGGACGCCAACGGGCTCGGCCGCCTGGTCACGCTGATGCACGAGCTCCACCACATCAGCCCCGCCGGCGCGGGGTTGGCGGCGGAGCGTCGTCACGGGGCGGCGGAGGGGGACTTTGACGACCACGTGGAGTCGCTGGCCCGGAACTACTGCCAGGTGGCGCCCATGGCCGTGCTGGCCCCGCTGGGGCACCACGGGGAGGTCCTGTGTCGACAGTGGCGCATCCGCCCGGGTGCCACCGGACCGGCGCGCCGCTATTCGGACCAGCACCTCTTCCTGGGGCCGGTGTTGATGCAGACGCCCCGTCGCGAGAGAACGGGATGGTGGTGACGCTCATGACGCAGCAGGCCAAACCGGACGGGAGCAGGGGTTGGAGGGCCGTGGTCGGTGCCCCCATCATCGCCGCGGGCTGGGCCTTTGAGATGGGTGCACCGTGATGCGGGTGGTGGTGGTCAGCGGGCTGGCGGGGGCGGGCAAGAGCACCGCGGCACGGGCCCTGGAGGACATGGGCTTCTTCTGCGTGGACAACCTCCCCGCGGCGCTCATGGGCACCCTGGTCAACCTGGCGGAGAGCAGCGGGCAGGTGAGCCAGGTGGCGCTCGTCGTCGACGCGCGGGAGGGGAAGTTCCTGGAGCCCTTCCCGGAGAGCTTCCAGCGCCTCAAGGCCACCGTCCCCGACGCCACCCTGCTCTACCTGGAGGCCCGCGACGAGGTCCTGTTGCGCCGCTACAGCGAGACGCGACGTCGTCACCCGCTGGCGCCGGAGGGGGGCAGCGTGGCGGAGGGGATTGCGCGGGAGCGCGCCATCCTCGCGCCCATCAAGGACCTCGCCGACCAGGTCATCGACACCTCGCCCTACAGCGTGCACGAGCTGAAGGCGCTGGTGATGGAGCGTTTTGGCAGCCCGGCGCAGAAGACGCTGGCCATCACGCTGCTGTCGTTCGGGTTCAAGAACGGGCTGCCGCCGGAGCTGGACCTGTGCGCGGACGTGCGCTTTTTGCCCAACCCCTTCTTCGTCGACGAGCTGCGGGCGGGCACGGGCCTGGACGCGCCGGTGAGCCGCTACGTGCTGGACCGACCCGCGGCCGGGGAGTTCCTGGACCGCTACACGGATCTCCTGAAGTTCCTGCTCCCGGCGTATGCGACGGAGGGGAAGCGCTACCTCACCATCGGCGTCGGGTGCACGGGTGGGCAGCACCGTTCCGTGGCCATCACGGCGGAGCTGGCGCGTCGACTGGAGGCCGCCGGCTTCAACGTGCGCGTGCGACACCGGGAGCTGACGGGGAAGCGGGGAGCGGGAGGCGGTGATGGCTGAGTTGACGCGGGACTTGCTGATCCAGAATGAGCTGGGTCTGCACGCGCGGGCCGCGGCGCAGCTGGTGAACCTGGCGGGCAAGCACAAGCCGGACCTGCACCTCCGACGCGAAGACCTGGAGGTCAACGGCAAGAGCATCATGGGCGTGCTCATGCTGGCGGCGGCCAAGGGCACCACCGTGACGGCGCGCGCGGTGGGCGAGGATGAGGCCGCGCTGCGCAACCTGCTGGACGAGATCGAGCGGCTGGTGAACAACAAGTTCGGGGAGGGGAAGTAATCCGTGGTGAAGAAACCGCCCGCCGGGAGCGCCAGGGGCCCCGAGGACACCGCGTCCGAGGGAGAGGGACTGGTGCGTCGCAAGCTGACGGGGATTGGCGTCAGTCCCGGCGTGGCCATTGGCAACGCGTACCTCCTGGACCGGGCCCACCTGCATTTCCCCAAGCGCCACGTCACCGCGCAGGAGGTGGACGCGGAGCTGGCCAAGCTGGACCAGGCGCTGGCCAAGTCGGTCAACCAGCTGCAGGAGATGGCGGACCGCGTGAAGGGGCCGCTGGGTGAGGACCACTCGCTGATCCTGCAGGCGCACATCCTGATGCTGAAGGACCCGCACCTCGTCGACGTGGCGCGGGACGCCATCCGCAAGGATCACCAGAACGCGGAGTGGGCGCTGCGGCGCGCGGTGGCCACCGTCAAGCAGACCTTTGACTCGCTCTCCGACGAGTACTTCCGGGAGCGCCGCAGCGACGTGGACTTCGTGGGCGACCGCGTGCTGCGCAACCTGATGGGCCAGCAGGCGGACGTGCCGGAGAGCCTGCCCAAGGACGCCATCGTGGTGGCGCGGGACCTCTCGCCCGCGGACACCCTCAGCCTGGCGCGCCAGCAGCTGCGCGGCTTTGTCACGGAAGTGGGCGGGCCAACCAGCCACACGGCCATCCTGGCGCGCGCGCTGTCCATTCCCGCCGTGGTGGGCGTGGAGGGCGTGAGTGAGCTGCTGGGGAGCGGGGACGCGCTGATCGTCGACGGGAGCCGCGGTGAGGTGCTGATTGCGCCGAGCCGGATGGTGGTGGCCAAGTACCGGGGCATCCGTCGCCAGCATGAGTTGGCCAACGAGGAGCTGAGCGCGCTGCGGGATGCGCCGGCGGTGACCCTGGACGGGCGCCTCATCCGGATGACCGCCAACATCGAGCTGGACGAGGAGATCCCGCACGCCATGGCCGCGGGTGCGGAGGGCGTGGGCCTGTACCGCACGGAGTACCTGTTCCTGCATCACCGTCGGGTGCCCACGGTGGAGGAGCACACGGAGAGCTACACCGCGGTGGCGCAGGGCATGGGCGGCAAGCCCGCCGTGGTGCGCACCTTCGACCTCGGCGGTGACAAGCTCCTCCCCGGCGGCCAGCTGCTCGCGGAGCACAGCAACGCACTGGGCCTGCGCGCCATCCGTCTGGCGGTGAAGGAGCCGCTGGTGATGCTGACGCAGCTGGAGGGGATCCTGCGGGCCAGCGCACACGGGCCGCTGCGCATCATGTTGCCCATGGTGGGGAGCGTGGAGGAGCTGCGCCAGGCCAAGCTGATGATCGACGAGTGCAAGGAGAAGCTGCGCGTGGCCGGCGTCCCGTTCGACGAGCGGATCCCGGTGGGCATGATGATCGAGCTGCCGAGCGCGGTGTGGGTGGCGGAGCACCTGGCCAAGGAGTGCGACTTCTTCTCCATCGGCACCAATGACCTGATCCAGTACAGCCTCGCCGTCGACCGCCACAACGAGCACGTGGCGCACCTCTACCAACCGCTGCACCCCGGCATCCTGCGCGCGCTGCACCACACGGTGACGGCGGCGCACGCCGCGGGCATCCGCGTGTCCATGTGCGGGGAGATGGCCGCGGAGGCCGCGTACGCCGGCGTGCTCTTGGGCCTGGGCCTCGACGAGCTCTCCATGCCCGCCATGGCCATCCCGCGCGTGAAGCACACCATCCGTCACTGGAAGCAGACGGACGCGGTGCGGCTGGTGAAGGAGCTGCTTGAGTGCGCCACGGCCAAGGACGTGGAGGTCCTGCTGGTGAGCAACCAGCCCGAGGTGGAGCTCCACCCCATGGCGCTGAAGCCCAGCGTCGCGCCCGCTGGCTCCGCCTGAGGAATCAATCCACGCAGTAGTGCACCACCACGTCGTGCTCGGTGCCGCGCTGGAGCTCCTCACACGGCGCCCCGTACAGCTCCACCCCGCGCTCCCCCACGAGATCCCACCCCGCGCGCCGCGCCGGATCCCGCTGCACCACCACGCCATCCAGCGTGACCTCGACAAGCGCGGGATCATTGGGCGCATCCTCGATGACGAACCGGCACGCGCGGTTGTGCAGCACGATGTCGGTCATGTCCTGCGTCAGCTCCTGCGCGTTCTCGGGGTGGTAGTACGGCGTCCCGTTCCCGGCGTTGGTCCCGCCCGCGGTGGCCATGCTCTTGAGCACGTTGTCGAGCTCCTGCACCGTGAACTCGTCGGTGTCGGTGATCCCCGGGAGGCCCACCACGTAGGTGCGCACCCCCTGCCCCGCCACGTCGGAGATGGCGCTGATGGTCCCGCCGTCATCCAGGCACAGCTCCGCGGTCTCCCAGCACCCGCCCGGCGTATCCGGACAATTGCACGCCGAGGGGTCCAGGGACGCGTTGCAGTTTGGTGCTCCGTCGGTGGCCAGCAGCACCAGCGTGGTGGTGTCGGACGGATTGAGCACCAACCAATCGCGCACCAGGGACATGGTGGGGCCAATGGGCGTGCCGCCCCCGGGTCCCGTCGACGCCAGCGCCTCGGAGATCAACGCCGCGTTCCCCACCGCCGGCTCCACCGCCACGATTCCCGCCTCACACCGCGGACACCCCGACGGCGGCGAGGGCGAATCACAGCCCAGGAACGGATTGCCCGCCGGGAACAGCACCAGCCCGAAGGCCGCGTCCTGGTCCAGCCGCGTGGTGACCTCGCGCAAAGCGTCCACGGCGGCATCCCAGCGCGTCATCGTGCCCAGGTCGTCGGCCATGGACCCGCTCTTGTCGACGACGAGCAGCACCCGCAGCGGCGCGGCGTCGGTGATCTGCAGCTGCTCGTCGCGACACTCGCCGGTGGGCGGCACGCACACGCCATCGGCCACCGTGACGGTCTGTCCCGCCATGATCGGCACGTCGAAGTCGCGGTGGAGCTCACCCTTGTCCACGTCGATGTGGATGTTCCCCGGCTGCAGCCCGGCCAGGTGGAAGCGGCCCGCCTCGTCGGTGTGATCCAGGTATTCGCGCCCGTCCTGCACGGTGCGCGCGGTGGCCCCCACCAGCCAGCCGCCCACCAGCGGATCACACAGCTGCCCGCGCACGTCGCCGGTGGTCTCCCGCGGAGGCACGGGACACTCCGCCTGCGGCTGCAACAGCGTGGTCTGCCCCGACGTCACCGTGGCCTGCAGCGTCATGCTCTCCCCGCCCCCGCGCACTTCCAGGGTGTGCTCCCCCGGCGGCACGCCCTCGATGAGGAAGTGTCCTTCCACGTCGGTGAGGTCCTGCAGCGTGCTCCCGTCGTTGAGACGAATGGTGGCCAGCGCGAGCGCCCACGGCCCGGTGCCGTTGGTGGCGCACAGCCTTCCCTCGACGACGCCCGTGTTGGACGGATCAAACGGCCTGCAGTTCCCGCCCAGCTCCAGCCGCGTCACCTCGCCCGCCTCCACGTGCACGGGGTAGCTGCGCTGGAACCCGTCGCCGGTGACGGTGAGCAGGTGATCTCCCTCGCTGACCTCGTCCAGCGCGAAGTAGCCGCCCTGGTCCGTGGTGGTGCGGTGCTCCTCCCCTGCGTTCGACGTCACCACCATCGCGGCCCCACCCAGCAGCCGCCCGGTGTGCCGGTTGCAGACCTGCCCCTGGATCCCACCCTTGCCGGGCGCCAGCGGGAAGTCGATGCACGCGCCGTCCAGCAGCTCCACGGTCTGCCCGTCGGACAGCGTCATGCTCTCCTGGCGGTCGGTCTGCGGCGCCGCCCCGTCGACGCGGTGGATGACGCGCAGCGTGATCTCCCCCGCGGGCACGTTGGCCAGCTCGGCCTTCCCGTTGGCGTCGCTGGTGGCGGAGAGCGTGTTGCCCTTGGCTTCCACCTCCAGGGTCTGACCCGGGGCGGGCTGACCGCTCACGGGGTGACACAGCCGGGCCCGCACGGTGCCGGGCAGGCGCGCCACGCCAAAGTCCTCGTCGCACTGGCAGCTGGCGAAGGGAGCGCCCAGCAGGGCCACCAACGCCACAAGGCGCGCGGGGAAGCGCGGGTGGGAACGCAGGGCTGCAGGGAACATGGGCCACTCCCGGGGGCGGAAGGAGCGTGAACCTAACACCGGCCCCCCCACCGCGCGACGCAGCCTCGACGTCGACGCCCGCGCCGGCGCTCTCAGGGGCACGCCGACACCGGGCGTTGGATTCACGCGGGTAGGGGAGAACGTTTCGGCGCCCCAGCGTGGGGACCGACCCCTCCGACGACCAACCGCAGAGAGCGGTGGTGCGGGATTACTCTTCCTTCTCGTCCGGCGCGGCGCGCTCGCTGGCGTCGTAGCCCTCGCTGTTCACGGAGGGGAACCGCGTGATCTCCGCCCGGGCAATGCGCCACGCCTGCTGCACGATCCAGGAGAGCGACCGGTCCTGCCGGTTGGCCTCCTGCTGGATCTCCCGCAGCATTTCCTCGGGGAAGTACAGGGATTGCTTACGCTTGTCGGAGCTGGCCATGCATTCCCTCAATGACGACAGATGTAAGGCACCGTAAGTCCTCGTGCCGACGTCGGTCAAACGCTTTCGTGACCTCGCGTGCGGATGGGCGGGCTCTTGATTCCGGACGGCCGCCCCCGTAAGAGCGTCGGTCCGTTTTCCTCCGCAGGATACCGCCATGGCTCGCGTTACCGTTGAAGACTGTCTGAACTACGTCCCCAACCGCTTCGCACTGGTGCTTCTGGCCACCGGCCGCACGCGCCAGCTGCTGAAGGGCTCGCGCCCGCTGGTGCCGCACGCCAAGAACAAGGAGGCGGTGCTCTCGCTGCGCGAGATCGCGTCGGGCCGCGTGCACTTTGACCGTGACGTGAACGAGGTCCTGGCCGCCAAGCTCTCGGATCTGCGCACGCAGACCACGGTGGGCCAGAGCAACTTCTGAGCGTGATCCATGGCTGATGGGCCGCCGCGGGGCGCCGAACCCGCCAAGAACGCGCCCCTGCTGGCGGCCCAAGGCCTCAAGGCCAAGAAATCCTTCGGGCAGAACTTCCTGGAAGATCAGGGAGCGCTGCGTCGCATTGCCCAGCTCTGCCAGGTCAGGCCGGATGCCCGCGTCGTCGTGGAGATTGGCGCGGGGCTGGGTGCCCTGACCGCCGCGCTGGTGGAAAGCGGCGCCCACGTGCTGGCCGTGGAGCGCGACCGCGACCTGGTCCCCATCCTCCAGGACCGCTTCCGCAACACCCCCGACGTCGAGATCCTGGAAGCCAACGCGCTGACGCTGGACTGGCCGGCGCTGCACGCGCGCCACGGCACGCTGACCATCTGCGGCAACCTCCCCTACCACCTGACCTCACCGCTCTTGTTCAACGCGCTGGAGCACGCTTCGCTGTGGCGGCGTCTCGTCGTCATGGTGCAGAAGGAGGTGGCCGAGCGCATGGCCGCGTCCCCGGGCAACCGCACCTACGGCCTGCTCACCGTGCGCCTGGCCGCGCGCCTCAACGTGCAGAAGGCCTTTGACGTGCCACCCGGTGCGTTCCATCCGCCGCCCAAGGTGACCAGCAGCGTCGTCTTGCTCACGCCCCGACCGGATCCCGTGCCCGGCGGCGAGCTGCCTGCCTACCCGCGCGTGGTGAAGGCGGCTTTCGCGGCGCGACGCAAGACGCTGCGCAACGGGCTCAAGCCCATCCTGGGAGAGCACGTGGACGAGGTGCTCTCGCAGGCCGGTGTCGACGGGAAGGCGCGCGCGGAGACGTTGTCTCCCGAGCAGTTCGGTGCGCTGGCCCGCGCCGCTGCACCGCACCTGTCCACCGCGCCCGCTCCCCCGGATTCCGACGAGGACGAGGATGCCGGAGCTTCCTGAGGTGGAGACCGTGCGGCGCACCGTGTTGCCGCACGTGGAAGGCCAACGCATCACGCGGGTGTGGCGCTCAACGCTGCCGCTCCGTCGCCAGAAGCCGGATCCCGCGTTGCTGAGGCGTGCGCTGCAGGACTCCCGGGTGATCACCGTGGAGCGCTCCGGCAAGTACCTCCTGCTGCGCACCGACCGCGGCGGCGCGCTCATCCACCTGGGCATGAGCGGGCAGGTCACCGTCGAGGAGGCGGACGTTCCGCGTCGGGTGCACACGCACTTCGTGGCGGCGCTGGAGAGTGGGCGGGAGCTGCGCCTGGTGGATCCCCGACGCTTCGGGTTGCTGCGTCCCTTCGTCGGCGAGGCGCCGCCCGCGGAATGGAATGAGCTGGGCCCCGACCCGCTGACCAAGGCGTTCTCGGTCCAGCGCCTGGCCGAGGGCCTCTCGCACACCCGCCGCGCGATCAAGCTGGCCCTGCTGGATCAGGCCGTGGTGGCCGGCCTGGGGAACATCTACGTGGCGGAGGCGCTGTTCCTCGCCGGCGTGCATCCCGAGCGGGAGGCCCACACGCTGCGCCCGACGGAGATCCGCGCGCTGCACAAGGCCATCGAGAAGGTGTTGGCGCAGGGGATTGCCAACCGCGGCACCAGCCTCAGCGACTACGTGGATGCCCTGGGAGAGCAGGGAGCCAACCAGCATCACCTGCTCGTCTACGGGCGAGCGGGGAAACCGTGCGTGCAATGCGGGAGCGCGGTGAAGCTCACGGTGCTGGGCGCTCGCTCGTCGTTCTTCTGTGCGCGTTGCCAACCGCGTCGGCCGCGCGCTCGTCGTTAGCGGGTCCGGCTGCTGGTGGGCTGCGCGCCCGCGGTGAGGGGTCGCTTGCCGCGCGCGGCGTCTACCGGCGCCGGCGTGGACCCGCTGCTCACCTGCTCATCCCCCGACGACGGCCCGAACGGCGAAGGACCGCCCACCAGGTCCCACATGTGCTCTTCCCGAACCCGGAAGCCACCGATCACGCGTGCCATGACTCACCTCCGTCTGCACCCGCCCCAACGGACCTACTGGTGATCAAGCCCCGCGCCAGTGTTGCTCCTCCCTTTGACCGATCCCGCAAAACCCAAAGCGTTGCGACGACTTGCCCCGGGACGCACATCCGCCCACCAGATTCGCGGAATGCGCGGGTGCGTCCGGAGCGCCGCGGTTCCACGGGGATTTGCGGTCTGGGCGTGTCAGGTCCCCCTCGGAAAACTGAGGCGTGCGTGGGCGCGGTGTTCGCGTTCCGCACGTTCACCGGATGATCACCCGCAAAGATCGTTTGGGGTGGGGGGGTG
>JBFMGU010000230.1:0-16755 GCA_040752415.1 Myxococcota bacterium
GCGCTCCCACCTGCGCGAGGTTCAGCAGCCCGTCGACGGTGCGGAGCGCCGGGTTGTCACGGATGACCAGCTCACCACCCACCTGCACCAGGTTCGCCAACGCATCCACCTGCTGCAGCGCCTGGTTCCCGCCCAGCTCGTGGCCAATGAGCAGACGCCCGCCCACGCGACGGAGCCCGCCCAGCACATCCAGGTCCAGCAGCGGCGTTCCCAGGATGACGACGTCACCGGTGACCTCGAAGCACTCGCCGGGTTGCACGCCGTGCAGCGCCAGCGAGGTCTCCGGGTGTTGCGGGTCGGTCTCCGGTCCCAGCACCAGGCTGGAGGGAACCACGCGCGCGTCGACGCTGCAGTCCAGGCGCGGCGTCAGGTCCGGACCTTCCCGCCCCGTCCCGGTCATCACCAGGGGAACCTGCTCGTCGGGGAATTCCGCCCACAGCGTGGCCACCACGTCGCCGGCGCGCGGAGCCAGGAACTGCACCGTGAGGCTGATCTCCTCACCGGGATACAACGCGCGCTCGAC
Source organism: Myxococcota bacterium (assembly GCA_040752415.1). Classification (GTDB taxonomy): domain Bacteria; phylum Myxococcota; class JACRCW01; order JACRCW01; family JACRCW01; genus JBFMGU01. The sequence continues at coordinate 524 of JBFMGU010000230.1, forward strand.
GGCCGCGGCGCCCTCGTCGTCAAACACCATCCAGGTGTCCCGGTCCCCCTGCACGCGTGGCACAAAGGGACGCTGCGCATCCACGCAGTTGCGGACCACCACGGTGCGGTAGACCGGCCGCCCCACCACCTGCGCGCCCAGCTCCAACGGCCCACCCGGCGTCAGCGCGGTGCAGCCGTCAATGCGCTGCGGGGGCGGGACCGGCGCCTCACCCAGCTCGACGGTGAATGAGCACGCGCCGGTGGCGACAAGCATGATGGCCAACCAACATCCGCGCCGCAGCCGCACACCACGCTCCCTCCGCCCGTGACGGGCCCATCCGGTGCCATTTGGGCGCAGCCCGGCAGATCCGTCACGGGCATTCATTTTTCTTCTTCGTGACGGATCCGGAAGGCGCTGCCCAAACGGGGACTGCCAACGGCGTGCACCGTGTGGCACATAGGAGCCTTTCATCATGAAGCGACTTCCAATTCAAATGGGCACTCTGGCCGGGTTGCTGGCCGTTGGTCTGACCGCGGCGTGCGGCAATGGCACGGAGGACCCCGGCGCGGCGGCGGGCGGGGCGTCTTCCTCGTCGTCATCAACCTCTTCCGGCGGTTCCTCGTCGGGCGGCAGCAGTGGGAACCTTCACGTGGTGCGCGCGGAGACCAACGGCGCGCTCAACGGTTCCGACCTGGGCGCCGCGCTGCAATGGCATGCCTACAACCAGGAGCTGCTGGACTGCCTGGCGCCCATCGTCGTCGAACCGCCGCTGGACCTGGAGGATCCCGACGACCACGCCACGCTCAACCAGCTGGGGCTGTGCGCGCACCTGCACGCGTATGGCCGCGTGGCGGCGGAGGGCGTCCCGCTGGATCCCAGCAGCAACAGCTTCGAGGTCCCCATCACGGAGATCCCCGAGCCCGCGTTGCTCACCGTCGGAGAGAGCTCGGAGTTCGGGTTGGGCGCGGTGGTGGTGTTCCGCGACGGCAACGGCAACGCCCGCCTGGACATGGTGACGCCCGGCGCGCAGGAGTCCGTCGACACCATCCTGGGCGCCAGCGTGGCGGTGGATGAGTCCGCCGTGCAGGACATGTTGGTGCTGTATCGCAACGGTGAGCTGTCACCGCTGTGGAAGCTGTTCCAGGGCCTCTATGACTGCACCGTGGAGCCGCCGCAGGGCTTCTCCATCCTCAAGGTCACCATCGACGACATGACGGGCCTGTTCAACTGCACCATCCTCACGGAAGGCACCGTGGAGGTGGCACTGCGCAACAGCCCGGAGATGCGCAGCCTCATCTGCCTGCCCGGCGCTGAAGGCCCGCCCTACCGCTACCCGGAGGAGCCGCTGCCCGCCGACGCGGTGGCGGAGTGCTTCGGCATGGAGACGGTGTACTTCACCACCACGCCGGATTCCGTGTGCCCCATCGTCGAGCGCTACGACCTGATTGGCTGCTCCGACCCCAGCAGCCCCGAGGCGTGTCGCGCCAGCATCTGGGACATCACCGGGAATCCGCCCTCCTGGTGGCCCTGCACCGGCGGCGGCGGAGACGGCGCCAGCGTGGCGCTGGTGGACGAGCCCGGCGACGTCACCGACGGACAGGACATCCTCTTCACGCTGGAGCACCGCGGCGGAACGCTGACCATCCCGGTGGACGCGCTGCGGGTGGACGTGGTGGTGGATGAGACCGGCCGCACCGTCACCCTGGGAGCGGAGAGCATCACGCTGGTGGACAACGACGAGAACACGGTCTTCTCCGCGGGCGACGCGCTGTTGGTGGCGGAGAACGGCGTCAACCTCTTTGGCAGCCTGACCGAGCCGGGGAACTATCCCGTGACGCTGCTGGATACCCGCACCACGCCGCCGCGCCAGGTCTCCTCCCAGTGGTGGGTTCCGCGCGCGCTGCCGCCGCCGCTCGACGAGCAGCCCATCCAGCTCGTCATCGAGGATGACCCCGCGCCGCTCACCGAGAATCCCGACGTCCTCTTCACCGCGCGCTTTGACGACGTCATGCGCAGCTTGCCCATCTCCGACATCCGCGTGGATGTCATGGACGGCTGTGAGCCGCCGGTGACCTTCGCGGGCACCCAGCACCTCTCGCTGGTGAGCGGCGACGACGACACCACCTGGGAAACGGGCGAGCTGCTGCGCGTCCAGGAATCCGCCGACGTGCACATGTGGTTCACCGCGCCCTACCACTTCACCCACTGCGTGAGCGTGAGCGTGCGTCGTGGCTTCAACTACTACGAGCACGTGGCGTGGGGTGCGTGGAGCGGCGCGGAGGTCGCGCTGGAGGACGCGCCCGGGTCGCTGACCGCCGGGGCGGACATCCTGTTCACCGTCACCATGGTCGCGGGCCATGCCGCGGTGCCGCTGACCGACCTGCAGGCGCGCATCTACCGGTACATTCCCGGCGTGTCGTCGGAGGAGATTGCGCTGCTGACGGCGGCAAGCGGCGCGGCGACCCTCACCACCGACCGCAACGGTGATGGCCGCTTCGGTCGTGACGACGTGCTGACGGTGCGGGAGGTGGAGCCGGTGGCGGGATTGGCCGAGGACGCGCAGGACCTGGCCGTCTATCTCGAGGACAGCCAGGGCAACATGGTGGGCTACGCGTCCTGGACCAGCGGCGCGCAGTGATTCCCACGTCGTGGCGCGGGTCCCCGCGACGGCGGACCACGTCGTCGATCCCCGCGCCACGACGGGAATGACCACGGTCCCGCACACTGTGTGAACAGGTAGGCAAACGTCATCACGACGGAAACCACGGAACGCTCTCGGATCTCCGCCCGATACAGGCGCACGCTTCACGGGGCGCGCCCCCACGGAGGTTCCGACATGACCACCCTGCGCACCGCATCCGCTCCGCGTTCCGTGTCCCTGGCTCCCGTCGTCATGACCATGGAAGTCAGCGCTCCCGCCAAGGCCGCGGCCCCCGCCAGCGTTCCCACCCCGGACCGGCCCACCACGACAACGTCGACACCGGTGCGGACCGCATCCGCGGAGAGCGCCCACAGCGCCATGCTCATGCAGCGCCACAGCATCCACGCGGGGCTCATGCAGAGCCGGATCACCCGGTCCCTGCCTGAGCGTGACGACGTGAAGTCGCAGGGTGGGCGCGTTTCCCTGGACACGGACGAGGACGCCAAGGCGGAAGAGCGCGTGGCCAAGGGCAACACCATCCACGGCAAGACGTTCACCGGCGCCACGCTGCAGACGGACCTGGTGGCCCGCAAGGAGTTCGTCTCCGGGATGACCCAGGTCGACGGCGACAAGTCCACCAGCATCGACACGCGGACCTGCGGCCCCATGGCGCTGCTGGGCGGCATGATGCTGAAGGATCCCAGCAGCGTGCAGAAGCTGGCGGGCAAGCTGAAGGACGACAAGCGGGTCAAGAACGACCCGGCGTTCCGCCAGGCGCTGGAGCGCATCCACAGCGGCAAGTACTCGCCCAGCGACGTGCGCACCCTGGCCGAGGTGATGTCGCGCAAGTACATCAACGTCAGCAACGGGGCTTCCACCGACGAGATGATGAAGCTGGTGGGCAAGTGCCGCGAGATGCTGGGCAACGACATGCCCGACGTCGTCCTGCACCGGTATTCGAGCACGAAGGACCCAGCCGGCGGCTCACATTGGCAGGCCTACGCCAACGGTATCGAGTACGACCCGTGGCCGGGCGAGGACGGAAAGGCCGTGCTCACCGAGGGCAACAAGGGCCTGGCCCACGGCGGCGGCCACTACACCGACGGTGGCGTGCACACGAAGATCTTCGTCAAGGAGCACGGCAAGAAGCTCACCATCGAGCGCTACACCGGCGCGGACAAGAGCGGGAAGGTGCACACCAACCAGCAGAAGCCCGTGGCCACCTACGAGTACGAGATGAAGGATTGGTTCGGCTACAACTACACGCGCACCGCCACCACCGGCATCACGCTGGATCCCAAGGAGGAGCCGGGCCGGACGGAGACGGATCCCACCGTGGTGGTGTGATGCTTAGTCTTCCTTAGGCCAATCCGGGGACACCAGCTCCATGGGCCCGTTCTGCCACGACGCGTACGCGGCCTCATCCGCCACCACGTAGCGCCGGCCAAAGGTCCTCTCGAAGTAGGCGCCCCAGTCCGGCTGGGAGCCGTCCACGTCCTTGAAGCCGTACTCCCGGGCCAGCTGCCACGAGCTCCACACGCGTCCCGCCTTGGCGCCCACGTTGGGATCCGTCGCCAGCGCGGCCACCGCCTTGCCCACGTAGAACGGCGTCTCCGACGCGATGAAGTGGGGCTCCTTGGCGGTACCGTCGCGCCAGTTGGCCTCGGTCACCCCAAAGAGGTCGAGCATGGCCTCCGAGCGCAGGAACCCCGGCGTCACCGCCAACGACGTGATGGGGTGACGTCGCAGCTCACGCGCCATGTCGAACGCCAGCCGGATCACCGCCATCTTCACGAGGTCGTAGAGGAGGTTGCCGCGGTAGCCGAAGCTGTCCCCGTCGGTGATCTCCACGACCAGGCCGCGCCGGCGTTCCAGCATGAGCGGCACGGCGTAGCGGGCGGTGATGATGTGCGAGAGCAGGCTGCGCTCCAGCATCAGCCGGGCCTTGGCGAGGTCCAGCTTCCAGAACGGCTGGCCGAACTCGGTGAGCTCGTCGCCGCCCCAGACGTCATTCACCAGCACGTCCAGCTGGCCGTGTTCCTGCTTGATGCGCGCGCACAGCGCCTCCACCTGCGCGTCCACGGTGTGGTCCACCTGGATGGCCACGCCCCGTCCGCCGCGCGCCGTCACCATCTCCGCGGTCTCCTCAATGGTCTCCGGGCGCGTCCCGGTGGCCGGTTTCCCCCGGACGCTGCGACCGGTGCAGATCACCGTGGCGCCGGCCTCGCCCAGCATGCACGCAATGCCTCGCCCTGCGCCGCGGGTCGCGCCCGCCACCAGGGCCACCTTTCCTTCGAGTTTCTTCATGGGATGAAGCTCCTTTCCGCCGCACCCTAAGGCCGCCCTGTGTCAACTTTTGTCAGGTTTGTGGCGTCGTGGTTTTCCGGGACGGAGGAAACCCCGGGCTGTCAGATCCGCAGCAACACGGGAACGGCGCGCACCCCGGTGGCCGACGAGATGGCGGCGGCATAGTGGCGCACCTGCGCCTTGTAGACCTCCAGCGCCTTCTCCATCTCCGCGTCGGTCTTGAAGTCCACCACGGTCCAGGTGTTCCCGTCGTGGAAGGCCAGGTCCACCACGCCTTCCAGCAACGTGCCGTCGGGCTCACGCAAGGTGACCGGCGTTTCCCGACGGAGCTTGCCCCGCCCCACCGCGTCCCGCGCGCGCTGCAGGATGGGATGGGACAACGCGTGGTGCACCGCCCGCGACGCATTCCGCACTTCCTCCGCGGTGGCCCCGAGCACCCGCGCCTGGGCCTCCGCCACCTGCTGCACCTGCTCCGCCGTGGCGTCGAGGGGAATCACCGCCAACACCGCGTGCACCAGGCTGCCGTAGCGGATGCCGGCGGAGGCGCCCTGGCGCGGGAGCTCCACCACGGTGACCTCCATGGTGGGCGCGTGGGGACCGGGCGGCTCCTCGGCGCGCTCGGTGATCGTCTTGACCTCGAGGGAGGGCGTGGTCCCCTGCGCCACCGCGGCATCCCGCGCGTTGCGCCACGCTTCGTGCGCCTTCACGTCCGCGGCCACCACGTCGGGGGGCGCGTCCTTGCCCAGCAGCTCCTCCTGGCGCAATCCAAAGCTCGGCTGCTCACCCAGCTTGAGCACCTGCGGGTCCCACCACACCACGCCGTGGTCGCCCATGACGTGCCAGCCCGGCGCCACCGTGGCCATGCCCCGCCCGTCGATGGAGGGGCGCTCCAACACGGTGTCCTTGCCAAACGCGGGACACCCCGGCGCCTTCATCGGTCGTCGACAACGGTCCTCATCCGGGTACACCGCGTCGTACAGCGGGCTGAACCAGCTTCCTTCGTACTTCCCGTCGCCAACACCGGGGATGACCAGCAGGTCGCGCGCCCGCGTGGCGGCCACGTAGGCCACCCGCACGCCCTCCGCTTCCTCGCGCCCCAGCTCCTCCGCTTCGTGCTCCAGCAGCTCCCGCGGCAGCCAGCTGGCAATGCGTTGCACACACAGGTTGCGCGCGGTGTCGAGATGACGCGCGGCGTGCGTGAAGGTCATCCGCGCCGTCATGTCCGCCAGGATCACCACCGGGAACTCCAGCCCCTTGGCCTTGTGCACCGTCATGATGCGCACGCCGTCGGTGCCCTCCTCGAGGATCGGCGCTTCCGGTGCGTTGCCCGCGCCCGCGTCGTCCTGGAGCTGCTCCACGAAGCCGCGGAAGGAGATTCCCCCGGACGCCTCGTACTGCCGCGCCAGCTCGGCCAGGTGCAGCACGTTGGCCAGCGCCTGCTCACCGCTTCGTCGCAACACGAAGCCGGCGTGCGCGCGCGTGGCCTCGAGCAGGAGGCTGATGGTCTCCGCCACCGGACGACGATTGCGCTCACGGTGCAACCGGCGCAGCAACGCCAGCGCCTGCACCACCGGCTCCAGCTCGGGGGCGGCCAGCGCCTCCGGGATGCGGAACGGGTGGAAGCGCCCGTGCGCGTGGCGGTAGTGCAAGAGCACGTCGTCGGGGATGGCAAACAGCGAGCCCTTCAGCGTGGCGAACACGCTCAGCTCGTCGTCGGGCCACTCCATGGCGCTGAGGGCCGCGCGCACCGTCTCCACCTCCTGGCGGTGATGGAACGAGCGGCCTCCGACGAGCAGATGCGGAACACTCCGCGCCTCCAGCGCCTGCACGTAGGGACGGGTGATGTCGTTGCCAAAGCTCTCCAGGCGACGGGTGAGCAGGCAGATATGTCGGGGCTGGATGGGAATCCGCTCCTCGGGGCGCTCGCGCTCGGTGACGGTCCAGCCGCTCTCGGTCAGCAGCCAGTGCACGTACGCGCCCACCGCGTCGGGGAGCGACTCCTCGATGGCCCACGCCGTGATGCCGCGCTTGCCATAGGGTCGCGGAACCGGGAGCACCACGACGGAAGGCTGCCCGCGGTAATCCTCCCGCACCGGCGAGAGCGGGACGTAGCTGGCCTGCAGCTTCTCCGCGCTCCCGTCCATCACCGACGTGAACGCCTGGTTCACCACCTGCTGGATGGTGCGCACCGCGCGGAAGCTGCTGGTGAGCTGCACGCACAACGCTCCGCGCTCCTCCATCATGCGCTTCACGTCCTGGTAGATGCCCACGTCGGCGCGACGGAACCGGTAGATGGACTGCTTGGGGTCCCCCACCACGAACAGCTTGCCGGGCGCGGGCACCACGTCGCGCCACACGCGCTGCGCGGGATCATTGGCGGCGAGGAGGAGCAGGATCTCGGCCTGCAGCGGGTCGGTGTCCTGGAACTCGTCGACGAAGATGTGGCTGAAGCGTTTCTGGAAATGGGCGCGGACGTCGTCATGGTCGCGCAGCAGGTCGCGCGCGCGCACCAGCAGGTCCACGAAGTCCAGTCTCCCGGTGCGCTGCTTCAGCGTCTCATAACCCGCCAGGCTCCCCTGCAGCTCGCCGTGGAGCAGCGCGGCCAGGTCGGCATCCGCGTCCTCCTGGAAGCGACGCAAGGCGGCCAGCAACGCGTCATGCGCGGACAGCACCTGCTGGCGGGGAATGCCCTGGCCAAACAGGTCCCCGTAGCCCTGGCGCGGCTTGGCAAAGAAGCGGTCGCGCAGCAGGTTGATGAGCGTGGACTCCATGGCATCGTCGTCACGACGGCCCAGCTCGGCCAGGCGGCGCACGTCGTCGCTGAGGCGGCGGGCGCGTGCGGTGTCCTGGTGGAGGTTGTCGTTGTCCCGTCGGGGATTGCGGGTGAGGTCGGCCAGCGCGTGGACCTTCTCCAGCACCTCGTCGATGGCCTTGGCGCGGGCGAACTCTGGGCGTTGCCACGGCGTGGGGAAGTCCCGCCAGCCCACCAGGGTCCAACCGGCGCGACGCAACCGCTCCACCGGTCCGTCATCCTCCCACTCACCCCCGGACCACACGCGCTCGATCCGACGTGCCAGGCTCCGACGGACACCCTCCGGCGGGTCCTCCAGTCGGGACTGCAACCACGACGAGAACGCCTGCGTGTAGAGCCGCTCCGCTTCCGGCTCCGTCATCACCGCGAACTGCGGATCAATGCGCGCCTCGACGGGACGCTCGCGCAGCAGGTCGGCGCAGAAGCCGTGGATGGTGTTGATGTGCGCTTCCTCGAGGTGCGCCAGCGCGCCTTCCAGGTGCATCCGGCGGGCGGGGTCGTTGCTGCGCTGACGCTCAAGCTCCAGCTCGGACCGCATGCGCAGCTTCAGCTCACCAGCGGCCTTCTCCGTGAACGTCACGGCCACCAGGGAGTCCACGCGCGCCAGCCCCTCGGCCAGCACGCTCACCATGCGCCCGACGAGCGCGGTGGTCTTTCCCGTCCCCGCGGCCGCTTCCACGACGAGATTGCGGTCCAGCCTTGTGCGGATGGCCTCACGCGCCTGGGCGTCCACCATGGTCATGGCTGGACCTCGTCTGGGATGAAGCGGGAAAGCATCAGCGCGGACGCTAACGGTCCGTGGCCGTGGCTGTCATCCGGTTTCATGGTCTGAAGCCGCACGGTCGGGCGTCATCGCAGGCTGGGCGCGTATTCCAGCTTCTCCACACGCCCGCCACTCCCCGCACAAGCGGACCTGGGACGGACCCGCGCCCGTCGCCAACGGGAACAGCACGCGTTCCTGCGCGTCCCCGGGTCTGCAACACGCGCTGACCACGAGCTGGATGAGTTGGTGCGCGCCCCGTCGAAGGCGGATGACCCCACCCCGCTTCCGGCCGCCGCGTCGGTTGCACCGGACGCCGACCCCGTCGATGGGTATGGCGGCGCCCATGTCCCTCCCCCTGTCCATTCTTGACCTCGTCCCGGTCGTGTCCGGCGGCACCGCGGCGGCTGCGGTGCGCAACAGTCTTGCGCTGGCCAGGCGCGCCGACGCTCTGGGCTACACCCGCCACTGGTTCGCCGAGCACCACAACATGCCCATGATCGGCAGCACCACACCCGCGATGATGATTGCCTTGGCCGCCGAGGTGACGACGAGGATACGCGTGGGCGCCGGAGGCGTCATGTTGCCCAATCATTCGCCGCTGCAGGTCGCCGAGAACTTCCGGATGCTCGAGGCGCTGCATCCCGGCCGCATCGACCTGGGTCTCGGGCGCGCGCCGGGAACGGACCAGCTCACGGCGTTGGCGCTGCGGCGTTCCCGGGAAGCGCTGACGGCGGATGATTTCCCCGAGCAGCTCGCGGAACTGTTGGCATTCGGCCACGACGCATTTCCCGCCGGCCACCCTTTCCACGACGTCAAGGCCATGCCCCGCGACGCCCGGCTCCCGCCGGTCTGGCTGCTTGGTTCCAGCGGCTTCAGCGCGGACCTCGCGGCGGAGCTCGGGCACGGGTTTGGATTTGCCGCGCATTTCTCGCCCACGCCGCCCGACGGCCCGATGCTCGCCTACCGTCGTCGCTTCCAGCCCGGCGCGCTCCCAAGGCCGCACGCCATCCTCACCGTGAGCGTCATCTGCGCCGACACGCATGAAGAAGCAGAACGCCTGGCGGCGCCGATGCAGCTCGTCTGGGTTCGCCTGCGGACGGGCCAGCCCACGGTACTCCCGTCGGTGGAGGAGGCGCTGTCGTACCGGTACACGCCGCAGGAGCGCGTGGTGGCGGAGACGTATCGGCAGATGCAGATCATCGGGGACGTGGCGGCGGTGAAGGCCCGCGTCGACGAGATGGTGCGTCGGACGCACGCGGATGAGGTGATGATCACCACCGTCACGCATGACCCGGAGCCGCGGGTGCATTCGTATGAGTTGTTGGCAAAGGCGTACGGTTTGAATTGAAGCCGCGCCAAGGGTGCCGTCCGGGGGGGCGAAGCACGCCGTCCACGGGCGGGTCCGTCGGCGAAGTTCATGGTTGCGCGGTCACCGCGTGATAACCTGAGCGCCATGCGTGGTCATGGCCTTGCGGCGCTGGCGGCGTTGGGAGTGGCGGTCTGGTGGTCCGGGCCCGCGTGCGTGCGGTGCCAGGAAAATGAGATTCCGGAGGACGGGCGCTGCGTCCGCGCGTGCAATGCGCAGCGCGACTGTACCGGTGAAGAGGACTGCCTGGACGGACGTTGTGTCCCCGCCACGCCGGGTGGAACCGGCGCCAGCACGCACGTGACCGGTTCTTCCAGCACCAGCAGCAACGCCGCGGGTTCCAGCGGAAGCTCCGCATCGACGACGTCGGCCAGCAGCACCAGCAGCGCATCCGCAGCAACCTCCGCAACAACCTCCGCGACGTCCAGCACCGCGAGCTCCTCCGGCACGGCCGCAACCTCCACGGCCAGCACCGCAGCGTCGTCCACCAGCACCCAGAGCGGCGTCAGCACCTCATCCAGCGTGTCCACCGCCACAGCATCCAGCGCGTCGGCCACCTCCAGCAGCGCGTCGGTGAGCACGTCGCTGACCTCCAGCTCGGCGGTGAGCACCGGCGGCGTGGCAACCAGCAGCAGTGCCAGCGCATCCACGTCTTCCGCGGCAGTATCCACCGCCTCCAGCTCCAGCTCGTCAACCGCGTCAATCTCGTCGTCATCAAGCGGCGGACTGGCCTTCCTGGGGGAGTTCGTCAACGTGGACAACGTTGCGACGGGGGTCCTGGTGGAATCCAACGTCGTGGAGGTGCACGTCGACGGCGCGAGCGCCGGGATCACCGTGCAGGGAGACGGAAACCCGGAGTATCGCGTGTGCGCGGATCAAGCGTGCTCCATGGTCAGGTTGGACTGGGGTTCCACGGCGGCCGTCCTCCAGGCCTCCGGATACGTCCAACTGCGCCTGTTCAGCAGCCCCCTGGGCAGTGCCGCCCACACCGCCACCGTCATGGCCGGCAACGTTGCGACGGATTGGACGGTGAGCACCGGCGTGGCGGTGACCTTTCTGGGCTTTGCCGCCACCGCTGCGGACAGCCCCTTCACGTTCCCCGACCAGAGCCTGGGCACGCCGGTTCCCGGCCGGCTCATCGCGGTCATGGTGCACACCTCCACCAACGGAAACACGGCGATCAGCGGCGTGACGGTGGGCGGCGTCAGCGGCGTCAAAGTCATCTCCGTGCATGAGAACCAGGGCGCGGGCGCTCCCACCGCGCTGTTCATCGTGGATGCGCCCCTGGTGAGTGGTGCGGACGTCGTGGTGCAGACCAGCGGCTCGGTGGGGCTGCGCTGCGCCGTGGGCATCTGGTCGCTTCAGGGGCTGCAATCCAGTGCACCCGTCGACACCGCAACCTACGACGGGCCAGACCCCGGGGCGCTGAACGTGGATGTGCCCGCCGGCGGCGTGGTGCTGGGCGCCTTGACCAAGAACAGCTCCATGGGCGCCACCGCAACGTGGAGCGGGCCCGAGCCCCAGTACGGCGGCGTCATCAATGAGGGCACCGGTACGCTCTACAGCGGCGCACACGCCTTCCTGGCGCAGAGCCAGACCGGTTACGTCGTCACCACCGCCGGCGGACCATCCGGGACCAATCGCAGTGTGGTGGCGAGCTTCCGGTAACGCAGCGCGGGTGCAGCCCCAGCCTTGGCGCGGGAATCAGTGCCGCTCGTCATCCGGCTTCGCTCGATCACGGCGTGACCTCCACCCGCCCCGCCAGGATGTCCGCTTCAACGCGTTGCACCGTGGCCGCGTCGTCGTCGGACAGCAGGCCACGGAACGGCGCCAGGGATTGCGCGCCCTCCCGCAGCCCGAACTTGTACTGCTTCCCTTCCCACCGCCCCTGCTCCACCAACCGCGCGCCGTTCAGCAACAGGACGTCCACGCGCTGGATGCCGCTGGTGACCACACTCTCGGGCGCCAGGTGGTTCTGGTCGACGGCCCAACCAATGGCATGGACCCCCGCGGCCTTTGCCTCCCGAAAGACGCCCACTCCGGCGGCATCAGCATCAGCAAGCAGGACGTCAAAGCCCCGACGGATCAACATCCGCGCAATGGACGCCGCCTTGCCTTCGTCATACCAGCTCCCAAGCCAGTGAACCTCGACGCTGACGGATGGCTTGGTGGCCTTGGCGCCGCGCTCGAACAGCACGGCCTGCTCCTTCATGTGGGGATAGGGGACCCCGCCAATGAACGCCACCTTGCCCGAAGCGCTGCGCAGCGCCGCCACCGCACCGCACAGGTAGCCAAGCTCGCCGTCGCGGAAGCTCAGCGCTCCCAGGTTGAAGTTGTTGCCGGGGTAGGAACCCACCACGGCGAAGCGGGCCTGGGGAAACTCCGGCGCCACCTTCTCCATCGACGGGATGTACTCCCCGCCGTGGCCCACCACGAAATCAAAGCCGGCGCGCGCGTAGTCGCGGATGATCGGTTCGGCAGCGTCCGCGGTCACGCTGGGGGTGTAGACCACCTCGGCGCCCAGCTCGCGCTCGATGCGCTTCAACCCCTGGTACCCCGCCTGGCTCCAACCGTGGTCGTCGGGTGTGTCGGGCAGCAGCAACGCCACGCGAAGGGCAACCTGTTCCGGGGCTGGAGCGTCGGAGGAGGTGTTCCGGCAGCCGGGCGCCAGGGCAAACAGCAACCACGCAACCAGGTGGAGCGTATGACCGGAATGCATCCTGGGTTCCACGACAAGCCTACCTAGCGCTCCACGTCCCGTCGGACACGAGGCCGGAGCTTGCGCTGGGACGGCCAACCCCGACGGCGTTGCGGCGCACCCGAGCATCCGCTGCCGTTCCTGGCGCACCCTCAACCCACTGCTTGGAACGCTCGCGTGCAACGCGGTGCACCGTCGCCCCTCACACGCGATTGCGCCGGCCATCCCTCTGAGCTCCACACCAGAGACCCACGCCCGCAGCCCGATCGTCCTCGGTCAGCCTCGGAGATCGACGACGCGGCGACGCATCCCGACTTGGCAACCTCATTGCAGAACACCACGCCGAACCGTTCCTTGAGGGGGGCCGAACCGATGGTCAAGCATTTCGCAACCGTTGCAGTCGCTGCCCTTGCCGTTGCTGCGCCGAAGGTGGACATCGGTACCACGGGTGGCGAATTGGCCGGCGCATGGGCGGCAAAAGCAAGGACGAAGGGCGGCCTCGGCACCTACCTGGTACTTGCCCCGGATGGCAGCGCCATCAGACAGTTTGGAGCGCTGGTGGACTTCCAGTACCGGACTGAGGGCACGACGCTCCTCCTGCGCCTCAGCTCGGGGAACGCAGACGCCGACACCGAGGCCAGCTCCTACAAGATCGTCGGCGACACCCTGATCCTCGATGACGGTGTGCCAGACAATCGTCAACAGCTCCAGCGCGTTGGCAAAGCAGTCAGAGGGCAAGCTGCCATCGTCGGAACCTGGACCTTCACGCACTACACAGGAGGCCAGGCGTTCTGGCAATTCACCAGCGCTGGCCTGGCGCAGTTGCGAGTCCCGTTCACCACCAGCAAGGGTCGTTTTACCGTGGACCGCGATGAGATCACCTTCGCATTTGAGGGCGAGAACAAAGTCACCATGCCATTCGCCCTCAGGGACGATGTTCTCACGCTTGTTCCAGGCGTCCCCGAGTATGAGCAGACCTTCATGCGGGTGCGGCCCTGATCACGGGGTGCATCCAGAGCAGGTGGGTCAGTGGAAGCGTCAGCTCGTCGAGAACGCTGCCTTGGTGTTCGAGAGCGGTGCAGGTAGCGACTGGGAGCGGCGCGAGGAAGAGCTGCTGCGGAAGATCGGCGACCATGGAGCGCGATTTCCTGGCACGCGGGCTGCCGCGCTCCCGCTGACTGTCCATTTCCAGGCGGGCAGAGCACTGGCGCACTTTGAGAACATCCTCGAGATCCTGGCGGGCGTGACGGAACCACTCAAAAGCGGGTATCTCAGCTCAGTCGGTGTCTCGGGGGCCGCGGAGCAGAGAATGCGTCGGTTTGGTCTGTTGATGGGTTTGGCTTTGTTGGTGTCGGGGTGTCGTCAATGTGGAGGTGGAACTTCGTCGGACAGCAGTGATTCCACCACCGCGGCGTCTACCGCTTCTTCCAGTTCCAGTTCGGGTGCGTCATCGTCGTCGTCCACAGGGTCGTCGTCGGGCGCGTCCACGACGACCGCGTCCACATCCAGTGGCTCCGGGACAAGCACCAGCACATCCTCGGGGACTTCCTCAGCGGCCAGCAGTTCGGGCACTCCGAGCACCTCGGCAACGACATCCACTTCCGCGAGCAGCACCGGTACGACAACGGGCTCCACCGGGTCGACCTCGACCACGACCTCTTCAGCCACCTCCTCCGCCACGAGCACGTCCAGCTCCGGCGGGTCGCTCACTTCGACTTCCTCCAGCGGCGTGGTGGGATCCACTTCAGCGTCGGCGTCGGCCTCGTCCTCGTTCTCATCGTCGTCGTCGTCGTCGTCGGGCTCCAGCAGCTCATCCAGCGGGGGTGTGCCAATCACGGTCACGTCGGTGGCGCCCCTCACGGGATTTGTGGCGGGCGGACTGACCATCACCATCACCGGCAGCGGGTTTGCGGACGGCTTGACGGTGTCGTTCGACGGTGAACCGTGTCTTTCCGTGGTGGTGTTGAATGATACAACCGCCACGTGTGTGACGCCCGTGTTCGCTGCCGGCGCGGTGGACGTGGCCGTGAGTCTGGGCGCGGAAACGGTGCGCGCGCCGGAGAACTTCATCTACAAGGACTTCACCCAGGTGAGTCTGCTGGCAGGGACGGATACCCCAGGGTTTGCCGATGGCGCGGGGGACCTTGCGCAGTTCAGTGAGGCCATCAATGACTTTCTGCTGGTGGGTCAGGATCTGGTGGTGACGGATGGAAACAATTACCGACTGCGCGTGGTGGATCTTTCAGGTTTCCAGGAGCCCATCATTCCCTCGGCATTCAATGTGACCACGCTCGCCGGGAACGGAGCTTTTGGCCTGGTGGACTCCACCGACGGCACCGGCGGTACGGCGTCGTTTGTGCAGCCTGACGACCTGGAGCTTCAAGGCGACCTGCTGGTGGTAACCGACGTGAACTGGGCCAACCCCACGGGCGGCGCCGTGCGCACGGTGAGCCTGCTGACCGGAGAGACAACGAGCGAAATCGACATTGTCGGATACGCCGGGGGCGCGCTCCAGTTCGTCGACGGCGTTCTCTACATGTCGGAGTGTGGTGAGGCGCACCGGGTGGTGACCGTGGACCTGCTCCTGCGTACCCTCTCGACCTTCTCGGGCGGACCGGAGCTGGGCGACGCCGTCGGGGACGCGGCCACCACCCGTTTCAACTGCCCTTACGGGCTGATTCCCTCGTTGGATGGGTCCGCTTTGGTGGTTTCCGACACGCTCAACAACAAATTGAAAGTTCTGCAGCCGTCCGACGGAAGCTCCACGCTCCTGGCAGGAGAAGGCACGCAGGGGGTGGTCGACGGTCCCGCCGCCACCGCGCAGTTTTCCTACCCAAGCAAGATGACCCAACTGGGCAATGGGTATCTCGTCGCGGATTGGACCGGATGCGTCTTGCGACACGTCAACGCCACCACCGGTGAGACCACCACCTTTGCTGGAAACAGCCAGGAATGCGGCGCGGACAACGGCCCTCTGAGCAGCGCGCGCTTCCACCAGATTGGCGGCGTCCTCTACGCCCCCGCGTACGGCATCTTTGTGGCCCCCACCAACTACGGCTGGGCCACCGTCCCCACTGGTGCGGGGCAAATCCGTCTCATCCACTAAGGATTCTCGTCATGGGAATGGACTTCGGGCCGTCCCTTGCGGTGCGTGGGAGATGGCACGATCTGGCGGCGCAACCTGGAACCCGGCGAACCCCGAAAAGCCGGTGTGTCTGTCGCCTGGGCGCGGGAATCAACGAGGCCAGCCTTCCCAGCATGCTCAGCGGAGCAATGAACGTCGTCCCAATAGCGCCGCGCCCATCCGGATTCGCGTGAGCCCGATCCCGTCCGTCTCACGCCCACGTGATCCGCATCAGGTGACCCGTGGGTAGCAGGCAGCCGAGGCTGCACCTGAGGAATGACCGACGTGGCCCGGGGTTGGTGGCGAGATGGCCCCCCACCCGGCCGCCTTTCCGCTGCACCTGTTTCTCGTCGTGGCGGCCGACCTCCCCACGGCGTGGGAGGTGTCGATGTGCCGCGCCCGGTTTCGTCATCGGGCTGAGCGCGGCACCACGCCCCAGTGAGCCCGTGCCGCTCACTGTGCGGACTGCTCAAGCGTGGCGGCACATCGACACCTCCCACGCCGTGGGGAGGTCGGCCGCCACGACGAGAAATCGGTGC